>CALEDY010000025.1 GCA_937949355.1 uncultured Collinsella sp. | reverse complement strand
TGGCGCGGCTCTCCTTGGACGAAGCGCCCGTGAGCTTAAGAAAGCCGATGTCCTCCTTGGCCAGGCGCTTGCCGATGATATCGAGCATGCCCGTAAACTGGCTGAACAGCAGGATGTGGTGCCCGCCGTCGAGCGCGCCGCGCACGAGTTCCATGCAAGCGTCGAGCTTGGCGCTCCCCGCCTTGTAGTCCTCGTAGTGTAGATGCGGGTCGCAGCAGATCTGGCGCAGCTTGGTGAGCTCGGCAAGCACCTTGAGCTTGTCCTTCTTGAACTCATTGGCCTCGCGATGCTGCACCTGCTGGGCAATGCGGTCCTGGTTGGCCAGGTAGAGCTTGCGCTGCTCGCCGGTGAGCTGCGCCATGACGGTATCCTCGATCTTCTCGGGCAGGTCGGCCACCACGTCTTCCTTAACACGGCGCAGCACAAACGGCGACACGAGCGCCTGCAGGCGAGCGGCGCTATCGCCCTCGGCGTGCTCGACGGGGCTCTCAAAGCGCTTGGCAAACGACTCGCGCGTGCCCAAAAGGCCCGGCATCAAAAAGTCGAAGATGCTCCAGAGCTCGGACAGACGGTTTTCGATGGGCGTGCCCGTCAGGGCAAAGCGCACGCCGGCCGGCAGGCGCTTGGCGGCGCGCGCCACCTGCGTGAGCGGGTTTTTAATGTACTGGGCCTCGTCGAGCACGACGCGGGCAAAGTCCTGCTCGGCATACTCGTCGATATCGCGGCGCATGAGGTCGTACGACGTCACGACCACGTTATGCTCGGCCACGCCGGCGATCTGCACGCGGCGTTGAGCCTTGGCGTCCACAATGGCGCACACGTCGAGCGAAGGCGCAAAGCGCTCCAGCTCGGCAGTCCAGTTATACACGAGCGACGCGGGGCATACCACGAGCGTGGGCTTGGCGTCTCCCGCTTCCACGCGCGCCAGGATATGCGCGATCATCTGCAGGGTTTTGCCCAGGCCCATGTCGTCGGCCAAAATGCCGCCGAGGCCCAGGTGTTCGAGCGAGCCGAGCCACTGGTAGCCGTCGACCTGATAGCCGCGCAGTGTGGCCTTGAGCGAGGCAGGTACCGTAAAGTCCATCTTGCCGAGCGTATCCAGGCGCTCGACGGTGCGGCGGAACGCGGCGTCGCGATCGGCCTCGAGCGCCGGCGTGCGCGCGAGCATGCTATCGACAAACAGGGTACTCGACGCGGGAAGCGACACGCCATCGAGCAGGTCGACGGCGTCGACACCCAGGTCCTCGGCAAGACCAAACGCGGCGCGGGCACCCTCGTCCAGGCGTACAATGTCGCCGGACGTCAGGCGCGCAAACGTCTGGTGGCGCTTGTACGAGTCCAGATAGATGGCAAGATCTGCCGCCGAAAGACCGCTCGCGCCCAGTTCGACATCGAGCAGGTTGCTCTTGACGGTCGCGCGCACCGAAAGCTTGGGCGCAGGGCGCACCGAGATCTGGCGCAGGCGGTCGCTGAGCATGACCTCACCCAGCTCGGACAGGGCAGACAGACCCTCGGTAAGCAGGCAGAACAGGCTCTCGTCATCGCGTTCCTCAAACGCCAGGCCGCCCTCGTGGAAATCGAAGTACATGGCAGCCGTGTCCATAACGCGAAACTCTGCCACCTCATCGCGCGGCGGCACGCCCGGGCGCTGGTCTTCGAAGGGGCTTCCCGGAGCACCCAGGCTAAAGAGATCTGCCGACCAGTCGCCGTAGCTAACCGTAATCTTGCAGGTCACGAGCCTATCGTCGACGCCAATCGCCATGGCAAAGCTCGGCTCGGGCGCCACGGTATCGAGCGCAGCGGGCGCGGTAAGGTCGGTGTAGTCGCGCAAAATGGGCAGCGCCATGCGACAGAATTCGCCCACCTGCTCGGCGGCGATATGGACCGGCGTGCGACAGGGCAACAGACGCGACAGAAACAGTGCGGCATGCTGGGCAAACGCCGCATCGGCGCGGCGCGCGCGGTGCGTGTCGACCAAATAGGCAACGTCGCCCGAGGCAAAGCAGTACATATCGGCAGGCAGGCGCAGGTCGTAGCTGCCACCGGCCGCCGGCGCGATCTTGGCGGCAAGGAGCGGTGGTTGTTTTGCCGAGGCCTCGTCCTCCCCCACCGGCGACGACTCAACCGCTACCTCGTAGGAACGATGCGTCGTCGTTCCCCGCGACCAGGCGGGCTCAAAGGAAATGGTCCGGCCACGTAGCAAGTCCAGCATGTATACGATGTCATGCTCGGACAGCGGCAGCTGGCGCTCGGCGACAAAGCCGCTGCGTGCAAAATCGTACGACGCCGAACGCGAACTCGTGATGTCGCTCAGATACACAACCGTTGCCACAACAAGGTCGAGCAGGCGCACCGAAACCTCGTCAAAGGCTTCGGGCGTATGGACAAACGTGAGCTTCTTGCCGTACGAGAAGGTGCCGCCTCGGACATAGGCATCGGCCATGCCGTCGATATCCTTGACCACGTAGGACACCGAGCCACAGCGGATGCGAAGCTCGAGCGCCCAGCTAAAGCGGTCGGCAAACAGCGGATTGTAGTACGGCACCAGCGAGGGCTCCAATACCGCCTTGGGGGCATCGGGGTCGACTGTGCCGGCGAGCTTGCGGCGCATGCCCGCCAACTCATCCATGCGCGCGTCCGAAAGGTCGGAGAGTGCCGCCATGAGGCTGGGACTCGTGGGGACGGGCGCAGGAAAGGGAAAGTTGGGGTTGACGGCCGGCGCTTTGGGCGCGGTGCGCGCGGGCTGTTTCGGCTGCGCCGTAAACGTACGAACCGGCGTGCGCAGTCCCTCAACAGGCTCAATACCGCTGGCGTCCAGATACGCAAGCGCCGTGGCGATGGCGTGCTTGCACATGCCAGGGTAGCGATAGGCAGCGGGGCAATCGCAGTCGTAGTCGATCACCTCGTGCTCGTCCATGTCGAGCGCCACGCGCGTCTTGTACAGGTCACCGCGCGAGCCGCGCACCGAGCCCTCGACCGTCACGTTTTTGGAGAAGCGCGAGCCGCTGTCCTCGATCGACAGCACGGCGCCGTTGAGCATGAGCGAGCGGCCCTTCATAAAGGTGCCGCTCAGTGCCGCCTCTTTGCGAAGCGCCTGCACAAACGTCCCCTGTGCCATCACTTCCTCCAATCTCACCCGGGGTAGCTTAGATCACCGTCACGCGGCCCTGGTTGCCCACGATCGCCTTGGCCTCGGCCAGCAGCGGAATCGAGCGCGCGTTGACCTTAGCAGGCACCTCGGCGCGCAGCACGCGCCCGTCCACTTGCTCGATAAAGATCTCCACGCGATCGCCACCCGGGTTAGCGGTGAGCACCGTGGCAAGACGCGCCATATTGCCCTGGCTAAAGCGGCTGTTGGGCACCATGACCTCAAACACCTTGGGCTTGTTATTCTCCTCGTTGAGCTCCAGCGGCACAATCTCCTGCGCGATGATCTGGTCACCGCGGTCCGAGCGCTCGAGCTTGCCCTTGATGCGCACAAAGGCGTCGGACAGCTGCGCGCCTGTCTCGGGATCGACCTCGCCGTACAGGTACCCCTCGGCCTCCTTATAGGTCTTGGGGAACACCACGACGGTGGCCTCGCCTTCCATGTCCTCGAGCTGCACGATGCCCATGGGGTCGCCGTTTTTGGTCACGCGCTTGGACACGCTCGAGACCATGCCGGCCCACCACAGCGCCTTGCCCTCGGGAATCTCCTGGTTGATGGTGCCGCCCGTAGGATTCTGGACTTCGTAGCCGGTATCGATCTGCGAGAACGAAAAGTCGCGCGCCTTGGCTAGCGCATACTCAAACGGGCGCAGCGGGTGGTCCGAGACATAGATGCCCAGAACCTCTTTCTCCTGGCTCAGCTTGAGGTGGCGGTCCCATTCCTGGCCGTCCGGATCGGGCACGCTGACCTCGAAGCCCGAGCCCTCAACGTCGCCAAACATATCGAAGAACGAGGTCTGGCCGCTCGCGCGGTCCTTCTGGCGCTTCACCGCGGCATCGATGATGTTCTCGGGGTTGTTCTTATCCACAAAGTGCATCATCTGGCGACGCGGATACCCCGTGGAGTCGAAGGCACCTGCCTTGATGAGCGACTCAATCACGCGACGGTTGGCCTGGCTCGAGTCCACGCGCTCGACAAAGTCGTGCAGCGTCTTAAACGGACCGCCCGCCTCGCGCTCGGCGATAATCGCCTGCGCCACGCCGGTGCCCACGCCGCGGATGCCGGCCAGACCAAAGCGCACGCCTTCCTTGGTAGCCGTGAACTCGGTGCCGGACTCGTTGACATCTGGCGAAAGCACGGGGATGCCGTCGTGACGGCATGCCGAGACGTAGTGCACGATTTTGTCGGTCTTACCCGTATAGGACGTCAGAACGGCCGCCATGTACTCGTGCGGATAGTGCGCCTTGAGCCACGCCGTCTGCATAACCAAGATGGCGTAGCCGGCAGAGTGCGACTTGTTAAAGGCGTAAGATGCGAACTCGAGAACATCGTCCCAAATCTTCTGGGCGACCTCGCGCGTGTAGTTGTTCTTGATAGCGCCGTTCATCCAGTGGTCGTAGGTGGTCTCGTCCGAGCCATCCTCCCAGTGGAGCACCGTCGACGTGAGCAGCTTGATCTTTTTCTTAGCCACGGGCTTACGGATACGCGAGTCCGACTCGCCCTTGGAGAAGCCGCACATCTCGACGGAGATGAGCATAACCTGCTCCTGGTAGACCATGGTGCCGTAGGTTTCGCCCAGGATGTCGTCCAGACGGTCGTCGTAGGAGACGGCCGGCTCCTTGCCGTTCATACGGTTGATGTAGGACGAAACCATGCCGGCGCCCAGCGGGCCCGGGCGGTACAGAGCGATCAATGCCACGACGTGCTTGTACTCGGTGGGCTTCATGTTCTTGATCGTGGCCGTCATGCCGGCGGACTCGACCTGGAAGACACCGGCGGTGTGACCGGAGCCCATGAGCTTAAAGATCTCGGGATCGTCAAAGGGAATCTCTTCCTCTTTGATGTCGATGCCGAAGTTCTTTTTGATGTTTGCCTTGGCCTTGGAGATAACCGTCAGCGTGCGCAGGCCTAGGAAGTCCATCTTGAGCAGGCCCATGTCGGCAACGGTATGGCCCTCGTACTGGGTAATCTCGACGCCGCCTTTGGTATCGAGCTTAGTGGGCACGTGCTCGTTGACGGGGTCACGGCAGATCAGAACGGCGCACGCGTGCACGCCCTCGCCACGGGTGAGACCCTCGATCGAGAGCGCCGTGTCGATGATGCGGCGGGCGTCGTCGTCCTTTTTATAGGCCTCGGCAAAATCGGGGTTAAACAGATCCTCTTTACCGGGTTGTTTGTCGAGCACCTGCTTGAGCTTGACCTTGGGGTCGCTCGAGACCATCTTGGACAGACGCTGGCCCATGTAGACCGGGTAGTCCAGGACGCGCGCGGCGTCGTTGATGGCCTGCTTGGCCTTGATGGTCGAGTAGGTGATGACGTGCGTGACCTTCTCGGGGCCGTAGAGCTGGCGAACGTGCTCCACGACCTCGAGGCGCCGCTCATCGTCGAAGTCCATATCGATATCGGGCATCTCGGTACGCTGCGGGGACAGGAACCTCTCGAACATCAGGCCGTTCTCAAGCGGGTCGAACGCGGTGATGTTCATGGCGTAGGCGACGATGGCGCCGGCGGCCGAACCACGGCCGGGGCCGACGCCGATGCCGTTGTCCTTGGCCCATTGCACGTACTCGGCAACGATGAGGAAGTAGGCGGCAAAGCCCTTGTCGCAAATGACCTTGTATTCGTACTCAAAGCGCTCTTTGATGTTGACGCCACCGATCTCGCGCGTGGCCCAGTCGTCGCCGTAGTGCTGGCGCAGGCCCTTCTCGCACTCGCGGCGGAACTGGCTCTCGTGCGTCTCGCCGGGATCGAGCAGCGGGAAGCGCGGCAGGATGATGGAGTCCCAGTCGAGCTCGACGTAGCACTTATCGGCGATCTCGAGCGTGTTGTCGCAGGCCTCGGGGCAATACGGGAACATCGCCCGCAT
The DNA here is from genome assembly GCA_937949355.1 of uncultured Collinsella sp. Lineage (GTDB taxonomy): Bacteria > Actinomycetota > Coriobacteriia > Coriobacteriales > Coriobacteriaceae > Collinsella. The sequence goes on along the minus strand of CALEDY010000025.1, from coordinate 6,864 downwards.
TTCCTCCTCAGTCTTCATGTAAAACTCCGAGCCGGTCATGCGCATGCGGTTGGGGTCGTCAACCTTGGCGTTCATGCCAATGCACATGATGACGTCCTGTACGGGCGCGTCCTCGCGGCGCAGGTAGTGGAAGTCGTTGGTGGCGATGACCTTGACGCCCACCTGTTTGGCGATGTCGATGAGCGTGCGGTCCATCTGCTCGTCGGTCAGGCCGTTGTCGGTGGTAATGCCGTGTTCCTGGATCTCGATATAAAAGTCGCCGGGCTCGAAGGTGTCACGGAAGGTCTCGGCCCACTTGATGGCGCCTTCCATGTCGCCGCGGTCGATGTATTTGGGGATGATGCCCGCGATGCAGGCGCTGGTGCAGATCATGCCCTTGGCGTGGCGGCGCAGGTTGTCGAGCGTCACGCGCGGCTTGTAGTAAAAGCCCTGCACGGCGGCTTCGGAAACCGTCTGCATCAGGTTAACGTAGCCCTCCTGGTCCTTAGCAAGAAGGATCATGTGGTAAAGCTCGGGCTTATGGTCGCGGGCGAGCGTCTCGTCCGGCGTAAAGTAAACCTCGCAGCCAAAGATGGGCTTGATGACCAGAGGCGGCTTGAGCTCGTCGATGTTGCCCTTCTCGTCCCACATGGCCATGTCCTTCACATACTGGGCATGCTCGCGCGGGTTTGCCTCGGGGTCGGGTTCCACCAGCTCGTCACGGCGGTCCTTTTCCAAGAAGGCCTTATCGTGGCTCCACGTTTTGTACTCGGGCGTGTTGTGGTTGACGGCGTCACAGGCCAGCGCCAGGTCGGGCACGCCGTACATGTAGCCGTGGTCGGTAATGGCCACGGCGGGCATGCCAAGCTCAACGGCACGGTTGACCATATCCTGGATACGGGTTGCGCCGTCGAGCATGGAGAAAACAGTGTGATTGTGCAGATGGACGAATGCCATGTGATGAGCTCCGATGCGGGTTCGTGTTCTGACTGAACGATTTTACCGCACGGCGCGGACGCCACCCGAACCTAGCCAAACCCACACGGGTTAGCGATCAGAGCGATCGGGCAGCACTGTCCACCCCCCCCTCTCTCTCAGTTGCGGTGAAATAGGGACTGTTTAGCGGCTTTTCTGGCCAAAACAGTCCGTATTCCACCGCAAGTTATTGAGGCTAGAGGTTGTAAGTGACCACCTGGGGCTCGGCGGGTTCGACGAAGAGGGTTGGGTCTGGCTGCTCCACGCGGACGAACTTGACCGTTACCGTCTCAAAGCCCGCCTTGTGCAGAACGTCCGAATAGACGCGCGCCTGCAGGGCGTGCTTCTCGAGCAACTGGTCTGGCGTCTCGTCCGGCGTGCCGCCCGTCTTGTAGTCGATGACCAGTGCACGCGATGGATCTGCCGGGTTCGTTGCCAAGGCGTCGATGGCGCCTTCGGCATACGCACCGTAGCGGGCGATGTCCTCGTCTTCGCAGCCCAGCGAGAAGAACGGCACCTCGGCACGCACGCACGGCCACGCGAGCAGCTCGGCGCGAACTGCCGACTTGAGCCAACGATCCAGGGCAGTGTCGAAGCGATCGCGCTGTTCCGGCGTCAGATGCCACAGACGCGTCAGTGCATCGGCGCGGGCGATGGGCAATTCGTCGGCGCCCATCTCGATGAGCCACTGGCAGGCGGCATGGAAGGCCGAGCCCAGTGCCATGGGGTTGCCGGTGGGCTCAGTGGCGGCCACGTCTGCATCCGTCATCTCGGAGCCATCCGACTCCGCATCATCGCCTGCCTCGTCCATGGGCACGCGCGCCTCGGCGGCACGGTCCTCGGCCTCGGCATGCAGCGCCGCGGCAATCGATGAATAGCTGTACGAATCGCGCACAGGATACGGGCAGGTACCCACGCGAACGCCTACTGCTTGGGGATACACGAGCTCAAATGCATCGGGTTCGGGGTCGGCAGGACCGGGAACGGCGGCGCGAACATCTGCACCGGCGCCTTCCGCCGCCGCATCGCCACGGACAAGCCTGCCCTCGGCATCGAGCGATGCGTTGGCCTCAAACGCCTGCTCGCCAAAGGTAAAATTAGCCAACGATATGAACTCGTAGTCGCCCGGCTGAGAGTTGTCGAACATCAAGCGGTCGGCATCGAGCTGCGGCATATCCAGAGCGTCGGTCGGCAGAATACGGCGCAGCACGTCGTAGGTCAAATCGGTCTCGACGTCAAAGGTCGGAGCCGTCACCTTGCCGCGGCTCACGCCGGCGTCCATCGCCAGAATGACCAGCTCGCGTGCGCGCGTCATGGCAACGTAGAGCAGGCGGGCCCGCTCCTCGAGCGAAAGCTGAAGGTCGTCGTTGCGTAGACGAGCGAACGCCTCGGCGGGAGAACCTGTCGCGCACACATCTTCCATGAGCTCCGGCGGCAACCATAGTGACGTGCCCTTGCCCTTAAACGCGTGCTCAAACTGCTTTTTGACGTCATCGCCTTTCACGAAGGTTCCGTCGGCGAGCTTGACGCCGTCGAAGCGTGCCGGCAGCGCCACGACCTGCGCTCCGCCGTCGACACGACCCATCTGGGCCGCACCGGACGACTTGCGCACGCCAAAGCACTCGGCGACCGCCACGACCGGATACTCCAGGCCCTTGGACGCGTGCACGGTCATGATGCGCACCGCGCCGTCGCCCTCCTCGTTGAGGGCACCCGGGGCCTCCTTGCCCGCGAGGAAGCGGTCGAAGGCGAGCGCGATGGAACGCGGCGAGTTACCGAGTTCGGCCTCCGCCTCGGCAACGGCATCGAGCGCCTTGAGCACGTTGGCGGCAATGGCTTTGCCCTCGGGGCCACGCTGCACCAGGCGCACGAACCAGCCCGAGGTGTTGACCACGTCGCGCGCGATCGCTGCGAACGAATCGCGGCCCACGCGACGAAGCGCATAACGCAGCACCTCGCGGGCGCGCGTCACGAGCGGCAGGTCTTGCAGACCCGGCACATCGGAATCGCTCATGATGCCGGCATCGATGTTGCGGCGCGAGGTCTCCCCTGTCTGGTCATCGACCTTGGTCGCCAGCGCCAGAAACTCCTGGGCGCCCAGGGCAAACATCGGCGAGGCCAACAGCGGCATGAGGCCCTGCGCGGTATCGGCCGGATTGGCGAGCGCGCAGACCAGGGAGCGGACCGTCTGCACCTCGGCAGCCTGCGCAAAGACCGAGCCGCCCGCGATGACGCAGTCGAGCCCTTGGTCGCGGAAAGCCTGGGCATAGACGTCGGCATTGGTCATGCGGCCTAGCAGCAGCACCATGCCGCCCTGAGGCTGGCCAGCATCGGCAAGCGAGCGGAACCGCTCCGCGATTGCGCGGGCCTTGGCCTGCGTGCGCTCTTGCGTGCTGCCGCCGGCGACAAAGAGCGCCTGACGACGCGAGGCGTTCGCCACCAGCGTATCCTTGCGCCCGTCACTTGCCTCAAGATCCAAAAAGCCCTGCATCAGGCCACCGTCGTCACCATCGAAGACGCGCGCCACATAGCGCAGCACCTCGTCGTGGCTGCGGAAGTTGCGCACGAGTTTGACGAGCTCGCCGGCGGGGGCTTCGGCGGCTGCACCAGCGTCGACCGCCGCCTCGGTCGCACCCGAAGCGCCCACTTTGCGCTCCTGGCGGCGGAAGACCTCGACCTCGGCGCCGCGGAAGCGATAGATCGACTGCTGCGCATCACCCACGGTGCACAGCGCGCGCTCGCCCGCGCCCGTCAGATAGCGGATCAGGTCGACCTGCATCTGGTCGGTATCCTGGAACTCGTCGATCATGACCATCTTAAAGCGGCCCTCGTAGGCGGCCCGGATGGCGGGATAGTCGCGCAGGGCCTCGTAGGCCATACGCAGCAGGTCGTTGTTGTCGAGGGCGGACTGGCTGGCCTTGAGCGCGCGGTACTCGGCCTCCACAGAACGGGCCAGGCCCACCAGCGCATCGAGCGCCGGGCCGCCGCAGGCAAGCACGATATTGATAAATGCATCGGCAGCCTCGGCCTTGAGCAGCTCGACCTGCTCCTTGGGGAACGCCTTGCTCGCACGTGGCATGGTGCACGACATCATGAGTCGCGCCGCATCGGCCACGGTCTTGCCACTCGCCTCGAACGCATCGATGGCGTCGAGTGCCACCTGCGCCTTTTCGGTCGCCGCCTTGCTCGCACCCAACGCCGATCGATAGGCATCGGCAAGGGCCGAGGTATCGGCCTGGCCGCGAGCCACGCACACGTCGTCCATACCGCCCGGCAGCTGGCTCGAGAGCTCCAGCAGCTCGCGCACCAGACCCTTGATGGTGGTGCCGGCGCCAAAGGGGCCGCCCTCACCCGCCATGGGATACCAGGCGTAGAGACTTTTAAGCGAAGCGGCGAGCTCGGGGGCGGCATCGGGCGCCGTCGCGCGGGCCAGCACATGCTCAACAGCCTGGTCCATAAGCTCGTCGGTATCGGTGAGCACCGTGAACTCGGGATCGATACCCAGCTCCAGCGCGTGCGCGCGCAGGATACGCGAGCACATGCCGTGAATGGTCGAGATCCATGCGTCGTCGACGGTCAGGGCCTCCTCGTCCATGCCCTCGTCGATAAGCGCACGACGCACGCGGTCACGGATCTCGGCCGCGGCATCTTTGGTAAAGGTGATGGCGAGCACCTGATCCAGATGCTCAACGAACGGACCGGATTCGGGCGAGAGCGCATAGACGATGCGGCGCGTGAGGGTAAAGGTCTTGCCCGAACCGGCGCCCGCCGAGACAAACAGCGGACGGTCGAGCGTTTTGACGATCTGCAGCTGTTGCGGCATCAAAGTCGAAAGATCCATGGTCTACACGTCCCTCCTTACAAACGTTCCTTCGTGGTTATACGAGCAGCGCGCATGCGCGGCCTGAGCCGACGTCGGGTCGACGGCGGCAACGTCGCCCGCCTCGAGCTCGCGCAGGCGCTCGGCGATGCCGGCCTCCACGCGATCGAGCAGCGCATCGAAGTCCATACTGCCACCCTCGCCGGGGAAACCTTTCTTAAGGCCCGGGATGCGACCGTCGCCGCGCTCTTCCTCAAGCAGCTCGGCGCTCGCGGCACCACGCAACGCCGGCTTGCCGCCCTTGGTCGAAAAGTAGAGCGCCGCGCGGGTGTCCAAATCCAGCGCCCGGCGCATGGCCTGGGCGTAGATAAGCGTTTGGGTATGTGGCGGCAACCAGCGCGGATCGTCGATGGGCGCCGTGCCCGATTCCTCGTCGCGCACCGTAGGGTCGGCGAGCTTAAACTCCTCAACGCCCGTGCGATGCTTGTAGTCGATCACCACGGCACGATTCTCGGCATCCACGTCCACGCGATCGATGCGCCCGCCAAGCGGCCAACCGGCATACTCGACCTTGAGCTCATTGAAGGCGAACTCCAGGTAGCGCGGGGCAAAGGGGGCAAGTGCCTCGGACTCGTAGGCAAGCACGCCCTCCAGCTGCGGCAAGATCTCGACCACCTGACGCTCCTCCACCGCAGAAAGCGGCACCAGCGGGCCCTCCGTGCCGCGTTTGCCGGCGTGCTCGGCCAGCGTCTCGTCAAATTCCTCGCGCAGCAGTTCCTGAGCGCGCGGCAGATTCTCGGGCGTCACGCGCTCCATGCCCACCTGGGGCAGGCGGGCATGGAGGTGCTCCAGCACATCGTGGACAAAGTTGCCCTTCTCCATATTTCCAAAGCCCGCATCAATGGACTGGGGCTTCACGCGATACGACACGAACCAGCACAGCGGGCACGTCGAGTACGCCTCAATCTGCGAGGCGGACGTCAGACGCGGCACGAGCGGCGCGTTCTCGTCCTCGCCATCGCGGCGACGCAGGACCAGGTACGGCGCAGCCGCCTCACTCAAATGCTGAGGAGCCTCGCACGCGACGCGTCTGCACTCGATGCCCTCGCCGGCCGCTGGATCAAAATCGGCGACGATACCGCCCTCGCCCACGCACGCAACCTTGGCGGCGCCAGCGGCCTCGGCATGCGCCCGCAACTCGGTCCACACGGCAGCCGGATAGCACTCGCGCGCCTGGCGATCGTGGGTCACGCGGGCGAGCACAACGGGGCCGCGTGCCGCCTGCATCGCGCGGCCAAAGCGCACGCGCAGCAGGGCCGCGGGCTCAAGCGTCACGCCGCTGCGCCCCAGCTCGGCCGTCAGCATAGCTAGCGGGCCCTCCTCATGTGAGAGCGGGTAACTGTCCAGATCGACGTCGGCAAACAGCACGGCATCGTAGCTGTCGGGGCGCAGGGCTGCCGCATCGGCAAGCGACGCAAAGCGCACCTGGGCGCGCGGCGCGCGGTCGACCTCGTAGGTCTCGTAATCGTATGCGGTGCCGCGCTTGTCCACCTTGGTACGAACGTCGTCGAGCACGGGCACGGTCGCGGCCTGCGACACGTCGAGCGCGCGAGCATCGTTCATAAGGATGTCGATGGCATGTCGCAGCAGGGCGGTCTCCGCCTGGCGACGAGCCTGACCGTCAAGGCCTCCAAGGGCGCAATCGGGCAACGCCTCGGCGACGGCGAGCATGGCTTTGAGTGCCGTCACGGGTTTGTCGCGCCACAGCGCCTGGAACACGTCCGAGACCACGCACGGCACATTCTTAAACCAGTTTTCGTCGCTCGCCGCCTTGCGCGTGCCCCTGACCTGGCCCTGCACGCTCTGCAGCAGGCTCTTGACGCCCACGGTGGTCTTGCTGCGCGACAGGCGTATGTTCTTATCGAAGGTTCGCGCGCTGGCGGCATCGGCGCCCGAAAGCGCGCTGTAAATCCAGTCGGTAAGCTCCGGGGCGGGCCACCACTCGGTCTTGGAGGCGCTGCCCTCATCGGCGGCCTTCATGCGCTCAATCAGGTTGGCAAGCGCCGTGAACTGCCTGCCCACGATGGATT
>CALEDY010000024.1 GCA_937949355.1 uncultured Collinsella sp. | reverse complement strand
CGAAGAGCAAATGGCAAAAGGCGAGAAGCCGCGTTATGACGGTCGCTGCCGCCACAGCCATGAGCACGTAGAACACCGAACGGAAACCAAACAGGAACACATCCGGACGGCCTGCAACAAAACTGGTCACGGCCTCGCCCATCGCCACACTCATCTGCCCATACAGGATATGCGACGCCGCCGTAATGCCCACTGCCATACCCGCATAGCGCGCCAGGCTGCCCAGGCTGCCCGCAAAGCCGAGCGCTTCGCGCGGAGCCGAACCCATGTACAGCGAGTTGTTGGGACTCTGGAAAATCGACGTGCCGCACGACATAAACGCGACACAGCACACGATCACTGGGATGGAAGAGTGCTCGTCAAGCGTACTTACCGCAAAGAGACCGCATACGTACACGCCCAGGCCGACCGCCGTGGGGCCCTCGCAGCCTACACGGTCCGAAACCGTACCCGAAAGCGGGCCGATAAAGGCATTCACCATCGGCAGCGCCAAAAAGAGTAGTCCGGAAATATCGGAGCTAAAGCCATGGGCATCCTGGAAATAGAACGGCAGAATAAACTCGGATGCGCCAATGCCAACGAACACGATGAGCATGCAGGCTAGGTTGATGGTGAAGGCCGAATTTGCAAAGCAGCGACGAGCAGCCTCGATCATGGACATGGGACGCTTGCCGGCCTCCGGCTTAACATGCGGCAGCGTGTAGAGCCCCACGATAAACGAGATGACGCCAATGGGCAGGTTGATGAGGAAGATGCTCTCCCAGGGAAAACTTGCCACCAGCATGCCGCCGAGCACGGGGCCACACATCATGCCGAGGGCCACGAAGGTCGCGAGGATACCCATGGCACGACCGCGCTCGCGCGCCGGAAACGACTCGGTGATGATACCCATGTTGTTAGCCATGGCCGCCGCGCAACCGACGCCCTGAACAATACGTGCCAGGATAAGAACCTCGAGCGAAGCCGAAAGGCCGCACAGCAGCGAGCCGACCGTAAAGACGATGACGCCCAGCTGGAAAACATTCACCTTGCCGCGCACGTCGCCCAGACGGCCAAACGGCAACATAGCCACGCATGTCGCAAGCAGATACACCGAGCTCACCAGCTGGATGCGATCGAGGCCCACGCCCAGCTCCTTTTGCATCACGGGCAGCGCCACGGTCACGACGGTCGAATCCAGACACGCCATAAACGTCATAATGAGCACCGTAAACAGAATCGCCCATTTGTTCTTGCCGTGGGTGTCGCACTCAAGGGCAATGCGCTCGCGGCGCAGCTGCTCTGCGGTTTTATCCATGTCCATCCTTTCGAGTGGCGCAACGCAAAAACGGGGCCCCAATCGCCTGCAAACAGCCGCGATTGGGGTCCCGCCTACGGAATCGGAACGTAAAGGTCGCCGAAGCCCTCTGTCGGCATCGGCGACTTATGCGAACGCTAGCCTAGCACTGCTCGAGCGCCTGCTCAAGGTCGGCAATCAGGTCGGCCGTGTCCTCGAGACCGCACGACAGGCGCACCATGTCGGCGGAAATGCCGCAGGCGATGAGCTCCTCATCGTTCATCTGGCGGTGCGTGGCGTTAGCGGGATGCAGGCAGCAGGTGCGGGCGTCAGCCACATGCGTGGCGATCTGGGCGAGCTTGAGGCTCTTCATAAAGGTCTCGGCCGCCGCGCGACCACCGTTAAAGCCAAAGCTCACGACACCGCAGGTACCGTTGGGCATGTACTTCTGAGCCAGGTCATAGTACTTGTCGCCTTCCAGGCCCGGATAACTCACGAAGCGCACCTTGGGATGGCTCTGCAGGAACTTGGCAACGGCCAGGCCGTTCTCGCAATGACGCGGCATGCGCACATGCAGGCTCTCGAGCGAGCTGTTCAGGAAAAACGCCGCCTGCGGGTTCTGCATAGGGCCGAGGTCGCGCATGAGCTGCGCGGTGGCCTTGGTAATGAAGGCGCCCTCGCGACCGAACTTCTCGGCATACGTCACGCCGTGGTAGCTCTCGTCGGGCGTGGTGAGGCCCGGGAACTTGTCCGCATGGGCCATCCAGTCAAACTGGCCGTGGTCGACGATCACGCCGCCCAGGTAGGCAGCATGTCCATCCATGTACTTGGTGGTGGAGTGCGTGACGATGTCGGCGCCCCACTCAAAGGGACGGCACATCACAGGCGTCGGGAAGGTGTTGTCGACCATCAGCGGCACGCCGTGGTCGTGAGCGGCCTTGGCAAAGCGCTCGATGTCGAGCACGGCAAGGGCGGGATTGGCGATGGTCTCGCCAAAGACGAGCTTGGTGTTGGGCTGGAAAGCGGCCTCCAGCTCCTCGTCGGTGCAGTCGGGAGCAACGAAGGTGCAGGTCAGGCCCATACGTCCCATGGTGTGGGCGAGCAGGTTATACGTACCGCCATAGATGGCAGAGCTCGCGACCACGTGATCGCCGGCACCGGCCACGTTAAAGATCGCAAGGAAGTTCGCAGCCATGCCCGAGCTTGTGAGCATCGCGGCGGTACCACCCTCCATCTCGCAGATCTTAGCGGCAACGAGGTCACAGGTGGGGTTCTGCAGACGGCTGTAGAAGTAGCCCGACTCCTCCAAGTCGAACAGCTTGCCCATATGCTCGGACGTGTCGTACTTCCACGTAGTGGACTGGTAGATGGGCACCTGACGCGGCTCCGCATCGCCCGGACGATAGCCGCCCTGAACACACGTGGTACCGATGGTCTGCTCGCTCATATCTGACTCCCTTGCTCGGGTTTTGTTTTATTCGGTTCACGATACCGCTACCCCGCACCCCTCTCAACCCATCCTTCAAGTAGGTTATGGGACAAAGTAATCGGGTTTATTTGTCCCAAATCTGAAAGATTGTGTTCGATAGCGAAAAACAATCGGATATGCATCGGGGTCTCGCTGAGCAAAAGCGGCGGCAAGGGTACCATAGGCGGGTACACCGTGACCAAGGAGACACCGATGAAACAGATCGATACCACCCGGCTCGACACCGCCGCTTGCCAGGCTCAGGCCGCTGAATACCACGCCCGCGGGTTTAACTGCGCGCAGGCCGTCGCCTGCACGCTCGCACCCGCCGTCGGACTCGACCCCGAGACTGCCTTCACCCTCACCGAGGGCTTCGGTGCCGGCATGGGCGGCATGACCGAGACCTGCGGCGCCATCTCGGGCGCCGTGGCCATCATGGGCTTTGTAATGAGCGACGGCATGGAGAACCCCAAGACCAAGGGGCAGACCTACAAGCTCTCACGCGAGATCGCCAAGCGTTTTGGCGAGAAGAACACGACGACCATCTGCGGCACGCTTAAGGGCATCGGATCAGACCAGGGCCCGCTCCGCAGCTGCCCCGGCTGCATCGACGACGCCGTCGAGATCGCCTGCGACGTGTTGAAGCAGCTCGCTGAGTAAACGAAGGCAACAAAAAAACGACGGCCGGCGCGCCTGGGATTCACCCTAGAGCACGCCGCCCGTCGTCGTTAAAACTCGGCAAACTCGGGAGCGCCGACCTCAACATCCTCGCGACCCGCCATAAGCTCGCGCATCTTTGCGCAAAACGGCTCCTGCTCCCCCGCCTTAAACACCAAATGAAGTGTCACAACATCCGCGTAATCGGTATCCGAAACCTTGGCGCCGGAATCTTGGGCAAGACGAAGCACCTGCTCATACTGCGGATAGGAAACATGCACGTCAACAGGCACAACACTCGTCATCTCAACGATCTGCCCGGCTTCTTGCGCCGCCGCAACGGCCGCCTGCGTCGCCGCCGTATAGGCACGCACCAGACCACCTGGTCCCAACAACGTGCCGCCAAAATAGCGCGTCACCACACAGCAAACATTTTTGAGCCCCGCACCGCGAAGCGCCTCGAGTGTGGGCATACCGCTCGTGCGGCTCGGCTCACCGTCATCGCTCTGACGCTCACGACCGTCGACCAATATCCAAGCGGGCACATTATGGCGAGCATCGTAATGGCGCTTGCGAATCATCTCGATAAAGACGTTTGCCTCGTCCTCGGACTCAATATGGACTAGCTGGGCAATAAACCGACTCTTGCGGTCGACAAACTCGCCTGTAGCCTCAACATTCGATTGCAAAGTAAAATAGCTGTCCAACAAAGCCCCTCAAACAAAAGCAAAGCAACAAACAGCCTCAATAATACGGCAAGGACCATATACCGATTGTCAGGGTAACAAAAATGTTGAGTGGGCCTGTAAGCCGGGTTCTGTCGTGAACGGTCATTTATCTTGTCTGCACGTTACCGTGCAGCTCCACGCACGCTACCCGAACGCGGACCGGGCCGGCCCATAGCGTTCCTATTCGCGCTTGCTCCGGATGGGGCTTGCCAAGCCGCCGTGTTACCACGACGCTGGTGGTCTCTTACACCACCGTTTCAGCTTTTCCCTTTACGCCTTGCGGCGCAGGTGGGAGTCTTCTTTTCTGCGGCGCTTTCCGTCGGATCACTCCGCCCGGCCGTTAGCCGGCATCCCGCCCTCTGGAGCCCGGACTTTCCTCACGCGTGCTGCAAGCAGCACATCGCGCGACCGTCTGGCCCACTCAGCAGTGCAAGAGTGTAGCACACCGCCACCGCAAGCGATGACACGATGGGCGAGCTCGACACGATAAACCAAGAACCGCCCATGCGTTACAATAGTCCCGTCGATGGGCAACGTCGTCAGTCGAGACGCGACCGCGCTCCGCACCCCTCCGTCTACTCGGTGCGTTCCCGCCTCCTCCCCGAGGCGGGATGTCGGCTTTTTTCATGCCGCGACAACTCAATAGCTAACGGACGACCCAGCGGCAAGCTGCCGTTTCGCTCGCAAAACAAAAAGGGACCCGTCCATTACGGACGGATCCCTTAAAACAAGTGATCGTCAAACCGATTTACTCGGCGTCGGTCTCCTCGTCCTTCTTCTCGGAAGGCAGCGGGGTGACCTCGATCTCGACGCCCAGAGTCTCAGCAGCGGACTTCATGGACAGGGAGATGCGACGACGGTCGAGGTCGATCTCCATGACCTTGACCTGAACCTTGTCGCCCACATGGGTGACCTGAGAAGGCTGATCGACGTGCTTGTTGGCCATCTCGGAGATGTGCACCAGGCCCTCGATGCCCTCGCCCAGGTCGACGAAAGCGCCGAACGGGACAAGCTTGGTCACAGTGCCCTCGACGATAGCGCCGACGGGGTACTTCTTGACCAGTGCGCGCCACGGATCCTCGGTGGTCTGCTTGAGACCCAGGGAGATGCGCTCGCGGTTGAGATCGACGTCGAGAACCTCGACCTCGACCTCCTGGCCGACCTTGACAACCTCGGAAGGATGGTTGACGTGGTTCCAGGAGAGCTCGGAGATGTGGATGAGGCCGTCGATACCGCCGAGGTCGACGAAGGCGCCGAAGTCGACGATGGAGGAAACGGTGCCCTGGAGACGCATGCCAGACTTGAGCTTGGACAGGATCTCAGAACGCTCGGCCTTACGGGACTCCTCGAGCACGACGCGACGGGAGAGGACAACGTTGTTCCGGTTGCGGTCCATCTCGATGACGCGGGCCTCGATGCGGGTGCCCATGTAGGAGGTGAGGTCCTTGACACGACGGAGGTCGACGAGGGAAGCGGGCAGGAAGCCACGCAGGCCGATGTCGAGGATCAGGCCGCCCTTGACAACCTCGATAACCTCGCCCTCGACGTTCTCGCCGGAGTTGAACTTCTCCTCGATGCGGTTCCAAGCACGCTCGTACTCGGCACGCTTCTTGGACAGGACCAGACGACCGTCCTTGTCCTCCTTCTGGAGAACCAGAGCCTCGATGGGATCACCGAGTGCAACGATGTCTGCAGGGTTAGCGTCCTTGCGGATGGACAGCTCGCGGACCGGGATAACGCCCTCGGACTTGAATCCGATGTCAACGAGCACCTCGTCATGCTCGATCTTAACGACAGTGCCGTTAACGAGATCGCCCTCATCAAAGTCGGTAATCGTACCGTCGATGAGGTTGTTCATCTCCTCCTCGTTGACATCGTCAAGAGAGAAAATGGACGAGTTCTGAATCTCACTCAAAGGTGGACCCCTTTCGAACTACGGGGCCCCGATTGCTAGGACCTACAGAAGGGTGCGACAAGCACACAACGTTTAGGAACACTCGGGAGCCGACAGATACTAATGTGATGCTTATGCAATCACGTTCGTATAGGTTACGGGGAAACGACTTCGATTTCAAGCGTGAACTGCGATTTTTTACTCGTGTGGAGACTTTTTCGTAATCTTATGGACGGCTGTCTCCACAACTTGACGATAAGCAGTTTGCCCATACGCCTTTGGGGTAAAGTATCCGGAACCAACGATTCTAGATCGAATTTACGAGAAAGGTGCTCGCGTGCTCAAAGCTGTCGTTTTCGATATGGACGAAACGCTTCTTAGCATCAACCTCAATGCGTTTATCCTTCGCTATTTTAAGGATGTCTCGTCGATGCTCGCGGATATCGGCCGTCGCAGCCGTGGCGGCACGATGGCACGCCTCGGCACCATTTTGGTCGACCTCAACGCTAACCGTCGAAGTGGAACGGACAATCGCACCAATCTTGCGTTTTACCAAGAAGAGGTTGAGCGCCGATGCGGCATCTGCCTCTCGGACCCCCTCATCTACGAGGCGTTTACCTACTACGAGCGCGAGGTTCTGCCGTTCAAAAACGACGACATGATCAACGCGAAGGCCATGCCCGGCGCGCACGCCGCACTCCAGGCTGTGCAGGACGTGGGCTTGCGCTGCGCACTCTTTACCAATCCCAGCTTTCCCCAGGGCGCTATCGAGTGCCGCATGGGCTGGGGCGAGCTGACCGACGCGCCCTTTGAGCTCGTCACGCACATGGGAAACACCACCCGCTGCAAGCCCGATGCCACCTACTATCTAGAGCAGCTTCAGGTGATGGGGCTCGAGCCGCACGAGGTCCTCATGGTGGGCAACGACCCCAAGCGCGACTTCCCCAGCCCCGCCTGCGGCATTCAAACCGCCTATGTCGGCCAGGGAAAACCCAGCCGAGCCACCTGGCGCGGAACCATGGAAGACTTCGCCCGCGACTTCAACGCCGTAGTAGAAGCCTTCTACGAACACCAAGTAGCCAACGAACTGTCGTAGGACCCCTCGCTCCAAACAAAATAGTGCCGCAGGTTGTAAGGTGACAAAGAGACAGACCCTTTGTCCCTTACAAAGCAACGCCGATGTTATGGCAAAGACAGCGAAAACGCCCCTAAGCGAGCAATGTGCCTTGAAAGAGGAGGGCATAGGCCTTCTGGCCATGCCCGACGATTGAAAGGCAGATTGCCGCTTAGGGGCGTTTGCAGCGTCGACTTGTTACGCGGTTTGGTAAAACCGCGTAACTAACAGACTTGGGTTTTGCCGATCATGATGTTGAGGATCTCGACGTCGGTGTCCTTCATGCCCACACGGCCCACGTAGCCCATGCTGGCGATCGTCTGCTCGACGGTATCCTGAATGAGGCCCTCACCGGCACGGAAGCCGCGGCCCTGCATGGCCATATCGTGACCCAGAATCGCAGCATCAACGGCAGCGGAAATCTTGGCGGCACAGCTTGCCTTGGCGCCATCGCACACGATGCCGCCAACGTTACCGAGCGTGTTCGAGACCGTCGCACCAATCTGCTCGTGCGTGCCACCGCACAGCCAGGTAATCGCAGCACCGGCACCGCATGCGGCGCAAATAGCACCGCAAAACGCCGAGAGCGCACCAATATAGCTCTTGATATGCACGGCGATCAGATCGGACAGCATCACGGCGCGCACCAGGCGATCATGGTCGCAGCGCAAATAGTCGGCATACTCCATAACGGGCAGCGCGCAGGTAATGCCTTGATTGCCCGAGCCGCACACGATGGCGACCGGCAGCGCGCAGCCGTTCATGCGGGCGTCGGACCCGGCGGCTGCACGGGCGCGGGCACGGCAGGCGACGTCATCGGCACGTGCACCCAGCAGCGTACGGCCCACCTCGGCGCCCCAAGCGTGTGCCAGGCCCTCGGCGCTGATTGCACCGTTCAGCTCAATCTGGCGCTCAACGGCAGCGCGGGCGTCCTCAATGTCACCGTCCTCGATAAAGTCGATGATGGACTCAATGCTCATAGGGGTATCGGCGTTATCTGCCGCACGCTCGGCCACGACGCGCTCGGCGCAAGCGGCACACTCCCCCGCCGACTTGCCGCATACCGGAATACCGTCGAGCGTATGGCACGTGACATTGGTGTGGTGGTCGGTAATCTCGACGACCGCGACATGGCCCCCGGCCGTGGCAGTCACCTTGATGTAGAGGTTGGGCACACCCTCGACAAGCGACACATCGCAGTAACCGGCATCGGCGAGGAGCTCGGACACGCGAGCACGGTCTTCGTCGTTAACGCTCTCGAGCACCTCGAGCGCGCTCTTGGCGTCGCCGCCCACGGCACCCAGCACGGCCGCCGCTTCAATACCGTGCATACCACCCGAGTTGGGCACGGTCACGCTCTTAACGTTCTTGATGATATTGCCCGAGCAGGCAACATCCATATGATCGGGTTCGCAACCGAGTGTCTGGCTCGCCAGCGCCGCTGCATAGGCAACGGCAATGGGCTCGGTGCAGCCGAGCGCACAGACAAGCTCGCGGTTCAAGACATCGCAAAAAGCGGCATCGCGGATGGAATCGGTAGACATAGGTATCTCCTGCTTACATAACGAACTGGGCTCTCGATAATAGTTAACTCTTTTATTTGATAACAATGCATCAGAAACCGCAACCATGGTTCCGACGGACGGCGCTTAAGCGCAATCTGACGGCATTCATTCATGAAAAGCCGGTCTTGTTGCATGCTAAAGCGTTTGACCAAAAAACGCCCGAGCGTTTACACAAAAGTCGCGCTATCATGCAGTCGAACGCGGTAAAACCTTTAGCAATTCCGCCGCACGGACCAGAGAGGAACCACTCATGAAGATTGGTATCGGTAACGACCACGCCGCCGTCGAGCTCAAGAACATCATTTCCGAGCACCTGAAGGAGCGCGGCTGCGAGGTCGTGAACTTTGGAACCGACACCTCCGAGAGCTTTGATTACCCCATCGCCGGCTACAAGGTGGGTAAGGCCGTTGCCAACGGTGACGTCGATCTGGGTATCCTGATCTGCGGTACCGGCGTCGGTATCAGCCTGGCCGCCAACAAGGTCGAGGGCGTACGCGCCGTCGTGTGCTCCGAGCCCTTCAGCGCCAAGCTCTCGCGCATGCACAACAACACCAATGTGCTCGCCTTTGGCGCCCGCGTCGTGGGCTCCGAGCTCGCCAAGATGATTGTCGACGAGTGGCTCGACGCCGAGTTTGAGGGCGGCCGCCACGAGCGTCGCGTCAATCTCCTCAACGAAATCGACCACACGCGCGGCCTCAAGGTCGTCGACGAGGCCTAAACTACTCAGTGCCACAAGCTAACAGCAGGGGCCCGCTCGGAACTCATGTCCGAGCGGGCCCCTTCATAGATTTTGGAATAAAAAGGGCGCCGCGGATGGAATTCCGCGGCGCCAAAGCCACACGCTAACAGCTTTAAGGAGTCAAAGCTGGTTTAGCCAAAGAAGCGCTTGATCTCGATCTCGGCGTTCTCCAGGCAGTCGGAGCCGTGGATCACGTTGGCGTTGACATCGACAGCGAAGTCGCCGCGAATGGTGCCGGGGGCAGCATCAAGCGGGTTGGTAGCGCCCATAAGGGTGCGCATCTTGGAGACAGCGGAGAGACCGGAAACGACCATCTTGACGACCGGACCGCTCGTCATAAAGTCGCAGAGACCGCCAAAGAAGGGCTTGTCGGCCAGATGGGCGTAGTGCTCCTCGACGGTAGCGCGCTCGAGCGTGGTCATCTCCATGCGCTCGATGACAAGGCCGCTGCGCTCAATGCGAGCAACGATCTCGCCGATCTTACGGTCGCGCACGGCGTCGGGCTTAATCATGATGAAGGTCTTCTCGATAGCCATAAGGTAGCCTTTCAAGTAGGTTCGCGCGTGCCCAAGTCCCATTCCGGCACCCGCCTGGACTGCATCGTAACAGAGTTTTAGCTGCAGTTAAACAAAAAGCTGTTTATTGAAACGCTGCAATTTATTAAAGCGCTCCATATGTGTCACTTCTGTTTCGAAGCCCGATTAGAGTACCATCCGACCGCCCATCAACCGCACCGAACCGAGCGGACGGTCGGTTGCCACCCGCGAACGTACCCCCTTCACAACCTGCCCAAAGGTCCTACAGAAGTTCTCGACAAGCTCCTCCCCCAGGGCAACAAAATACGGACGCCCGCATCAGCAGGCGCCCGTAAAGCGAAAACGATTTATCAATAAATGGCCAAAGCCGCTTAAGCCAAACCTTACTTTGCCCCGTGACCCATTTCAACGACCTTGGTCAGCGACCCAAACACACCCTCGTCGGCCACGAGCTGTGCCTCGGCACGCTGCAACTGCACGGCAACGGCGGCAGGAGCGGTGCCGCCCTCGGTCGTGCGTGCGGCGACAATCGACGGGATATCGAGCGCCTCGGTAATGTCGCGCTCAAAAAGCGGGCTTGCCTCCTGGAACACCTCAAACGGCAGGTCCTCAAGATTGCAGCCGCGCTTCTCGCACATCAGGACCAGATGGCCCACCACGGCATGTGCCTCGCGGAACGGCAGACCACGCTTGGCCAGGTAATCGGCAACATCGGTAGCGGCAAGGTGCCCCACGCCGCACTCGCGCGCCATGGCATTCTCGTTGACGGTCCAAGTCGAAATCATTCCGGCCATAACGGACAGGCACTGCATGAGCGTATGGGCGGTATCGAGCGCGCCCTCCTTGTCCTCCTGCAAGTCCTTATTATAGGCGAGCGGCAAGCCCTTCATGGTCACGAGCAACTGCACCAGGTTGCCGTACACGCGACCGCTCTTGCCGCGGATAAGCTCGGCAAAGTCGGGGTTCTTCTTCTGCGGCATGATAGACGAGCCGGTGGAGTAAGAGTCTGAAAGCGTGATAAAGCCAAATTCGGAGCTCGACCACAGCACGATCTCCTCGGAAAGACGCGACAGGTGCATCGCCATGACGGAGCCGGCGTAATGCAGATCGAGCAGGAAATCACGGTCGGAAACAGCATCGAGTGAGTTAGGAATCACGCCCGCAAAGCCAAGTTCGGCAGCCGTCATCTGGCGATCGAGAGGATAGCTCGTGCCGGCAAGCGCGGCAGCACCCAGCGGACAGTTGTCGGCGGCATCAAAGGCGGCCTTCAAGCGTGTAAAGTCGCGCGCGAACATCCAGGAATACGCCAGCAGATGATGCGACAGCAGCACGGGCTGAGCGTGCTGCATATGCGTGTAACCCGGCAGAATCACCTTGTCGTACTTCTTAGCCGCATCCATCAGCACATGGCGCAGCTCAAGATTGGCCTCCATGAGCTCCTTGGCAAGCGCCTTGACGCCCAGGCGCGTATCGGTCGCCACCTGGTCGTTGCGCGAACGCCCGGTATGCAAGCGCTTACCGGCCTCACCGATGCGACGCGTCAGCTCGCTCTCGATGGACATATGGATGTCCTCGTCGTTGATATCGAAGGTAAAGTTGCCGGCATCGATATCCTGTTCGATTCCGTTCAGGCCCTCGGCGATCGCCTGCTCGTCCTCGGCACTGATGATGCCCTGGGCGGCCAGCATCTTGGCATGTGCCTTAGAGCCGGCGATATCCTGCTTATAGAGATGCTTGTCGACCGGCAACGACGCACCAAACTCCTGCGTGACCTCGGCCACGCCCGCCTCAAAACGACCGCCCCAAAGAGCCATGGAACCGTCTCCTTTCTCCAAATACCAAAACAAGCGCCCAAAGCAATGCGCCATATCGCTAAAGCGATTTTTCAACCGCTAGTTTTGCATATTCCCCACCGTGCGCGAGGCCATATAGCTAATTTGCAAAGAAGTGACGCACCATGCACTTGGCGCCCAACGTCTCCCTCCGGATGTTGCCCTGCGAACCGTCAATCCAAGCCTTCAGGCTCATAGGGACGTCCTCGACCTTTGCAGCATCGAGCTCGGGCGCGAGGGCAAGTAAAGCATGCACGACAGCATTGAACATAATGGATACTCCTCATATATATAGGCGCAGAGCCGCCAAATTGATAGAAGGAGCCCCGCCGGACAACCCCGGCGGGGCTCGGACTCAGCCGCAGTCGCGGCGTCATATATGCGGGCGGAACGTAGGGGCCACCGATGTTAAGAAGTGTCAGCAAGCATAACGAAAGGTAGGGACCCCATGCGCCCGTTATGTATCACGCGGATGGGCCGCGCGGATACCAAGGAAAGGAAGACTTAAGCCTGGGCAGCGGCAGAGCTGGGACCCTGGACCTTGGCCCACGTCTTGAGCGACAGTGTATCGATCTCGATAAAGCCGGCGCTGGCCTTCTCGTCAAACGTGGTGTCACGGTCGTAGGTAGCCAGACCGTAGTCATACAGGCTAAACGGGCTCTTGCGGCCGACGACATGGCAGTTGCCCTTAAAGAACTTCAGGCGGACGGTGCCGGTCACGAACTTCTGGGTGTCGGCCATAAAGGCGTCGAGCGCGTTCTTGAGCGGGCTGTACCACTGGCCGTTGTACACGGCGGTGGCCCAATCCTGCTCGAGTTTGATCTTGGTCTTGAGCAGGTCGCCCTCGACGCAGATGTCCTCGAGTGCCTTGTGGGCGGTGATGAGCGTCAGGGCGCCGGGAACTTCGTAGCACTCGCGGCTCTTGAGGCCCACCAGACGATCCTCGACCAGGTCGAGACGGCCAAAGCCGTTGTCGCCGGAAATCTTGTTGAGGGCGATGACGATCTCGGAGAGCTTCATCTTCTTGCCGTCGACGGCGACGGGCTTGCCCGCCTCAAACTCAATCTCGGTGTAAGTCGGGGCATCGGGCGTGTCCTCGGGATTCTTGGTCATAACCCAGGCGTCGTCGAGCGGCTCGTTCCAGGGATCCTCCAGGTGGCCGCACTCAATGGCACGACCCCACAGGTTGTCGTCAATGGAATAGGGGTTATCGTTGGCACCCTCGGGAACCGGCACGTTGTGGGCGTGGGCATAGGCGACCTCGTCGGGACGGCACTTCAGATCCCACTCGCGAACCGGGGCGATGACCTTAAGCTCGGGATCGAGGGCCTTGACGGCAGCCTCAAAACGAACCTGGTCGTTACCCTTGCCGGTGCAGCCGTGGGCGACGTAGGTCGCGCCAAACTCGTGGGCGACCTCGACAAGCTTCTTGGCGAGCAGCGGGCGAGACAGGGCGGAGAGCAGCGGGTACTTGTTCTCGTACATGGAGTTTGCAGCGATGGCCTTGGTCAGGAACTCATCGGAGAACTCGTCGCGCAGGTCGAGCACCTGGCAATCGAGAACGCCCAGGTCGAGCGCCTTCTGCTTCTTGGCATCCAGGCCGGTCTCCTCCTGGCCCACGTTGCCGCAGACACAAACGACATCGAGATTCTTCTCGTCCTGGAGCCACTTGACACATACGGATGTATCAAGACCACCGGAATATGCGAGAACGACTTTTTCCTTGCTCATGGCTGTTTCCTTTCGCCCTTGGTAGCTAGTTAGAACATCGGTCAGTTGCAAGTCATTTCAAGGTCATATACCGTGCAATATCAGGTTAAATAGCAAAAATCAGCACATACATGCCCTAGAAACATGCAGCAATGTCGTGCTAAAACCCAACGACCTCAAAATGACTCTGTTGAGGCAATTCGCCCCATGCGGACAGAGACGATTGTTATCGTCGTCGGGAAATTGCGCGCTGGCGTCGGATGGCATTGTCTGCAGTAGTGATGATCTTTACGAACTGCATCTGCCTCTCCTTTCACCTATCGCCGGGCGCAATTCAAATATCGTAAACGGTACCTTTTTCTCGGTAAGCGGCTCTTTTGCCGTCTCCGTTTTCGATGGTCGCTATATTACGCTAAAGTGCCCGCAGCACAAGCGACAAATTCAAATTTCTGAAAAGTTTTTTCATTACTTTGTGAAGCGTGGTGCAAATACGCTCCGTTCCTGCGACAATACGCTCGGTTACTGGTTGATGGTTATAACGTCTGAAACAATTTCGAAACGAAAGGCGCGCTTTTATGCAAACTTACGAATCGGACACCAATATCGGCAGCATTAAGATTCTCGCCGTTGATATGGACAAGACGCTGCTCACCGACGAGCGCGTGTTGCCGCAGGGTCTTGATGAGCGCTTGGACAAGCTCGCCGACGCCGGCATCGTATTCTGCCCCGCTAGCGGACGTCCAGCCCCCAAGCTCGAGGAGATGTTCGAGGACATCAAGAACCGCCTCGCCTTTTGTCCCGACAACGGAGCCTGCGTCATCTATCGCGGCAGCTATATCTATAAGAGCAACATCGATGTGGCGCTGTATCAGCAGGTGCTCGCTCGTGCCTCGGAGGACCCGCGCGCCGTTCCCGTCCTGTGCTGCTACGACGAGTTCTATGTGCTCGCCCGCGACCATCAATACCACGACGAGATCAGCGTCTACTACAACACGATCAACTACGTCGACACCTTTGAGGGCATTGATATCGAGTCCAATAAGATCTCGATCTTTTTCCCTGCCTACGATGCCGAGCCCGCGTTCCGCGAGACCTATAACCCCGCGTTCTCGGATCAGCTCTATGTCACCAATGCCGGCCGCGAGTGGATCGACTTTATGAACCTGGGTGTCGACAAGGGCGCCGGCGTCGCGCATCTGTGCGAGCAGTTGGGCATTGATATCGCCGATGCCGCCGCCGTGGGCGATACGTACAACGATATTCCCATGCTGGAGCGCGTCGGACACAGCTTTATCGTGGACAATGCCGAGGAGCACATGAACGCGCATGCCAAGTGGCGCATTCCGAGCAACAACGACGGGGGCGTACTGACGCTCATCGACGCCATCTTGGCGGCTCGGTAACTTATCCCAACGGACCTGGCCGGGCGGCAGGGGTTAACTTTTCGCTCGGTCAGGTCCTGCGCAAGACGAAAGCCACATTAAGTGGCTTTCTTTGCGTGCGGAATCTACGAAAAGTTAACCCCTGCCGCCCGGCCAGGTCCTGCGGTGACTTGTTTGCCGCCGAGATGGTGTCTTGGCGCCTAGATACTTGGCTGAATTAATTTGAATGAGGGGAGCTCCTTGTTGGAAGGGGCTCCCCTCTGCTTTTGGTTACTTTGGAACTGTGGTGGCTTCCCTATTTGGCGTCTGCCCAGGTTATGCCGGTGCTGGCTTCGGCGATCAACGGTACGCGGAGGTCTACTACGTGCTCCATGACGTCGCGGACCATGGCGGTGAGGCGCTCGACTTCGTTGACGGGGCACTCAAAGTCCAGTTCGTCGTGTACCTGCAGGATCATGTGGGCGGCAAAGCCCTCTTCTTCCAGGCGGCGGCTTACGCGGGCCATGGCGATCTTGATGATGTCGGCTGCGGTGCCCTGCATGGGATGGTTCATGGCCGTGCGCTCACCAAAGCCGCGGAGCTGTGGGTTTTTGGCCTTGAGCTCGGGAATATGGCGTCTGCGGCCATACATGGTCTCGGCATAGCCCGTCTGCTTGGCACGTGCCACCACGTTGTCGAGGAACGTGCGCACGCCCGGGTAGGCCTCGTAGTAGCGGTCGATCATGCCACGCGCCTCGGCCATCGAGATGTGCAGCGACTGCGAGAGACCGTAGGCCTGCTGACCGTACACGATGCCAAAGTTCACGGCCTTGGCGCGACTGCGCAAGTCGGGCGTTACCTCGGACACGGGAACGCCAAACACGCGCGCGGCCGTCTCGGCATGGAAGTCCTCGCCCTCGTTAAAGGCACGCACCAGATGCTCGTCACCCGAAAGATGCGCCAGCAGACGCAGCTCGATCTGCGAGTAGTCCACCGCCAAAAAGACGCTGCCCTCGCCTGCCGAAAACGCCGTCTTGACGGTACGACCCAGCTCCGAGCGCGT
Source organism: uncultured Collinsella sp. (assembly GCA_937949355.1). Taxonomy (GTDB): domain Bacteria; phylum Actinomycetota; class Coriobacteriia; order Coriobacteriales; family Coriobacteriaceae; genus Collinsella. The sequence continues at coordinate 37,722 of CALEDY010000024.1, read as the reverse complement.
CGGGATGTTCTGCAGGTTCGGATCGCTCGAGGACAGACGCCCCGTCGCGGTAATGGTTTGGTTGTACGTGGTGTGCACGCGGCCGTCACCGCGGCGTAGCGGGCCCAGCGTGTCCAGATAGGTCGATTTAATCTTGGACTTCTCACGCCAGTCCAAGATCAAACGCACGATCTCGTGGTCGCGAGCAAGATCGCTCAACACCTTGGCGTTGGTCGAATAATAGCCGCGCTTGGTCTTCTTGAGGCCCTTGGTCGGAAGCCCCATAACGTCAAACAGCACATGCGAGAGCTGCATGGGGCTGCCGATGTTAAAGGTCTCGTCACCGGCAAGGTCGCGAATGCTTCGCTCGACCTCGGTGATCTGGGTCGCCAGGCCCTCGGACAGGCTGCGCAGACGGTCGGGATCCACGAGCATGCCCGCGCGCTCCATCTTGGCAAGCACCGGCACAAGCGGCATCTCGATGCCGTCGAACACGTTGGCGGCGTTCTCGCGGGCCATGCGGTCGCGCAGCGGTGCGACCAGCGCCAGCGTTAAGGCCGCCGTGCGGGCGGCAGGAGCCGGAGCGTCCTCGCCGGTGCCCTCTGCACCGCGCGCCGCAGGCAGCGCCATCTGCAGATAGGTATCGGCCAGATATGCCTCGTCGAACTCGGAGCGGTCGGAATCCAGCAGGTAGGCGGCAACCACGGTATCGAAGATGCGCGTGGAATCGGCAGCGAGCGGATCCATGAGCTCGGGCTCAGAAGAATCGATGGGCGAAAGCTCGTGCAACAGCGCCTTCATATCCGGGCTCGCCACGCGACCCTCCATAAACAGACGCGCGAGCACGCCGGCAATCACGCCGTGGACGAAGTTGAAGCCCTCGACCTCAGCCGCCGCACAGCTGTCGCCCTCCTCGAGCGCGAACAGGCCCTTGGACGTCGCCAACCACAGCGTGCGCGTCAGTCCAAAGAGCGCGCCCTCTTCCTTGTCGTCGTCCACCACGGCGGCGACCCACTCGTCGGCATCAATCGCGCGGGAAATCTCAGCCGCAACGGCACCAAGCGCGTCAGCATCGCCCGCGGCCGCGCGAACCATCGTAGGCATCTCAAACACACTGGAGGCAGCAGCCCCGCCCTCGCCGCCGATCAGCGCCAAGAAACGGTTCTGCATGGCGGTGATACCAAGCGTACCCAGCGCCGCGGAAACCTCATCGGCAGAAAACGCCGGGAAGGACGTCGCCTCAAAATCGAGTTCAACAGGCGCATCGGTGCGGATGGTCGCCACCTTACGGCTCAGCAGCGCGTCGTCGATGTGCGCGCGCAGGTTTTCGCCCATTTTGCCCTTGACCTCGTCGGCATGTGCGATGACCTCGTCCAGGCTACCGTACTGTGCAATGAGCGCGCTCGCCTTTTTGGGGCCGATGCCCGGCACGCCGGGGATGTTATCGGACGTGTCGCCCTTCAGACCGTAAAAATCGGGCACGAGCGCCGGCGTGATGCCGTGATACAGATCGTCCACGCTCTCGGGCGTCATGATCGCCACGTCGGACAGGCCCTTGCGGGTCGAGACCACGTTGACGTGCTCGGTCACGAGCTGATACATATCGCGATCACCGGTCACCAGCAGCATGTCACAGCCGGCCTGCTCGCCCAGGCGCGCCATAGTGCCCAGGATGTCATCGCCTTCCCAGCCCTCGGACTGCAAAATCGGCACGTTGAGCGCGGCGAGCAGCTCCTTAATCATGGGAAACTGCGCGTGCAGATCGGGGTCCATGGGCGGGCGCTGAGCCTTGTACTGCGGCAGCATCTCCATGCGCACGCGCGGCTTGCCCTTGTCAAACGCCACAACAACGCCGTCGGGATTAAAGGCGTCAATCATCTTGAGGAACATATTCAAAAAGCCAAAGATCGCGTTGGTGGGACGACCGTCCGGCGCGTTCATGGTGGGCGGCACGGCGTGGAAGGCGCGGTGCATGAGCGAGTTGCCGTCGATGACGGCAAAGGTACGGCGCTTGTCAGACATATTGAATACCTCGCTTTGGGCTGGGCACGTTTGCTCACTCCAGTTTACACGCTCCCCGCCCCGCGGCCACTGCACATCAGGCTTCCCTGCCGCCGCGCGCCCGCGCGTGATACGATGGCTCACGGTACATCAACCAGCACGATCGATCCGAAAGGAGCCTGCGTCATGGAGCGTCCCTGCGCATGGAAAAAGTACACGCCACAGCAGATCGAGGAGCTCGAGGAGCTTTGCCGCGGCTATAAGCAGTTTTTGAGCGAGAACAAGACTGAGCGCCTGTGCGTCAAGACCGGTATCAAGATGGCCGAGGAGGCGGGCTACGTCAATCTGGAGACCGTGATCGCCGAGGGCCACGCGCTCAAGGCCGGCGACAAGGTGTACGCCGCCAATCACGGCAAGGACCTCATGCTCGTCAACCTGGGCACCGCCCCGCTCGAGCAGGGCTTTAACATCCTGGGCGCCCACGTGGACTCGCCGCGCCTGGACCTTAAGCAGAACCCCGCCTTCGAGGCCGGCGACATGGCCTACCTCGACACGCACTACTACGGCGGCGTCAAGAGCTACCACTGGGTCGCTTCCCCGCTTGCACTCGTGGGCGTCATCTGCAAAAAGGACGGCACCACCGTCGACATCAACATCGGCGACAAGGCGGACGACCCGGTCTTCACCATCTCCGACCTGCTGATCCACCTCTCGAGCGAGCAGATGGCCAAGCCCGCCAAGGACGCCGTCGACGCCGAGATCCTCGACGTGATCGTGGGCGGCCGCCCCGTCAAGTTCGATGAGGACGACAAGGACGCTCCCGAGGAGCCCGTCAAGCAGATGTTCCTGGATATCCTCAAGGAGCAGTATGACGTCGAGGAGGAGGACTTCCTCTCCGCCGAGATCGAAGTCGTGCCCGCCGGCCCGGCCCGCGACATGGGCCTCGACCGCTCCATGATTCTGGGCTATGGCCACGACGACCGCGTCTGCGCCTATCCGTCCATGCTCGCCCAGATCAACGTCGCCAACGTGAAGCGCACGAGCATCACACTCATCGTCGACAAGGAGGAGATCGGTTCCGTGGGTGCCACCGGCATGACGAGCCGCTTCTTCGAGAACACCGTCGCCGAGATCATGACGCTCGCCGGCGAGGATAGCCCGCTGGCCCTGCGCCGCGCGCTCGCCCGCAGCCGCATGCTTTCCTCCGACGTGTCCGCCGGCTTCGACCCGGGCTACGCCGGCAAGTTCGAGACCAAGAACGCCGCCTTCATGGGTCGCGGCCTGTGCTTTAACAAGTACACGGGCAGCCGCGGCAAGGGTGGATCTAACGACGCCGACGCCGAGTACGTGGCCCTCGTCCGCGACATCATGGACGAGGCCGGCGTGGACTTCCAGACCTGCGAGCTCGGTCGCGTCAACGCGGGCGGCGGCGGCACCATCGCCTACATCATGGCCAAATACGGCATGAACGTCATCGACTCCGGCGTTGCCGTCCTGTCCATGCATGCCCTGTGGGAGGTCGCCAACAAGGCCGACATCTACGAGGCCTACCGCGGCTACAAGGCCTTCCTCGAGCGCGCCTAACCAACCCTTCATCAGTTGCGGTGAAATACGGACTAAACTGGCCCATACACGGCCAAAACAGACCGTATTCCACCGCAACTTCCTTTTTTGGCAGAGGAGAGTCCATGCTGCAGGTCATCATTTCGCCCGCCAAACAGATGCGCGCGGCCCAAGATGCTTTTGAAGTCCTGGGCATTCCGCCTTTTGCGCACGAGACGGCTCGCCTCCACCGCGCACTGCTAGATATCGAACGGGATGAAGGCAGCGGCGGCCTGCAGACACTATGGAACGTGAGCGACAGGCTGCTTACAACGTGCCTGGATACGCTTCACGAATTTATGCCCGTCCTGAGCGATGCCGACCTCGCCGATCCCGATATCGCGCGTCGAATCTCCCCCGCCGTCATGTCCTATCACGGCATCCAATACCAAAGCATGGCGCCCGAGGTCATGGATGCCGCACAGCTCGACTGGCCGCAAAACCATCTCTGGATCCTCTCGGGCCTTTACGGATGCGTACGCCCCTTTCATGCCGTTGAACCGTATCGGCTGGAGATGGGCGCGAAACTTGCCATCGACGGTGCCCGAGACCTCTACGCGTTTTGGGGCGACAAGCTCGCACGGGCTATCGCTCCGGCAGGCTCCAACGCTACGATCGTCAACCTTGCCAGCGTGGAATACGCCAAGGCCGTTCTGACCCGCCTCACCACCGACGTCACGGTCGTCACGTGTCTCTTTGGCGAAGGCGTCCGCAACGGCAAGCCCATCCAGCGCTCGACCGCCAGCAAAAAGGCGCGCGGCTCTATGGTGCGCTGGATGGCAGAAAACAAGCTCGAGGATGTAAGCGAACTCACCGCGTTCGACGTTGGTTATCGTCACTTTCCCGAGCTTTCAAATAAAAACACTTTGGTCTTCCTGAACGAACAGGCCTTGTAGGACCACCGCTACTTTTGAATGTGCTGCCTAGGCACGGCGTCTATTCCGCCAAGCCGTCGGCTTTGGCAATTTCATTTGTCGAGCCGTCCTGATAGGTAATCTTGACATGCTCCACCTCGGACACCTTGACGCCCGACGGAGGCTCCAGGCGCCATTCCGTCAGCGCGATATCCATTGTCGTGGGCGCATCCCCTTGATCTTTCAGCTCGACCGACAGTGTCTTGAGCGACGCATCAAACGTCACGCGCTCAATCTCCTCGCCCGGAATGGATCCACCGCTCAACTGCAGCTGCACAAACTCGTCGCGTGGATACCAATAGTCGCCAGGAGCTGCCACCGTGTTGCCGCCAGAGACCTTCATCGTCATAATCGGCAGGCTATCGTCAGCCTCGAATCCCCAGGCAGCGCCGCCGCGACCGCCAAACGTCCAGATCCAAAAGGCAATCACCAGCACGGCAAGCACCGCAAAACCAATCGCGACCAGGCCATGGTGCGCACGGCTTTCCTCGGCCGATACATCCCATTGCGTCTCTCGATATAGATGCTTGTCTTCCATGTTCGCCTCCCCACAGGCACACTCGTTGGCTCAATCGTACCCATTCAGGCTATACTTGAGCCCATGACATAACGGGGAGCTTGCAGGACAAGACGGCAGGCTGAGATTGGGCGCGCCCGCCCTGACCCGCAAACCTGATATGGGTAATGCCAACGAAGGGAGCCGTGCCAATGAGCACACAAACCGAGCCCAAGCTCGTGACGCAAATCGACTTCGCCCGTGCCGGACAAATCACACCGCAGATGAAAGAAGTCGCCGAGCGTGAGCATCGCGACCCCGAGTACATCCGCGAGCGCGTGGCAGACGGCCGCATCGCCATTCCCGCCAATATCGTGCATATCAAAAAGGGCATGCGCGCCTTTGGTGTTGGCGAGGGCCTGTCCACCAAGGTCAATGTGAACCTGGGCATCTCGGGTGATAAGGCCGATGCCGCCGAGGAGTGGAAGAAGGTCAAGATCGCCGAGGACTATGGCGCCGACGCCATCATGGACCTCTCCAACTCGGGCAAGACGCGCCAGTTCCGCCAGCAGCTCATCGACGAGACGCCGCTCATGGTGGGCACCGTCCCCATGTACGATGCCATCGGCTACATGGAAAAGCCGCTGGTCAAGCTGACCAAGGACGATCTGCTCGAGGTCGTTCGCGCGCATGCCGAGGACGGCGTGGACTTTATGACCATCCACTGCGGCATCAACAAGTCGGTCATCAAGACCTTTAAGGAGACCGGCCGCCTGATGAACATCGTCAGCCGCGGCGGCTCGCTGCTGTTTGGCTGGATGGAAGTCACCGGCAACGAGAACCCCTTCTATGAGTTCTACGACGAGGTGCTCGAGATCTGCCACGAATACGACGTGACGATCTCGCTCGGCGACTCCTGCCGCCCGGGTTGCCTCTACGACTCCAACGATGCCACCGAGACCGCCGAGATGATCGAGCTGGGCAAGCTGTGCAAGCGCGCATGGGCCGCCGGCGTCCAGGTCATGGTCGAGGGTCCGGGCCACATGGCGCTCGACGAGATCGCCGCCAATATGAAGCTGCAGAAGCGCCTGTGCCACAACGCCCCGTTCTATGTGCTCGGGCCGCTGGTGACCGATATCGGTGTGGGCTACGACCACATCACCGCCGCCATCGGTGGTGCCATCTCCGCGAGCTCCGGCGCCGACTTCCTGTGCTACGTGACGCCCGCCGAGCACCTGTGCCTGCCCAACGCCCAGGACGTGCTCGACGGTCTCATGGCCACCAAGATTGCCGCGCACGCCGCCGACATTGCTAAGAAGGTGCCGCACGCCCGCGACCTGGACGACAAGATGGGCCAGGCGCGCCGCGAGCTCGACTGGGACGCCATGTGGAAGTGCGCTCTCGACCCGGTCACCGGTAAGAAGCGCTACGAGGAGTCCCCTGCCGCCACCGAGGGCACCTGCACTATGTGCGGCAAGATGTGCGCCGTCCGTACCGTCAACAAGGTGTTCGAGGGCACGACGATCGACCTTGGCATGGAGGACTAGGCTCCTCGCTGCGTGTTTTAGCAGCGAGTTGGCTCCCGTCAATTGTTGACGTGTGAACATTTGCTTACATTTGCGTAAAGATTGCATCGCACGCCCGGGTTCGACATAGAGTCGGCCCGGGCATCTTTATAATGCGGATAAAAGACCCATTTGAATCCGACCGAACAAGGGAGCGAACATGGATCGTAGTAGGGTTCCTGCCGTTCTATCCATCGCGGGATCTGACTCCAGCGGTGGCGCCGGCATTCAGGCCGACATCAAGACCATCACAGCACATCGTCTGTTTGCCGAGTGCGCTATCACGGCCATCACCGCGCAGAATACCTGCGGCGTGCGCAGCATCCAAAATATCGACCCTGCCATCGTCGCCGACCAGATCGACATGGTGTTTGAGGACATCCGCCCCGCGGCGGTAAAGATCGGCATGGTCTCCTCTGTCGAGATTATCGAAGTCATCGCCGACCGCCTGAGCGCCTGGAACGCAACGAACGTGGTCGTCGACCCCGTTATGGTCGCCACCTCGGGCGCGCGCTTGATTGCCGAGGATGCCGCTGAGGCACTCACCCGCCGCCTGTTCCCGTTGGCAACCGTCATCACGCCCAACATTCCCGAGGCCATGGCGCTGCTCGACTACGAGGTCGATTCCGAGCGCACACAGCAAAACGCTGCCATGCTCCTCACCCGCCGCTTTGGCTGCGCGTCCCTCGTTAAGGGCGGGCATTTTGTCAACGAGGCCAACGATGTGCTAGCAGAGCCCGCGCCGCTCGATGACGAGGGCAACCATCTGGGCGATCCGCTCACCACGTGGTTCCGCCACAAGCGCATCGAGACCGACAACACACATGGCACTGGCTGCACGCTTTCGTCCGCCATCGCCTGCGCGCTGGCCCAGGGCATGGAACTTGCCGACGCCATCAACGCCGGCAAGGCCTACCTAACCGGCGCTCTCGCCGCCGGCTTTGACATGGGCAAAGGCTCCGGCCCCGTCAACCACATGTGGCAGTATTAAGATTCGCAGCCCAAAACCGCCGCAAAGGCGACAGACACCTTTGCGGCGGCTCCCACAAACATCTAGATCTGTAACAGTTAGAGCCCATTTTTCGGCCCACCTGTTACAGATCGAGACATTCAAATTTAGCTGAGAAGATAATCTCGATCTGTAACAGTAACTCGGCAAAATCGACCCTAGATGTTACAGATCGAGACAAACGACCGATATCGACCTAAATAATCTCAATCTGTAACATCTAGCCCGTTTTCGGCCTTACAACTGTTACAGACCGAGACAAACCAACGAAACAAGCCGCCGCAAAGGTACCTTTGTGGTGGCTTAGGGTCGCGCTACTCACCGAGCATCTCTTTGAGCTTGGCTGCCACGGCATGTCCCAAGCTCTCATGGCTTTCGGGCATCATATGCAGATAGTCGATATCGCCCGGCTCGGCAAAGTCGGCGGCATTCAAAAAGTCGCAGCCAAACTGCTCGGCCACGTGCGCATAGTACTCGCCAAAATGCTCAGATGCCTCAACGGAATGCTTGTCAAAGTCGGTCATATACACATCGGCGATCTGTGGCTTGATCTTGATAGGAGCCATCAGCAGAATGTGCGGACAAGGCGCAGCGTCGGTCCACGGAAACGCGCGGACGGCGCGAATCAGCGCCATGGCGCCACGGGCGATATCGGAAGCTGTCACGTTGAAGACCGTCTTACAGTCGTTGGTGCCCAGCATGATCACAATGGCTTCCAGCGGCTTATGGGCCTCGAGCAGCATCGGAAGCGCGCGAATGCCGTTGAGGTTAGTGTCCAGATGGCACATATCGTCGCGCACCGTCGTGCGGCCGTTGAGCCCCTCCTCAATCACATGCCAGCCATCGCCTAGGTCACGCTGCGCCACGCCGCACCAGCGCACATCCTGCGCATAGCGCACCGCGGTGCCATCGCGCATACCAGCCGGATCATAGCCATAGGTATTGCTATCACCAAAGCACAGAACGTTTTTCATCGTAAGCCCTTCCTTTAGTAAAAAGCCGACGGGAGCAGCCCCCGTCGGCTCGGCATGTCGCATCACGCGCGCCGTTTACAAGTATTTGCGCCAATCGTCCTCGTCCTCATCATCCTCGGCAGCAGCCTGGGCCTGCTCGACGGCACGAGCGGCTGCAGCACGGGCGGCAGCCTGGGCATAGGACTCCTCGTTGCGTTCGGGGAAGTTTGCCAGCACGTGCTTGAACTTGGCAAAGTCCTCGTCCCAGCGCGTAGAGGGCACGGCAAAGAAGACCTGCTTGACCTTGAAGTCGCCCGATGCGAGCTCCTTGCGGAAGAGCTCGGCCACGGCCTCGGCGTCAAAGCCGTTGTTGTCGCAGCCCCAAGCGCCCAGTACGAGCTTCTCGCGACCCAGCTCGTCGCAGATGGCAAGCACAAAGCGGATACGGTCGCGCAGGGCATCCAACAGGGCGTCGTCGCTCACGCGGTACTCCTGGCGGGCGCGCTTGGCGTTGGGTGCAGCGGCGACGATTACGTCGGCATAGGCGTGCACGTGGTTGCGGTCGAAGCGCACGGCGGGCACCACCAGCGCACGATTGCGGTACAGCTCGCAGTTGATGTTGCGGCGACGGTTCTCGCCGTACCACTTGCGCTGCTTGTCGAGCACGTTGTACAGGTACGAATCGGCGCAGAGCGTCGCCTCCTGGCCCAGGTAGCCCTGGATATAGCCGCCGCCCGGATTGGTAAACGAGGCAAAGGCAAGCACGGCCATATCGCAGAACTGCGCATAGCCGCGGCCGTTATCGAGGATTGCCTGCGTGGCGGAGGCATCAAGCACGGTGACCTCGGGCAGGACCGGAGCAGCCTCCTCCGCGGGCGCGGACTCAGCCTCGTCGGCCAACTCGGTGGAACCGAGCGCCACCTCAGGCTCGACCGCAGTCTCCACCTCAGCGGCCTCAACCTCGACAGCCTCAGCAGCCTCGACGTCCTCGGCAGCCTGCTCCTCAGCAGCCGCAGCCGCTTGGGCCTTGGCCTTCATCGCCGCGACAAAACCGGCAGGCATACCATCGAACTCGCACACGCCGGCAAGCGAACGCTCGATGTCCTTGGCGCAGGCCTCGGACACAGCCGCCACATGGCGCTCGGCGGCCTTGGCACGCGCCTCGCGCTTGGGATTGGGCTGACCCGCCCGGTTAGACCTGCGGTTACGGTTCCTGTTGTCGACATCTGCCATACGTGGCCACCTTTCCAGTCGCTGCCGCTATCGGCTTTTTCCCATCCATGATACCCCGCCGCGCACAAAAAAGACGGCCCCGAAGGACCGCCTTTCGTATCGTTTTACCGTATCCGGCAGGAAGCGTCGCAATGCCGCGCTTTAATCGCGACGGCCGAGGATGTTCAGAATGCGCAGGAACACATTGATGATGTCCACGAACAGGTTGGACGCCATGAGCACCGCATTGGGCAGCGTGGGCGGCACCGTCGTGGCAACATAGGTGTCGTAGCCAATAAAGCCGGCGAATACCACGATCACGATCAGGTCGGTGATGGTCTGCGAGACGCCCATGAACATCAGCACGATCTCAACCAGAATAGTGGCGAGCAGAATGCCAAAGCCGATGCCATATGCGCGCTGGAAAAACTTGGGGAACGTCACGCCCAAGGCACCAAAGACAAAGGTGATGGCGGCCGTGGCGATAAAGGCAGTGTTGATGGTGGGCAGGTCGTAGTTGGCAAGGCCAAACGACGCGGTCAGGCCAAAGGTACTCGCAAAGATTACGTAGCCCACAAGGGACAGGCCCACGGACTGTTTGCTGGCAGCAGCCGACATCATGACCATGCCGACGATGGTCAAAATAAACGAGCCGAAGACCAGCGGCAAGGCGGCGCCACTCATCATCATGCGCGCAAACGCCATGGTGCTCGTAAAGTAGGCGCCGGCGCCCATGGCGCAAAAGCCCAAGAAGATCAGGGCAGACATAGCGAGATTGTACGCGCGCGGCGACATCTCCTTGGCGCGGCTTGCACCGGTCTCGATGGGGCCGTTCTGATAGCCCTGGATATCGTTCATACTTCGTCCTTTCAAAAAGCGCCACGACAGCGCCGTAGGTGACAAGATTCCTGCCATTGTACCCGAATGCCGCGCGTCCTTACCTACGGCGCTCGCCCTCAAGCGTGCGGTCAAAGGCCCAGACCCACCAACGCATCACGTGCGCCTGCGAGCCGTCCACCCGCTCGCGCGTCTGGTCCTCCAGATACAACTCGGTCGCGTGCCCGCCAAAACGCACCTTATATGTTGCCGTACGGATGCCGTGGACCATCAGGCCAAACCCGGTGGTCGAGATAATTTCGTCGATCGTAAAACAACGGCCGTCGACCCAGCAGACGGTGACCGGCACGACCTGTCCGCCCGCGAGGATGCGAGCCACAACGTCCACATACTGCTTGTGCACGCGCCGAGTTTTGCCGTCTGTCTGTCGATATTCCATGCCCTCTATTATCGAACGCATGTTTGTATGTTGTAAAGCGAACAGACTGTGGTTTTGGGGTGTTGGGGCGCGCACACGTGTCCTCATGGCGTGTTAGCAAAAAGAATACCCGCGGTCAACAGGGCTAATATTCAATTTTGGCGCCAAAAAATTCACTTCTCCCATCAGAACTCAGTAAAGAAACCCACAGGAGGTGATACGATTTATCATGTTTTTGTAACGTGCCTGCAAACTTCGAGAAAGCCCATATATGGACGTAACGTTCTCAACCTTCCTCGGCCAAATTGTGTCGAACCCAGTCCTTGCCGTCACCGTGATCCTCGCGCTCGGCGCCATCTTCGTCAATGGATGGACCGACGCGCCCAACGCCATCGCGACCTGCGTCACTACGCGTTGCATGCCCGCCCGCGCCGCCATTCTCATGAGCGCCGCATTCAACTTCCTCGGCGTGCTCATCATGACGCACTTTAACGCGAGCGTCGCCAACACCATCTCACATATCGTCGACTTTGGCGGAAATAGCACCATGGCGCTCGCCTGCCTCTGCGCGGCACTGTTCTCCATCGTCGTCTACGGCGCCACGGCATCGCGTTTTGGTATCCCCACCTCGCAAAGCCACAGCCTTATCGCCGGCCTGACCGGTGCCGCTATCGCCCTCGGCGGCGCGAGCAGCGTCAACGTCCACGAATGGATGAAGGTCATCTACGGCCTGGCGCTCTCCATCGGTCTGGGCTTTGTCATGGGCTGGGTCCTGTGCAAACTCGTCTCGATTCTGTTTGCCGCCGCCAACAGGCGACGTGCCAACGTCTTCTTTAAATACGCTCAGATCGCGAGTGCCGCGGCCATGAGTTTTATGCACGGCGCGCAGGATGGACAGAAGTTCATCGGCGTGCTCTTTTTAGGTGTCGCCTTCGCCAACGGCCAGACGAGCGTCGGCGATGCCGGCATCCCCATCTGGATTATGCTGCTGTGCTCGGCAACCATGGGCATCGGCACCAGTGTGGGCGGCGAGCGCATCATCAAGTCCGTCGGCCAGAGCATGGTCAAGCTCGAGAAGTATCAGGGCTTCTCCGCCGACCTCGCAGGCGCCGCGAATCTGCTGCTTGCCACCCTTACCGGTATCCCTGTGTCCTCCACCCACATCAAGACCTGCGCCATCATGGGCGTCGGCGCCGTCAAGCGCCTTTCGGCCATCAACTTCGGCGTGGTCAAGGACATGATGTTCACCTGGTTCTTCACCTTCCCCGCCTGCGGACTCATCAGCTTTGTCATGGCCAAGCTGTTCATGGTGTTCATCTAGTCAAACCGAGCGTCCATCCGGACCGTAATACCTCGCCCACCCGACTTCGCCTCGAAAGGACCCACTCATGGCAAAGAAACCCGATTCGTTCTACTTTGACAACTACGTCGCCTGCGCCGACCTTGCCGTCCAGGCTGCCGAGCTGCTCACCAAGATTTTTGAGAACTTCGATCCCGCGAAGATTCACGATATGCTCGACAAGATGCACGCGATCGAGCATGCGGCCGACAAGAAGCACCATGAGCTTGAGGACGCCCTGCTCACGGCCTTTATCACCCCGCTTGAGCGCGAGGACCTGGACCTGATGAGCTGCTCGCTCGACACCGTGCTCGACCGTATCGAGGGCGTCGTGCAGCGCGTCTACTTCACCAACATCCAGAGCATCCATCCCGATGCCATCGTGATCGCCCACAAGGTGACCGACGCCTGCCGCGCCATGAAGGACCTGATGGTCGAGCTGCCCAACTACCGCAAGTCCAAGACCCTGCGCGAGCTCGTCATCCAGATCAACACGATCGAGTCCGAGGCCGACGAGCTCTACATCAACGCTATGCGCAACCTGCATGTCAACGGCAAGGATCCGCTCGAGGTCATCGCCTGGCGTGACGTCTACGCCTTCCTGGAGTACTGCGCTGACTGCTGCGAGAATGTGGCCGATGTCGTGGATTCGATTGTCATGAAGAACAGTTAATTGGGGGTACGTGTCCCGGCGGCGAAGGGCCGGCCACGGTTTGCTTTCTCACTCCGGCTGCTTTGCAGAGTCGTTCGAAAGTAAACCGTGGCCGGCCCTTCGCCTTACGTATCACCATTGGAACTTTGGCTGATAGCTTTAGCGCAATGGGGGTTTGGCTGAAGGGACCTTTGGTACCCGTTCGGACACTTTAGCCCTTGATGAGCGTTTGGCTGATTGCTGCTTTGGGTACTCTTTGGGTTACTTTGGGTTTGTTTGATTTTTAATTGTTGGAGGGCCTGTATGTCGTATTTGGATCTGGCTCGGGGTCGTCATTCTTGTCGCGAGTTTGAGGATCGGGTCGTTGAGCAATCGGTCGTGGATGCCATTGTTGAGGCTGGGCGTATTGCTCCTTCTGCTTGTAATAATCATCCAGCCCGTGTGATGGTGTTGGATACGCCTGAGCTTCTGGAGAAGGCTGCTGCTTGTCAGCCTCGGTTTGCTCGTGATGGGTCCATCTTTGGCGCTCCGCTTATCTTTCTTATTTGCAGCGTTACCGACGATGCTTGGGTGCGCCCTTATGACCAGATGAACTCCAGTGCCATCGACACCTCGATCGTGTGCGATCAAATGATGATGGAAGCCGAGGAGCAGGGCCTGGGTACGTGCTGGGTGTGCCATTTTAAGCCCGAGGTGGCCTGTGAGCAGTTCAGCCTGCCCGAGGGCATCTATCCCTATCACATGCTCGTCTGCGGCTATCCTGCCGACCACATCGCCGACCCCGAGCAGCGCGAGGCCCGCACCATTCCCCTCCCCGACTTCCTTCTCAAGTAGATTTTGGGACATGCCTTAAAATCCACCTTTGACCGCTCACCCGTTCGCCGAGTTCTGTGCCCTCAAACGCAGGACTCGGCGTTTTGTTTTGCAGACTGCATACAGCCACAAAAAAGGACCCACAAGCTGTGGGCCCTTTCTAGACGCTAAATGATAGCTGGATGTTAGTCCAGGTCGTCGGCGGCGAAGTTGTCGATCGGTGCGAAGGGATCGGCAACGGGGATAACCGGCTCGGCGACGGGCAGCGGCTCGGCAGCAGGAACGGTCACAGCCGGAGAAGCGGCGGAACCGACCGGCGTGGAAGCCATGAGATCGGACGGGAAGGAGTTCTGAGCATCGTCCATGAAGTGCTGGATGAGCTTGAGGTACTCGGCCTTAAACTCCTCACGGGAAGCCTTAAGACGGTCGATCTCCTCAAGCTCGGCCTGCTTCTCGGTCAGGGCCTGACGGATGACCTCGCGGGCCTTGGCGTCGGCCTCGTTGCGGATGCGGTCAGCGTTCTCGTTGGCGTCGTTGACAATGCCCTCGGCGGTCTGCTGGGCAGCAATCAGGGCAGCGGAAATCTGACGCTCCTGAGCGGAGAAGTCGGGCGCAGGAGCGGCGACGGGCGCGGCAGGGACGGCCTGGGCGGCAGCATCCTGAGCCTGAGCAAGCTGGGCCTGCGTGTCGGCGAGCTGCTGCTCGGTGGCGGTCAGACGACCCTTAAGATCGACAATCTTGGCGAGCATGGCGTCGACCTCAGAGGACAGGGTCTCCAGGAAGACGTCGACCTCGGCGGGATCGTAGCCGCGCTTGGCCTCAGAGAAGGTCTGAGCCTGAATGTCAGCAGGGGTAATAGCCATAACAAGTTCTCCTTTATCTTCGCCTTGGCGCCGTGCGCCCGACGTGAGTTACTAAGCCAGTTTTATATGAGTATACCTATAAGAAGTTGCAGAACCAGCTTCTGCACCAACTGCAACGCAATAATCGCAACGACCGGCGAAAAATCGACGCCGCCCATCGGCGGGATAAACCGGCGGAACAAATTGAGCCACGGGCCGCACACGCTATCGAGAACAGCGGCGATATCCTGTAGCAATCCACCCTGCTTCATGGGAATCCACGTCATAAGGCAGTAAACCACAATGAGCGTGGAGTAAAAGTTGAACAGCGTATTGACCAGCTGGACAATGGTGTAGATGTTGATGAGAATCTCCTCGTCTTGTCTTTACTTAAGGTAGCCGTCGGCACGGAGCTTCTTGAGGTCCGAATCCTTGACCTCGCAACCGGCGGGCAGCACCATAAACACGCGGTCGCCCACCTCTTTGACCGTGGCGCCCAGGCCGCAGGCAAAACCGTAAGAGAAGTCCAGGACGCGCTTGGCGACCTCGGTACGAACGCCCACAAAAATCAGCGCGACAGGCTGCTTGGTGCGCACGCGGCGCACGACGGTTTCCACGTCGTCATAGCTCTCGGGGCGCAGGACATAGGCCGGCAGTTGTGGCGTTGCGTTGATGATGTTGCTCGCATACGCCGAAGCATCGCTCGGTGAGGGAGCAGGTGCGGGGGCAGCGGCGCGAGCACGTGTGCTCTCGGCGTAGCTCGACGGCGTGTCGTAGGCACCGGGACGATAACCGCCAGCAACCGTCTCCTGCGAGCGCGATGGCGGGTTGTAGGTCGTAGCGTGGCGAGAGTCGTCGCCGACCAGCTGACCGGAGCGCGTGTACACGGCCACCGACTCGGCCTCGCCGCGGCGCGTCTGACCCAACAGGCCGTTGCTCGGCTCGTCCTGGGTGTAGAAGCCCTCGCCCGAAGCACCGCTGTAGCCGTTGTTCTGGTAGCCGTCGTCATAGCCATCATCGTAGCCGTAGTCGTCGTCCTGACCATAACCCTGGTCGTAACCCTGCTGGCCGCCCAGGTGCATCTTATTTTTAATCTCGTCAAGGAAGCCCATGGTTGTGTCCTCTCGCGGTTTAGTGCAGGCGCTCTGATAATCAGTGCGCACTTCAGAGCCTTATTTTACTGCAAACTCCGGGCTAAATACTACCCTGCCCAGGCGAACGAGCGTAGAGCCTTCCTCAAGGGCAGGCTCAAAGTCCTCGCTCATGCCGCAGGAAAGTTCGGGCAGGCTCAGATCGGAGTGCGTCGCCTCAAGCTCATCCCTTAGCTCGCGAAGTCCGGCAAAGGTGCGGCGCGCCACATCTTTATTACCCCGTGGTGCCATAGTCATAAGGCCCTGCACACAAATTCCCTCAAGCTCCGCAAGCTCACCTGCGGCGTCTCGGACCTCGTCGGGCGAAAAGCCGCCCTTGGACTCCTCGCCGCTCACATTGACCTCGATCAGCACGCGCTGGGGGCCGGAGAGCTCGCCCGCCTCAATCTTGCGGACCGCACGGCTCGAGATAGCCTGAGCCAAATGCAGCGATCCCACCGAGTGAATCAGCTCGGCCGAGCCCAGAACCGCATTGATCTTGTTGGTCTGCAGGTTGCCGATCATATCGAAGCGCACCTCGGGTAGCTCCGGATGCTCCGCGAGGCCCGCAAGCTTGCGAACGAGCTCCTGCGGGCGGTTCTCGGCAAAATGGCGATACCCCGCCTGGATAGCGGCAACGGTCTCATCGACGCCAACAGTCTTGGAGACGGCAATCAGGCGCGCGGCATCGTGGGGACGGCCCGCGCGATCGAGTGCTGCATAAAAACGCTCCAGAATCTGCTCGCGGCGAGCGCGTATCAAGTCCAAATAGTTATCCATTGCCAATCGCCTCCGCAGACAGCCAAACAAGTAGTCCCATGCTAACGCAAGAGCGCGGCCTCGCATGTGCAAGGCCGCGCTCCCTCAGGTATTTACAATCTCTCAACGAACGGGGCTACCCTACTCCTCGTCGTCCTCGGCGTCGTCCTCGTCCTCAAGGTGCTCAAGCAGATAGCGAAGGCTCTCATTCAGCTCGTTAGCAGGCACCTTGGCAACAAAGTGTGCATCGACGGCGGGCCTCATGATGACGCCCTCGCCCGAAGGCACGCGCATACTCTCGAGCTCGTCCTCGTCCGTGCGGGCGATATCGCCGGCAGTCATACGCTGGCCGGTCAAAAGGAAGGTCAGACGGCAGGCGGCATCGATGGAAATCGAGGCGATACGATCGAGGTAGCGCGAGACCATGATGGCGCGGCGCAGGTCGTCATAGTTGCTGTCGTCGTCCATAAAATCGCCCGTGTCCATGCGGTTAAAGGTGCGGAAGAACTTCTCGTACGCCGCATGCACCGGCTCGTCCTCGACGGCAAGGTTGCAGATGATGGACATGTCGTTGGTGACGAGCGCAGAAAGCGACGAACCCAGCACCTGATAGACGGCCTCGGCCTCGGCTTCAACCAAGGTCACAAGCTCCTGAGGCAGCGAGATGTCGGCCTTGACCATGTGACGCGTGGCGCGGCAGATCTGGCGAACCTTATCGGTCATGCGCTGCAGGTTAAAGTCGACGTAGATGATTGTCTGCAGCAAGCGGAAGTCGGAGGCGACCGGCGACTGCGTAGCGATCAGGTTGTAGCACACGGCCTCCAAGTTGGCGCAACGGGCGTCAATCGAAAGCGTGCGCTTCTTGGTCTTGGTGGCGAGTTTGCGATCGTCGGTCGCGTAGGCCTTCACGGCGTCGTGAAGCGCCAGGTCAACAGCCTCGTAGATGCTCAGCATCTCGTGACGGGCCTCGATGAGCTGACGGGAAAACAGTTTGCGCATGGTTCACTCCAATCAGTTGGGTGCGGTCATGCCGCCCGCACAGTGAATACGCACCGGACCAGGTCCGATCGGTTTGGGACTAGTCGCACCGATCAGCCAAAGCGGCCGGTGATATAGTCTTCCGTCCGCGAATCCACCGGGCTGGTGAAGATCGCGTCGGTTTGACCATACTCGATGAGCGTGGCGGGCTCGCCGGCAACTTCTTGCAAGAAAAATGCGGTGTAGTCGCTAATACGAGCGGCCTGCTGCATAGAATGCGTGACGATGATGATCGTCATCTCGGGCGCCAGCTCGGCCATCAGATCCTCGACCTTAGAGACGGACGTGGGGTCGATGGCGGAGCAGGGCTCGTCCATCAGCAGGACATCGGGCTGCACCGCAAGCACACGCGCGATGCACAGACGCTGCTGCTGACCGCCCGAGAGCGCCAAACCATCCTTGTTGAGCTGATTGGATACCTCTTTCCAGAGGTTGGCACGCTTGAGCGATTCTTCCACGATGTCATCGAGGTCGCTTTTGCTAGTCACGCCCTGCAGACGAGGGCCAAAAGCGACATTCTCGTAGATGGATTTGGGAAACGGGTTGGGCTGCTGAAAAATCATGCCCACGCGACGGCGAAGGTCGACCGGGTCGACGCCCTCGGCATAGATATCGTTGCCGTCGAGCGTCATGGTACCCTCGACGCGGGTGCCCTCGATAAGGTCGTTCATACGGTTGACGCAGCGCAAAAACGTCGATTTGCCGCAGCCCGAAGGACCGATAAACGAGGTGATGGCGTTTTTGGCGATGTTGAGGTCGAGCCCCGTCAGCGCATGAAAGTCACCGTACCAAAAGTTGAAATCCTTGGCCGTGATGGCCGCTTGCTCCGGCGTGGGAGCGGACTGATAGACGGACATGGGACTCCTTAACTAGCGGCGTTTGCGCGACAGATAACGCGCAAACAGGTTGAAGGCCAGAATAATCGCCATCAGCAAAAGCGCAGTGCCGTAGGCTGCGTTCATGTTGATGCCGTCATTGGCAAGCAGATAAAGGTGAACGGTCATGGGACGACCGGAATCGAGCGGCGAAATAGGCAGGTTGATGGCCTGACCCATGGTGTAGAGCACCACGGCGGTCTCGCCGATGGCGCGGCCGATGGCAAGCACGATGCCGGTGGCGATGCGGCCAAAAGCCGAAGGAAGCACGATCTTGGAGACGACCTGCCACTTGGTGGCGCCCAAGCCATATGCGCCCCAACGGATATAGCGCGGAACGGCGCGGATTGCCTCCTCGGTGGTACGCATGACGATGGGCAGCATCAGAAGTGCCAGCGCCAGGGCGGCCGAGACCATCGAAAGGCCCAGACCCATGGCCTCGACAAACAAGGCGTAGCCAAAGAGGCCCATAACAATGGAGGGCACCGAGGCCAGGGCATCGGCAGCATAGCGAATAATGTCGACGACCTTGCCCTGCTTGGCGTACTCGGCCAGATAGACCGCAGCCAGGACGGCAACCGGCGTGCAGATAAGCATGGCGAGCGCCGTCACGTAGATGGTCGAGACGATCGTGGGCCAAATGCCGCCCTCGGCGTTGACGCCCTGCGGCCAGCCAAAGATAAAGTCGAGCGAGATATGCGGCAGGCCGTTGATGACCACGTAGGCGATGATGGCGATCAGCACCAGCGTGGTGATATAGGCCGCGGCGCGAAACACGCCGAGCATGATCTTGTTGGAGAGGTCCTTGTTGATGCGGCCCTTCTTGCCATGGGAAAGGGCACGCTTGATGCGCTCGCGCGACGAGGTCGTATCGACCCTCGTGTCAACGGAATCGGACATAGCCTACCCCCTCTTCTTGGAAATCAGGCGGACGATACCCACCAGTGCAGCGGAGATGATAAACAAGACAACGCCCATGCCAAACAGAGCCGAGCGGTGCAGGCCCGAGGAATAGCTCATGTCGAGCGCGATCTGGCTCGTGAGCGTCGAGATGGGGCTCGCAATACTGTCGGGAATAACCGGGGCGTTACCCACGACCATGAGCACGGCCATGGTCTCGCCGATGGCGCGACCCATACCCAAAACGATGGCGTCCACAATGCCCAGCTTGGCGGCCGGCAGCACGACTTTGTAGATGGTCTGCCACTTGGTGGCACCCATGGCATAGGATGCCTCGCGAATGCCCATGGGAATGGAATTGAGGGCATCGATGGTGAGCGTGGTGATGGTGGGAACGATCATGATGGCGAGCACGAACCACGCCGTCAGCGCGCCAAAGCCAAGACCGCCGGTCAGCTGCGCGACAAACGGACGGATGATGACCATGCCAAAGAAGCCGTAGATGATGGAGGGGATGCCCGCCAGCAGGTCGACGGCGGGGCTGATGAGCCTGCGCACGCGCTTGCTGGCAATCTCGACCAGGTACACGGCCGTGCCCACACCCAGGGGCACGCCCATGGCAAGTGCACCGACCGTCACCAGGCCAGAGCCCGCCAGCAGCGACATAATGCCGTAGTGACCCTCAGAGGGCGCCCACGTAAAGCTAAAGAAGTCCGCCAGGCCGATGTCGGTAAAGACCGGCAGCGCCGAGTACGTGGTAAAGACAAAAATCAGGATGACGGTGACGACCGCCAAGAACGCGCAGGCAAAGAAGATCCACTGCAGCGCCTTCTCCTTAAGATAGGTACTGCGCGACACCAACGCCAACTCACGCTTTTTGGGCGCCTGGGTCTCCTGCTCAATCTGGGGGGTTTCCTGTGTTTCCACGCTACTCACTCCCCTTTCCGTCGTTCGTGACGGGAATAAAGCCCGCCTCGCGAATCTGCTTGTCCATCTTTTCGGACGTCACGTAGTCGATGTAATCCTGCGCTTGCTGCGAAGGCGTTCCCTTCACAAAGAAGTAGAGGTCGCGGGAGATGGGATAACCACCGCTCGCGACTGTCTTCTCGGACGCCTCGACGTGATTGACCGAAACGGCCTTGACCGAAGTCTTGGCGTTGAGGCTCTCGACAAAACCCAGCGAGATGTAGCCAATAGCACCACGAGAGCGAGACACGACATCGCGTACCTGGCCCGTACCCGAAAGAACGGCCGAGCGACGATCGAACGGCGTGCCGTCCATCACGATGGTACGGAAGGCCTCGCGCGTGCCGGACGCCTCGTCGCGGTTGATAACCTGAATCTTCAGGTCCTCGCCACCAACCTCTTTCCAGTTGGTGATCTTGCCCGCATAGATATCGCGGAGCTGCTCAGTCGAGAGGTTATCGACCGGGTTGTCGTCGTTCACAATGACCGCGATGCCGTCGTGTGCGATAACGATAGGCGTCAGGCCAAGGTCTTGCTCATCGGCGTTGAGGCCACGAGAGGAGCTGGCGATATCGGCGGTGCCGGCGCTAACAGCTTCGATGCCAGCAGATGAGCCCAGGCCGGAGACGAGCACGTCGATGCCGGTCTCTTCCTTAAAGCCCTCGGCCGCGATCTCGGCAATGGGAAGGCAGGTGGTCGAGCCAGCCACGGTAATAGAAGACGTAGAAGATCCCGAGGAGCAGGCGCACAGCGTGAGCGTGAGCACTGCTGCACTCAGGACCGATGCGATCTTTCTCATAGCATCACGCCGATCGCCGCATGGCGCCCACAGGTGCCGCCCTCGTTGCGGTAGGAATAAAAGCGGTCGTTCTGACGAACGGTGGAAAGTTTGGTGTCCACAATGCCGTTCACATCGACACCGGCATCCACCAGCGCCTCGCGAATGGCGGCGGAAAGATCGAGCATACGGGAAGCGCCCGCATCAATGCACGAGAACTCGGCGGCAAAGCGGTCCATGAGCTCTTGGGACACCTCATACTCGTCGCCCAGGATATGGGGCCCAATATAGGCAGAAATGTCCTCCGGCGTGCAGTCAGCCGCCTCGCAGAGTGCTTGGCTGGCCTTGGCGGAAATGCGCGCAATCGTGCCCTTCCAGCCAGAATGCACCACGGCAAAGCCGTTGGGAGCCACCAACACCACGGGAACGCAGTCGGCAAAGCAGAGCAGCACGGGTACCTCATGGGCCGTACAGACGATGGCATCGCAGCCCTCGGCAATCTGTTCGCGAATGTTCTCAAGATCATCGGCGCCGTTCGAGGTCACCGTCACGACATGGTCACCATGTACTTGATTGGGCACGAGCAGATTATGCTCGCACTCGGCGGCGCCCATGGCCTCGAGTACGCGACGACGATTTTCTTGAACGGCAAAGGGGTCATCGCCTACATGCGAGCCCAGATTGAGCGAGGAGTACGCATCTTCGGAAACGCCACCGGTGCGCTCGGTAAAGGCAAAACGAACATCGTGCGTCGCGCCCTCTACCAACGTAACTCCATCATGGTCGACACGCGAAACGTTGTCCGCACGTGCTGCCATACTAAAGCCTCCTAATAACACAAGTATCGCGGCGACGCCGCAGCAGTCCGTGTCATACGGCTGCCATACTTCATCAAAAGGATACCCGCAGCAGTACGGACCAAACGTAAAGGGAACGTAAGGAGATTGGAGGCTTTCGTTTACAAAGACGAACCACAACAAAAAAGGGGTGCGCCCAATCGGACGCACCCCATGCAGGTCGTTGAGAAAAACGAACTAGAAGCTACCACGCTTGAGGAAATCGGGAAGCTCAAACTGATCGTTGCCAAAGTTGGGCAGCTCGGTACCACCGACGTTGCGAGTCGGGGCAGCCTGAGCAGGGCTGGTAGCCGGAGCAGTGCGCTGCGGCTCAGTAGAAGCAGCAGCCTTGCTCTGGGACTGCTGGGCAGCGAAGAGCTCGTCCTGACGGTTGACGTTGGAGTCGGAGAAGCCCGTAGCGATAACGGTGATGCGCACCTGGTCGCCCAGGGACTCGTCAACAACGGTACCGAAGATGATGTTGGCCTCGGGGTCGACGGCATTGGCGACAACGTCGGCGGCGTCGCTGATCTCCTGGATGCCCAGATCCTTGGAGCCGGCGATGGAAAGCAGGACGCGAGTGGCGCCATCGATGGAGCTCTCGAGCAGCGGGCTGGAGATGGCCTGCTGGGCAGCGTCGACGGCACGGGTGTCCCCAGAAGCGGTACCGATACCCATCATGGCGGTACCGGCCTGCTTCATGATGGTCTTAACATCGGCGAAGTCCAGGTTGATGATACCCGGGACGGTGATGAGGTCGGTGATGCCCTGGGTGCCCTGGGAAAGGACGCCATCGGCAATTGCGAAGGCCTCGAGCATCGTGGTCTTCTTCTCGGCGATGTCGAGCAGCTTGTCGTTAGGGATAACGATCATGGTGTCGACGCAATCGGAGAGAGTCTTGATGCCCTCCTCGGCGCTCTTCTTGCGCTTGCGACCCTCGAAGGTGAAGGGCTTGGTCACGACGGCGACGGTCAGCGCGCCAACCTCGTTCATTGCAATATCGGCAACGATGGGAGCGGCGCCGGTACCGGTACCACCGCCCTCGCCGCAGGTGATGAACACCATATCGGCGCCAGCGAGCGCCTCGGCGATATCGTCGCGGGACTCATCGGCAGCCTTGCGGCCAACCTCGGGGTTGGCGCCGGCGCCCAGGCCGCGGGTAAGGTCGGTGCCGATGTGCACCTTGATATCGGCATCAGAGATCGCGAGCGCCTGAGCATCGGTGTTGATGGCAACAAACTCGACGCCGCGGATGCCCTCTTCGATCATTCGATTGACCGCGTTGGTACCGCCGCCGCCGACGCCGACCACCTTAATGACGGCAAGGTAGTTGTTGATCTCTGTCTCGTGCATGTCGGTCCTCCGAACAAAGGTTATAGCCATAGCATGGGTTGACCCCTGCGCACATTAACCTTCAGGTTGAAAGTAAATGCAAAGGTAAACCGTATTATGTTTGCACATTATGAGCGTTTCAGTCAAATAATTGACCGTGAAAACCAAACAAACCAGATAAACGGCGTGGTATGGCCCCTCAACAAAGTCGTTTAGGATGCTAGGCGGTCGGTGCGTTCCTAAACGTGTAGTTGCCTGGAGAGCGCACATTGATATAGGTTACGCCCTCTACCTGCGAAAGCAGCTTGGTCACGATGCGTTCTTTCTTGGCGATATCGTCCGAATCGCCCAGCGACACCTCGACGCCGTTGTCGAGATTTGCCGAGATAGCCTCAACGGAAGGCGTGGAAATATCCTTCACCTGGCCCAAGAACTCGCTCGAAAAGCCGCGTGCGTAATCCAGGCCGGCCTTGACGGCCTTGGAGCTCACCGCCCGACCCGAAACCGGTGCGACATCGGCCGAGACATCAGTCAACAGCACGGCGCCGTAGTGCTTGGCAAGCGCCAGGGCCGCATCGATGCCGGTCAGGGTGTTGGCACCCTCCCCCGATGTAATGACGTTCCCCTGGTCGTCCACCTCGACAGACGTCGACAGCGGAGCGATCCAGGTGTCATCGTCTCCGATAGCCCAGGCAAGGTCGTCGGAGCTGATATACGCAATGGCGATAACTTTACGCTCCGTCGGCGTGATGATAAGCGTATGGGGAAACTGGCGCTGGACATCCACACCCGAGACCCACGGGTTTTGCTTGAGGCCCTCGGTAATCTGATCGGGATCCACGTTAAAGAGCGACGTGTTCTCGGGAAGACTGATGAGCTGCATGGCGTCGTGCTTGGTCACATGCTCGCTGCCATGAATCTGAATATCGGTGGCGGCGAACAAGCCGGAGTTGATGACGACGATGGCAACAATGGCAAGTACGGCCAAGGCTGCCAGGATGCCGCCCGCGATTTTGCCCTTACCTTTAATGGCAGAAGCGACGTCGGTCGTCTTGCTTGCCATGGCACCAAGCGATGACAGAGGATTGATGCCCTTTTTTGCCGAAGACGCCTTGGCTGCGGGCACCGATGTCAGTGAACGCGGCTTAGCGCCAGCCAACGTACGGCCGGCATGCGGCGCACGAGCTCCCAGCGAAGGTCTGGGCGTCGCCATGGGTCGGGAGGTCTTGGTGCCCATCGCCGGCTTGGGCGTCACCGAAGGACGCGGAGCCGGACGACTCGTCTTTTTAGAAGCGGGGCGTCCTCCCAGCTGCGAGCCGACGACCGGGCGCTTGGCAGGACGAACGGGCCCAACAAACTTGGAGGGCATGGCGGGCTTATGTTGAGGCTGGGCAGGTGCGCCGGAACGCCCTCCGGCGCGGCGGAAGGTTGGTTTCGATGCTCTAGAAGCCGAGGAATTTAACTTCCGGTCTGAGCTCGATGCCATACGCCTCCCTCACCTTTCCGTGCACATGCCTGATAACCGCGGCCACGTCATCGGCCGAGGCGGTTCCGTTATTAACGATAAAATTAGCGTGTACGGGCGAAACTTCCGCACCGCCAACCGAAAAACCCTTTAATCCACAATCCTCAATCAACTTGCCCACGCTTGCGTCGGGCGGGTTGCGAAAGACCGATCCGCAGGATGCACGACCCATGGGCTGCGTGCGCTTGCGCCGCGTCAGGTACCGCTCCATGCGCTCGCGAATGTCGGCCTTGGGCGCGGGCTTGAGTTTAAGCACGCACTCGAGAATGATCTCGTTACGCGGCAGGCTGCACTCGCGATACCCCCAAGCGATCTCGGACCCTGCATAGTGCTTAATACCGGACGCCGGATCAAACGTGACCACGTCCTCGATAAGGGAGCCGATCCACTCGGTCCGCGAGCCTGCGTTCATGGACACGGCGCCGCCGACCGAACCGGGAATACCGACCGCGAACTCAAGGCCCGAAAGCCCACGCGACAAGGCGTCGTTGACCAAACGCGCGAACATCACGCCCGCACCAACGGTCAGCGTGCAGCCGTCCTCGGCAACAACCGTGCGCTGAAACTCACGTCCCAGCGAAATAACGGCGCCGCGATAACCGGCATCGGCAACAAGCAGATTGGACCCCTTGCCGATAATCACCCACGGCACCTGCTCGCGGTCGAGCACCGCCACGGCGCGACGCAGGGCATGGTAGCTATGGCACGTCACAAAGAGGTCGGCCTTGCCACCGATACGATAGCTTGTATGGCGTGCAAGACGTTCGTCCTCGACCACGTCCGTGTCGATCATGCCCGAAAGCGCCATGACGGCGTTAAACAGACCCATAGAGGTTAAGCGTCTTTCTTGGCAGTCAGATACTCGATGAACTCGGGGCCGACGGTCGTAACGTCGCCGGCACCCATGGTGAGCAGCAGGTCGCCCTCGCCCACGAGCTTCTCAAGCTCCTGGTTGAGCTCAAGACGGCTGGAGCAGTACACGACCTCCTTGCCGGGATGCTTGGCGCGAACGGTATCTGCGAGCATCTTGGAGGTAACGCCCGGAATCGGCATCTCGCCGGCAGAGAACACATCGATCAGCAGCAGCTTATCGGCGTTGGCAAAGGCATCGGCAAAGTCATCGCACAGAGCCTGCAGGCGCGAATAGCGGTGCGGCTGGAACACGACATCGACATGTTTGTAGCCCAGCGAAGAGGCAGCAGCGAGCGTCGCCTTGATCTCGGTGGGATGGTGGCCGTAATCGTCAACCACCGTGATGCCGTCGATATCGCCCACGTGGGTAAAGCGACGGCGGACGCCCTCAAAGCTCGAAAGTGCCTTAGCGGCGGCGTCGATATCGAGGCCCAGGACATGGGCGACGGTCAAGACGGCCGTGGCGTTGAGCATGTTGTGACGACCGGGGTTGCTCTTAATCTCGACAGCGTGCTCGGTGCCGTCCTCAAAGCGAACGATAAAGTCGCTCTGGATGCCCTTGACATCCGGATGTACGCAGACGATGTCGTTGTTCTCGGCAAAGCCATAGGAAAGCACATGACGGCCCGTCGACTTGGCGAGCTCGACCAGATGCGGGTCCTCGCCGCAAACGATGACGGTGCCGTCCTCGCCCACCAGCCCCATAAACTTGGCAAAGGTGGCCTCGATCTCCTCGATACCCGAGTAGTGATCGAGATGGTCGGCCTCGACGTTGGTCACGATGACCACGTTGGGGTTCAGGAACAGGAACGAGCTGTCGGACTCGTCGGCCTCGGCGACAAAGTAGTCACCCGAACCGTTCTTGCCGTTGGTGTCGTAGCCCTCGACGATGCCGCCGATTAAAAAGCTGGGGTCCAGGCCCATGCGGTCGAGCATGGTGGCGCACATCGAAGACGTCGTGGTCTTGCCGTGCGTGCCGGCAACGGCGACGGTGGTGTAGCCGTGGCCCAGGGCCGAGAGCATCTTGGCACGGGGCCACACGGGAATACCGAGCTCGCGGGCACGCACGAGCTCGGGGTTGGACTCGGGAATTGCGGTGGAGACCACGACCACGTCGGGCTTGACCTCGTCGATCGTCGCAGCCTCGTGGCCCACGTGGACCTTCACGCCGGCGCGGGTAAGCTGGCGAATATAGCGCGACGTCTTAAGGTCGGAGCCGGTAACGGTATAACCGCGCTCATGCAGGACGAGGGCGATGCCGCTCATGCCGGCGCCACCGATACCGATAAAGTGGGCGCTCTTGAACTCGGGCGCGGAGGTTGCAGTCTGGGAATCAGCCATGTGCTCGTGTACTCCTTGCGTAAACACTGCCTGTAACCCGTTAACTGTACCGCACCTACCGCATCCGCGCGAGGGCGACCGGCGATATCCCGTCTAACTAACGCAATCCCTCTACCGCGTCGGCCAAAAGCGCGGCGGCACGGTCCTGGGCCAAGCCACGCGCCGCCTGACGCATGGCATCACGCGCCGCAGCGTCATCGATCAGGTGCAGAAGCTCGTCGGCAAAGGCAGGGGCATCGATATCGGCATCGGCGCAAAGCACGCCGGCACCGGCATCGACCAGGTAGCGCGCATTCGTGGTCTGGTGGTCCGCCGTGGCGTGCGGATACGGCACGAGTACCGAGGGCACGGCAAGCGCGGCGATCTCGGCCACGCTCGAGGCACCGGAACGCGAGAGCACCAACTCGGCCGCAGCCAGCATATCGCCCATGTTGTCGATGTAGGGCTGGACTCGATAGCGCTTCGCCTCCTCGGGCGTCAGCGCCAAAGCGTGCTCGGTCTCCTCAAAGCCGTCGGCACCCGTCGAATGCAAAATGTAGAGATTCTCGCGGGTCAGCAGCTCACTCTTGAGCGAGCCAACGCGCTCGTTGAGATGCTGAGCACCGAGCGAACCACCAAAGACGAGCAGAAGCGTCGCGTCCTCGGGCACACCGAGCGTCTTGCGGCCGCGGGCGCGATCGCCCTCGATCACCGAACGACGCACAGGATTGCCCGTCATGAGCACATGGTCGGGGTCGCCCTCGCGCTCAAAGACCGCGCGGGCCGCAGGTACCGAAATGCACACGCGGGCGGCATGTGAGTTCATCATCTTGTTGGCCAGACCCGGAACAGAGTTCTGCTCGTGCAGCAGATACGGAACGCCGGCGCCCTTGCACCAACCCAGCAGCGGGACCTCAACGTAAGCACCAAAGCCGATAGCGGCATCGGGCTTACCGACCTTCGAGAAGTGACGGGCAAGCGCACGCTTCGCCTTGTTGACGCGCCACAGCGAGGTCAGCGCCGTCCAGGGACGGGAGCGATCGAAGCCCGTGACCGTGATGGGCACAAAATCGAATCCGGCCTCGGGAACCAGACGGCCCTCGAGCTTGCGCGACTGGCCCACGAACACAACGTGATGACCGCGGTCACGCAGCTCCTCGGCCAAGGCGAGCGCGGGGTTGATATGTCCTGCCGTGCCGCCAGCTGCAATAGCAACGGTCATCTTATCGGTCATGGTAATCCCTTCGTACACGCGGCCCCTGGTCATCGGTGCGCAAACGCGCCGACGGGTCCGAATTCAAATCGATTCGATTATATCCGCCGCCCGCATTGCGAGGAGTGGGGCGCTGCGGACGACCTTGCGGCGCCGTTCGCTGACGCGGACGGGCTGCCGGCTCGGTCGCAGAGCCATCCAGGACGGTAAAGCCGTTACGCGAAGATCGCTCGCCGCGCACGTGGGGCACGCCGGCGGTACTCTCATCCATAACGGCAAAGCTCTCGCGGCGACGGTCGTACTCATCGCGACGGGCGCTCTCATACGAAACGCGCAGGATCAGACCGGCGAGCATAAGCGACACGATAATCGACGAGCCGCCGTAGCTAATAAACGGCAGCGGCTTGCCCGTCATGGGAAACACGTTGAGAATGCCCAGCGCGTTGATCAAAAACTGCACCGCAAGGATGACCGCGGAACCCGATGCCATAAGTGCTCCGCGACGGTCGGTCGCCTGTTCGGCAATGCGAAACGCCGAGTAGATCAGCATCGCAAACACCAAGAAGAACAGCACGGTTCCGATAAAGCCAACTTCCTCGCCGATAATAGCCAAAATGTAGTCGTTATGCGCCTCGGGCAAATACGAGTACTTCATGGTGGAGTTGCCGATACCGCGACCGAACAGGCCGCCCGAGGCAAACGCCATGATGGCAAGCGTGGCCTGATAGCCGTCGCCATATTCGTCTGCCCAAGGATTCCAAGCAACCTCGACACGCGTCATACGATACGGCTCGGCGATAAGGGCGATCGCAATGACGGCGATGCCGGCAACGACCGTCCAAACGATATATTTGGGGTCCAATCCCGCAAACAACGCCATGCACATGAGGGTCAACAAGATGATCAGAACGGTGCCAAAATCGGGCTGAACAAAAATCAGAAAGAGCGAAATGCCCAGGTAGACGCCCATCTTGCGAAGAAACTCGTTGATGTTGCCGCCGGGCGAAAAGATGCGGTCGAGCATGATGGCCGAATAGGCGATGGCGAACGGCTTTAAAAACTCAGACGGCTGGAACTGAATACCGGCGATGTTGAGCCAACGCGTGGCGCCACGACTGCCGCTACCCATAAAGAACACCAGAACCAGTAGCCCTATCATGCCCATGAGGAAGATCCTGAGCACGTCTTCCCCAAACCAACTGTCCGGCAAGACGCGCACGATGGCAACCATAGCCAGCACGCCAACTCCGGCAAACGCGGCCTGTCGAAACAGGAAGAACGTCGCCGAACCATTCTCGTGCATCGCCTCGACCGAAGATGCCGAGTACACCATTAGCAAGCCAAAGCAAACCAAGCTAAACAGGCAAGCCATAAATATCAAACGGGGGCGCATGATGCGGGCGGGGACGCCGGCAATATAGCGCTCACTGAACGTCTGCCCGCCGCGTCCGGAACGCGGCGTGCTACGCAGCGAGGAAGCACGGTCCGAGTCGGGCCTCCTCATATCACTTCGGGGGCTCTCCTCTCTCACCGGCAACCCCTATTCCGTTTGCGATTTCGCTGCTGCGGCAAGCTGGGCCACGTAGTCCTTAAACACGCGACCGCGCTCCTCGTAGCCCGAGAACTCGTCGAACGAAGAGCAGGCGGGCGAAAGCAGGATCACGTCGCCGCGGCTCGAGAGCGAGCGGGCAACGTCAACGGCATCGCGCAGATCATCGGCCTGGGCGATATCCACGTCACCATCGACATCGGCCTCGTCCATAGCGGCAGTAAAGCGCTCGCGCGCATCGCCAAAGCAAACGACCGAGCGCACGTTGTCCATAACGACGCGGGCAAAGTCCGCAAGCGGCGTGCCCTTATCGTGGCCGCCGAGCAGCAAGATCACGTCGTCATCAGGAAACGCCGTCAGAGCCTTTTCGACTGCATCGGTGTTCGTTGCCTTGGAATCGTTAACGTAGCGCACGCCATCGATCTCGCCACAGGGCTCAACGCGGTGTTCGAGTGGCTGGAACGATGCCAAACCGCGGCAAACGCCCTCGGGATCGGCACCGACGGCCAGAGCAGCCGTGGCAGCGCATAAGGCATTGATGACATTGTGATGGCCCGAGATCTTGAGCTCGGACGTGGCGACGAGCTGAGTCTCGACACCCTTCAGGCGGACGACCATCTTGCCGTCGCGCACAAAGGCGGCGTCTGCACCCTCGGGCTCGTCAAAAGCGACCTTGCAGATGCGGCGACCCGGCGTGTAGATGTACTCATCGAACTCATGGATGCCGGCATCCTCAACATCGATAACCACGAGGTCGTCGTCGACCATATTCTCGAACAACTTGATCTTGGCAAGCGCATAGTTCTTGTGGCTCTTGTGCCAGCCCAGGTGGTCGGGCGTGATGTTGAGCAGTACCGCCACGCGAGGATGAAGCTCGGCGGTCGTAGCAATCTGATAACTCGACAGCTCGGCCACAAACCACTCATTGTGTGCGCGGCCGTCGATCTCGTTCACCGGCGGCTCACCGATATTGCCGACGGCCACGCTGGCTTCACCGGCGGCCTTGAGCAGATAATCGGTCAGCGACGTGGTAGTTGTCTTGCCGTTGGTGCCCGTGATTGCAATCCAATTTTGGGGAGACAGGCGATAGGCAAACTCGGGCTCGCCCATAATCTGAGCGGCATGCTCACGCCCGGCCTTAAAGAAGGCCGAGAACTCCGAGATACCCGGGCAGGTCACGCACACGTCATAGGCACCCTCGACCTGCTCGGTGCCGTAGACAAACGACGCGCCCTGCGCCTCAAGCGCACGCGTGGCGTCATTGGGCTCGGAGGTACCGCCGCCATACACGGTCGTGGCGCTCACGCGCTCGGGGTGAGCCAACGCCCAACGGGCGACATCGAGACCGGATTTACCCTGCCCCAAAACAAGCAGGCTAAAGACATCAGCAAGAGGCATGAAAGACCACTATCCCAACTGGAAGAACAGGGCGAGGCCAACGGCGCCAAAGGCCGCGGCGATAATCCAAAAACGGATAACGACCTTGGTCTCGGCCCAGCCCTTCTTTTCGAAATGATGATGAATGGGCGCCATAAGGAAGACGCGCTTGTGCGTAAAGTGGAAATAGACAACCTGGATCATGACCGACAGGGTCTCGACGATAAACAGACCGCCGATGATGAGGGAAACGACTTCGGTGTTGGTCATGATGGAGGTGCAGGCAAACGCGGCACCCAGGGCAAGCGAGCCGGTATCGCCCATAAAGATGCTCGCCGGGTAGCAGTTGAACCACAAAAAGCCCAGGCAGGCACCGGCGCACGCCGTGCAGAAGATGGACAGGTTCACGTCACCGTGCAAAAACGCCATGGCGGCCATGGCGAGCATGGCGATCATGGAAGTGCCGCCGGCAAGGCCGTCCAGACCATCGGTCAGGTTCACGGCATTGGAAAGACCGGCGATCATCAGCCAGCAAAATACAATGTAGAGCCACGGGAACGAAAGGCCGCAGATGGTGGTCGAAAGAACACCGAGGTCAATCGTCAGGCCGCCGGGAAAACGAATCTCGGGGGCGACGCCGCACCAATTGACGGCGAGCACGGTAAAAGTAACGCAGATGATGGTCAGACCAATCATCTTGGCGTGAGGCGTCAGGCCGAGCGAGCGACCATGCGTGACGGAGGTCAGGTCGTCGATGAGACCTAGAACGCCGGTGGCCAGCGTGGCAAGCAGCACGAGCACGAGCTCGGTGGTGAGCTTGCCCATCAGCAGGCAGGTCAGCGAGATCGCGACAAGGATGATGACGCCGCCCATGGTCGGCGTACCCTGTTTAATCAAATGACGCTTGGGGCCGTCGGCTCGGACCTGTTGGCCGATACCCTCGACCTTCAGCAGCTTGATCCACCACGGCATAAGCAGCAACGCAATGGCAGCAGCGATGCCAAGTCCCAAAAAGGCCTGATACGTAGGATACGAGGGATTACCGAACATGGGCTAGCACACACCTTCCACAAAGCGGTCGAGCTCAACAAAACGGGAACCCTTGACCAGTACAACATCATGATTTTCAAGCGCGCCGCCCATGCGGTCGAGCACCTGCTGATAATCGGAGAACACCTGGATGCGGTCCTCATCCATACCCATCATACGTGCGGCATCGGCCATGAGCTGAGCCAGCTGGCCGCCGACGCACGCGAGCATGTCGAGCTTCTTGGCGGCGGCATAGGCGCCCACGAGCTCATGCATGCGGGGAGCCTCGTCGCCCATCTCGCCCATCTCGCCCAGGATCGCCATGCGCGAACCGTCACAGATGAGCGAGCACAGCAAATCGAGGCCGGCAGCCATAGACTCGGCACTGGCGTTATAGGAGTCGTCGATGATGCGCGCTCCGCTCTTGGCGCGCTTGATCTCCTGACGGTGACCGGTGATCGTAAGGCCCCTAAAGGCAGCATCGATCTGCTCGGGCGTCACGCCCAGACGATAGGCGACCGCGGCGGCCTTGACGGCATTGGGCACGGACTGCACGCCGGGAATGGCCAGCATGGTATCGACCGTGTCGCTCTGACCAAAGTCGAGCGTAAAGACCGGATGGCCCTCGTCGTCGACGCGAATGTCGCGTGCGCGGACCTCGTCGTCGTCCGAGACACCGGCCAGCATCACGTCAATACCCGCAGGCTGAGCGAACGTATCGCGAATGAACGGCGTAAAGTCGTCCTCGCCGCCCAAAACCAGCAACGGCGAGAAGTCGCCGGCGGCGCACATGCCCTGGACAATCTCGGACTTGGCGCGGGCGATGTTCTCGCGGCTGCCCAGGATACCGATGTGGGAAGTTCCGATCTTGCTCACGATGGCAAGATTGGGGTTGGCGGACTGGGACAGGCGCTCAATCTCATGAAAATGGTTCATGCCCATCTCGAGCACCAGAACCTCGGTATCGGCCGGAGCGGAAAGCACCGTGAGCGGCATGCCGATCAGGTTGTTGAAATTGCCCTTCGTGGCCCAGACGCGATAACGCTTGGCGAGCACGGCGGCGAGCACGTCCTTGGTCGTCGTCTTGCCAATCGAACCGGTAATGCCGACGACCAGGCAGCCAAGCTCCAAGCGATATACGTGCGCCAGGCGCAGCAAGAACTCCACGGGGTCGTCGGTCAGCAAGATGGCGCATCCCTTGTCCTGCGCCAGCGAAACCAGCTCGGCATCGGGCTCGCGCGTCATCACGACGGCACCGGCACCCGACTCGATGGCACGGGAGGCAAAATCATTGCCGTCGACCTTTTCGCCAGGGAAGGCGACAAAGATCGTCCCCTCCTCGACCTGACGCGAGTCGATAACGCACCCGCGGCATACCCGGTCGACTTCTTCCGTCACGGTTCGGGCCCCCGTTGAGGCCGCGAGGTTGTTGACGGCGATCTCTATCATTGCAGCTCCCCTGTAAACCTAATAATGCTATCGGCGTATTGTATCCCAGTGCCATGCGCGCGTGGTGCAGGGCATGTGAACACCCTTCAGATCAAACGGCAGGCCACGCTCAAGATTGTAACCCCCTACTTCGTGCGCGGGATACCCAGCACGTCGAGCGCGTTGGCCATAATGGACTGGAATGGCACCGCGGCGGCATCCGAGCCGCTCGGCGTTCCATCGAGTGTGATATAGCACAGCACCTTGGGCGATTGTGCCGGCGCAAAGCCCATAAAGGACGACATGTAGTTCTCCTTGAGGTAACCGCCGTTCTCGTCAGCACGCTCGGCCGTACCGGTCTTGCCCGCCACGTCATAGCCATCGACCGCACCGCCAACGCCCGTGCCTTCGGACACGACCGTCTGCATGCACGATGTCACCTGGGCGGCAGCGTCCTCCGAAATCGCACGCTCGCCTTCGCCCCAGTCCCTTTCATCGCCCTTGCTGGACTTATAGAAGTGCGGAGTCATCATCACGCCGCCGTTCGCGATGCCGCCCACGGCACGTGCGACCTCAATCGGCGAGACGGACAGCGCCTGGCCAAAGCTCATCGAGCCCAGCGTGGCGCCATCGTATTGGTCGCGCTCCTTGACGATGCCCAGGCTCTCACCCGGAAAATCGACACCGGAGCTATGACCGATACCCCACTTGTCCACATAGGTGGCAAAATCATCGGCACCGATCTTGCGTCCCACCAGGACAAAGCCCACATTGGACGAACGGCGCATCATCTCGCGCACGTCCATGGTCATGGTGTAGTCGCGCTTATCGGCGTCGGTAACGGTGTCGTCGCCAACCTTAATGCTCGCCGGCACCTCAAACGACGTGCTCGAACGCACGGCGCCCAAGTCGAAGCCGGCACCGGCCACGAGCGTCTTAAAGACCGAGCCGGGCTCGTAGGCATCGGTAACCAGGCGCAAGTTCATGTCCTCGGTCTTGGCGTTTTCCAGATCGGTCTGGTCATATGTCGGATACGAGCATGCCGCCAGAATCTCGCCCGTCGTGGGATCGGTGACCAGGGCCGAGCCATTCTTGGCCTTGGTCTTTTCGACCGCCTCGGCCAGGGCGTCCTCGGCGGCACGCTGGATATTGACATCGAGCGTCGTCACGATGTCCACGCCGTCAACCGCCGCCACCTTTTTATAGGCGCCGCCCGCGATATAGCTACCGTCCCTCGCCCGCTCGCGCACCAGCGAACCGTTGGTTCCGGTCAAAAGCTTGTTGTACTGTTTTTCGAGGCCCGTCAGACCGTCGTTGTCCACGTTTACCACGCCAAGCACCTGCGATGCCAGGTTGCCGTAGGGGTACACGCGCTTCATGGCCTGCTCAAAGAGCACGCCTGGCAGGTTCTTCTTCTCCAGCGCCGCGACATCATCCTCGTCCACCTGACGTTTGATATACACCCAGGTGCCATCCGACTCAACGAGCTCGCGACAGGTCTTTTTATCGATGCCCGTAGCTTTGACCAGCGCCGACACCGTCTTGTCAACGTCCTCGATAAGCTGAGGATTCACGGCGATGTTGCGGCATTCGACCGACGACGTCAGCACGTTGCCGTTACGGTCGTAGATGGTACCGCGCTTGGCATACAGCGTCTGCGCGAGCAAGCGACGTGCATCGGCGCGGTCGCGCAACTTATCGGCTTCCACGATTTGATAGTCGGCAAGGCGAAGGACGCCCAAACCCAAGCCAAGCCCGATAAAGCCCATGACGGCCTTGCGACGGGGCAGCGGCGTGCCCGTGAGCCATTCGGTCGACGAGCTCTTGCGCGGTCTGGTGTTATGCATTTGAGGGCCACTCGAGCCACGGAGACGCGATGCGGGGTCGTTGCCATAGGACGGCCTCGCGTTGTAAGATGGCCGACCCGTTCCTTGATAACCAGAACGTCCCCGCGATGAGGGACGTCCAGAACCGCGACCCCCGTCGGAGCCGCGGCGATAGTCATTTGTCATACTCAGCTACCGTCTTGTTACTGAGCGGTCGCGGTCGAGCTAGCGCCCGCGGCTGCATCCTGCGAAAAATCAAGTGTAACGCTCTCGCTGGGCTCCACCATGCCATAAGCGCCCGCAAGGTCGCGAATGCGCGTGTCGGCACCATAGACCGAATGCATGACCTCCAGGTCGGAGCTCTCGTCGGTCGCCTTCTCAAGCGTGTTGGTAAGCGCGGCGTTGCTGTTGAGCACCTGGGCCGTAACGCCGGCGAGCGCCACGCGGGCGACACCGATCGTCATGAAGATGGCCGCAATGATGCAAAACGTTTTAAGAACGCTCATGAAAACCGGGCTTACCGCCTGGTTTGCCTGACGGCCCGCGCCCGTGTAGACATCAAAGCGCGGTGTGCGCTGCTCGCGGGGAGCAGCGGGGGCCTGCGGTGCCTCACGATAGGCGGGCATGGCGTTCATATCATAGGCGAGTGCTGCGTTTGAGTTGTTGTAGCCCATGATATGCCGCCTCCCATCCCGAGTACGTTGGTAGTGTGTTTAAGCTTCGTTTGTGGTACGAGCGGGAGGTCCAATATCGCGCGGTCGCGTCTACAGACGCTGCGCCACGCGGATCTTGGCTGATCTCGCCCGAGGATTGCGCGCAACCTCATCGGGTTGGGCAACCAAGGGTTTGCGGGTGATGACCTTGAGTATCGGCACGTTGCCGCACACGCACACCGGAATCTCCGGCGGACACGTGCACCCCTGGCTCATCTCCTTAAAGTGGTTCTTTACGATACGGTCCTCGAGCGAGTGATACGAGATAACGCAGATGCGTCCGCCCGGGTTGAGCCACCTTGTGGCGGCGTCAAGCCCTCGCTCGAGCACATCGAGTTCGTGATTGACCTCGATGCGAATGGCCTGGAAACTTTTCTTGGCCGGGTGTCCGCCATGCCGACGAGCGGCAGCGGGGATACCAGCCTTGATGATCTCGACAAACTGACCGGTGGTTTCGATCGGCTCATGCTCGCGGCGGCGCACGATCTCACGCGCGATCTGCGAGGCGAACTTCTCTTCGCCGTAGACGCGTAGAATCCGGGCGAGGTCGTGTTCGTTATAGGTGTTGATGACCTCAGCTGCGTTTAAGGTGTTGTTACCCGGATCCATCCGCATGTCCAATGGGGCGTCCTCGTTGTACGAAAAGCCCCTGCCAGGGATATCGAGTTGCGGCGACGAAACGCCCAAGTCGAACAGGAAGCCATCGACCCCGGGCACCTCGGCCGAGCAAAGCAGCTCGTCCAAGTCGCCGAAGTTGCCCTTCAGCAGCTGGTGCGGTACGCCGGGAACCTCGCGGTCCAGACGGGCGCCAGCGGCCTCGAGGGCCATGTCGTCCTGATCGACGCCGAGCAAAAGGCCGGTCTCCCCCACCTGCGCGGCCATCTTTACCGAATGGCCGGCACCGCCAAGGGTGCAGTCGCAGACGACGGAGCCGCTCTTTAGCTGCAGCGACTCAAGCACTTCGCCGAGCATGACAGGTTCATGCCGATATTCTTGTGTCAAGATCCCACGCTCCATCCGTTACTCATGCCTTGCCCTTACGAGAAGAAGAGGTCCAGCAGGGCCTCGTCGTCATCGTCCTCATCGGCCGTAGCGCGGTCCCAAACCTCAAGGTGGTCGTAGTTACCCACAACCGTGACCTCGCGGTCGAGGTTCGCCTGCTTGCGGAGAGACTCAGAAAGACCGATACGACCCGCGCTGTCCACATCCATCGACGTGGTGCGCTTGTTGATCGCCCTCATGAGCTTCTGGTCGTTAATGTCACGCGGGTTAAAACCCTCGTGGCCCTCACGACCCGCGAAGAGTCCTTCGACCCACTTATCGAAGGCCTCGGCAGAGAACACGTACAGAGCATCGACATCCAGGGCTTTGAACACGCGAACGTGCTCTCCAAGCTCCTCACGAAGGGGTGCAGGCAGGGATAGACGACCTTTTGCATCGAGATTGCGCTCATATGCACCCGTCATTCCCATGTGCGCCCTCCCCTCGGTTACTCAGATGGCACGTACGCGGGGAACCACCCCGCCTGTCGACGTCATCAATAATATGGGGAACCGACCCATTTTTCAACACCTTTCCCCACCC
>CALEDY010000023.1 GCA_937949355.1 uncultured Collinsella sp. | reverse complement strand
GGTAGCCGCAAGTCCGTCCTGCCTGGCATCGCCAGCTACAAGACCATCATGTACAACCACAACGGTCAGTTTGTGAACGATTCCCACTCGCGTGCCGGCAACCTGTGCCACAACCACGTGAGCGAGGACATGTTCGCCGCCGCCGAGATGGCTCACCTTGCCTTTGTGCTTAACGTGGTGCTTAACGGCAAGCACGAGGTCATCGGCTCCTTTGCCGGCGATATCCACAAGGCGCACGAGGCCGGCTGCGAGTTCGTGAAGAGCCTTGCCGGCGTTGAGCCCGTCGAGTGCGAGATTGCCATCACCACCAACGGTGGCTACCCCCTCGATCAGAACATCTATCAGGCCGTGAAGGGCATGTGCGCTGCCGAGGCCACGCTTCCTGAGGGCGGCGTGATCATCGACGTCGCCGGTTGTGCCGACGGTCACGGTGGCGAGGGCTTCTATCACAACATCGCCGACAACGATCCGGCGGAGTTTGAGCGCGCCTGCATCGATCGTCCCAAGGACGAGACCCTGCCCGACCAGTGGACGAGCCAGATCTTTGCCCGCATCCTGGCGCATCACCCTGTGATCATGGTCACCGATCTGTGCGATCACCAGATGCTCAAGGATATGCACATGACGCCGGTCAACACTATCGAGGAGGCGCTCAAGCTCGCCTTTGAGATGAAGGGTGCCGATGCCAAGGTTGCCGTCATTCCCGATGGCCTGGGCGTTGTTGTTGCGCAGCACTAGTGCGCGGCCTAAACGAATCGTTTATAACCGACAAGAAAGATAAGGTTTTATGCTTACCAAACTCCTCTGCGAATTCGGCGCGACGGCCCTCATGATCGTCTTTGGCGTGGGCGTGCACTGCGATACCGTGCTCAAGGGCACCAAGTATCAGGGCTCCGGCCATATGTTTGCCATCACCACCTGGTCTTTTGGCATCTCGGTCTGCCTGTTTGTCTTTGGCGGCGCCGTGTGCATGAACCCCGCCATGGTGCTTGCCCAGTGCATCGTCGGCTTGGTGCCGTGGGGCAGCTGCATCCCCTTCATGATTGCCGATATGCTCGGCGGCTTTGTGGGTGCCGTAATCGCCTGGTTTATGTATGCCGATGAGTTCAAGGCTTCCGAGGGCGTCGTCGACCCCATTGCCCAGCGCAACATTTTCTCGACCAACCCCACCACCGAGGGTACGAACTATGCCCGTAACTTCTTCTGCGAGGCTATCTGCACTTTTGTGTTCATCAGCGCCATCCTTGCTGCCGCTAGCCGCGCCGGCGAGAACGTTCTGATGCTCGCCATCTGCGTTGGCCTGATCGTTTGGGCCGTTGGCATGGGCATGGGCGGCATCACTGGCTTCGCCATGAACCAGGCCCGTGACCTTGGTCCTCGCATGGCCTATCAGGTGCTGCCGATTAAGAACAAGGCCGACAACAACTGGAAGTACGGCCTGCTTGTTCCTGGTATCGCTCCGTTTGTCGGTGCTATCGTGGCTGCACTGTTTGTGCATGGTTTCTTGGGCATGTTCTAGTCGAAGGACAGCTCTATAAGGTCCGGGCTCGGTTGTGTTTGAGCAAGCAACACTACATATATATCTGAATTTGGATGTAAGGGGCTTGTTGCTGGTGGGGGCGTTGGGCTGTTGTTGGCACTTTGGGATGGATTGTGCTTTTGATTGGGTGGGGCTTTGAGATGGGGTTTGAACTTTGGGGCGGAGTGGTTGCTTAGTTGAAGAGGGGTTTGATGGCTGATAGGTAGTCTTTGGCTACGTCGGCTTTTTCTGCTTGGAAGTTGTGCCAGGCCCACCATTGGACCATTCCTACGAAGCTTGAGGCTATGTGGTGTAGTAGGAAGCTTCGGTCCATGGTGGCGGCGGGGCCGTTTGGGTCGGTGGGGACGGTTTCGGCTGCTCGTGACATGATGGTCTTGCGTAAGCAGTCGGCGAAGACGCGTGAGCCGGCGCCGGCTACGAGGGCTCGTACGCCCTGGCGGCGTTCCCAGAGGTTGTTGAGGATATGCTCGACTTGTACGAGCGGATCATCGAGCGGTGTGCCATCGTCGTCGAGGGCGTGGGTGCAGATGTCGCTCACGAGTTCGGACAGTAGGTCATCCTTGCTCTTGAAGAGGCCGTAGAATGTCGCGCGGCCTACGTGAGCGCGCGCGATGATGTCGCCGACGGTGATCTTGCCGTAGTCCTCCTCGCGAAGGAGCTCGGAAAATGCCGTGACAATAGCGGCGCGGCTTTTGGTTTTGCGGGCATCCATGGCTATGCATCCACATGAACAAGCAGGCAACGGAGCGTGCCGGAGCAGCCCTCGTAGGGGCGCTTACCGGCGCCGTAGCCGACGGCCTCGATGCGGTAGCGGGCCGGCAGGTGCTCGGACGTGCGCAGTGCGGCGACGATGGCGGCACCCGTGGGCGTCACGAGCTCGCCGGCGACCGGTGCGGGCGTGAGGGCGATATTGCCTGCTTGGCATAGGTTGACGACGGCGGGCACCGGGATGGGCATAAGGCCGTGGGCACAGTGGATGGTGCCGTGACCCTCGGAGAGCGACTCGACCACGATGTCTTCGATGCCCAGGTTGTCGAGGCAGATGGCGACGGAGCAGACGTCGACGATGGAGTCGACGGCGCCCACCTCGTGGAACATGACGGTCTCGGGCGTTTTGCCGTGGGCCTTGGCCTCGGCGGCGGCGAGCGCGGTAAAGATGGCGAGCGCGCGACGCTTGGCGCCATCGCTTAGCTGCGAGCCATCGATGATGGCGGTGGCGTCAGCCAAAGAACGGTGGTGATGGTGGTGGGCGTGATGGTGGCCCTCGTGGTCGTGGCCGTGCTCATGCGCGTGCTCGTGGCAGTGGACATGCTCGCCATGGTCGTGATGATGGTGGTGCTCATGCTCGTGCGTGTGCTCGGCAGCTGCTTCGTTGCCGTAGAGCCAGGCCATATCGTGATCGTGGTTCTCGAGTTCCTCTGCAAGCTGGACGTCAAAGTCGCAGGCGTCGATGCCATGCTTGCTTACGCGTGTGACGGCGATCGTAAAGCCGTCGACCGGCAGCGTGGCGAGCTGCTCGCGCAGGTGCTCCTCGCTGGCGCCTAGGTCGAGCAGGGCCGCGACGGTCATATCGCCGCTGATGCCCGAGGTGCCGTCGATGATAAGCGTGTGCTGATGATTGGACATGGAATGCTCCTTAACGGGCGCAGGGCGTGCCGGCGCTCAGATGATTGATAAGACTTGCCTGGTAGGCGGCACCAAAGCCGTTGTCGATGTTGACGACCGAAACGCCGCTGGCGCAGGAGTTGAGCATGGCGAGCAGCGCGGCTACGCCACCAAAGCTCGCGCCGTAACCCACACTGGTGGGAACGGCTATGACCGGACAGCTTACCAGGCCGCCGACAACGCTCGCCAGTGCGCCCTCCATGCCGGCAATGGCGATGACCACCTGTGCCTGGGCGAGTTCCTCGGCATGCGCGAGCAGACGGTGCAGGCCGGCGACACCCACGTCGTAGAGGCGGTCGACCTCGTTGCCATAGAACTCGGCCGTCAACGCGGCTTCCTCGGCAACGGGCAGGTCGCTCGTGCCGGCGCAGGCGACGACGATGCGTCCGTTGCCGGTGGGGGAGGGCTTGCCGCCCACGAGGGCGAGCTGTGCGTCCGGGACATATCCCAAGTCGATGCCGTTGCCAAGAAGCTCAGCGGTGCGCGCGGCTTTTTCGGCATCCAGGCGCGTGACCAGGATGCGCTCCTGGCCGGCATCGCGCAGTGCTTCGATAATGGCGGCAATCTGATCGGCGGTTTTACCGGCCCCGTAGACAACCTCGCCGGCTCCCTGGCGCACCCCGCGCGAAAGATCAAGCTGCGCAAAGCCCAAATCGGCGGTCGGAGCCGTCTGGATGCGCGTGAGGGCGT
>CALEDY010000022.1 GCA_937949355.1 uncultured Collinsella sp. | reverse complement strand
CAGGAGTCTCGTGGGCTCGGAGATGTGTATAAGAGACAGGGTAAGCGCAGTGGCGTCGGCGATAGCAAACGGCACCTCGAGGATGCGCGCGAGCGTCTGGGCCAGCAGCGTCTTACCGGTACCGGTGGGGCCAAGCAGCAGAATATTGGACTTGGCGAGCTCCACCTCGTCCATATCGTCATCAAACTGGCCGCCCATACCGTCAGCCTCGTCAAAGGCGGACACCGCGGCGCCACCCTCGATCACGCGGCGATAGTGGTTGTACACGGCAACCGACATGGCGCGTTTGGCGTCCTCCTGGCCCATAACATAGGCCGAAAGCTCGTCATAGATCTCGTGCGGCGTTGGCACGTGCGTGATGACCTGACGGTCGTCCTCGAGCTCAAAGCCCTCGGCCTCGGGGTCAACGGCGGGCTGGGACGCAGCCTGGCCGTGGTCGTTGAGGAAACCCGGGAGATTGCCGTTGCGGGCGGCGTCCATAAAGTCCGAAGCCAGTGACTCCTCAAGGATCTCGGAGCAGGCGGCGACGCACTCGTCGCAGATAAAGATGTTGGTCGGACCCTTTACGAGACGACGAACCTGACCCTGCTCTTTTCCGCAGAAGGAGCAGCGAATGGGGTTGCCGTTCTCGTCAAAGTTATCCTGCATGTTACCGGCCATCCTAGGCGTCCTTCGCGGCAAGATCGCGCGAGGTGACGATACGGTCGATCAGGCCGTAGTCGAGGGCCTCGGCAGCGGTCAGGTAGTTGTCGCGCTCGGTATCGGCCTGAACCTTCTCGATCGGCTGGCCCGAGGCGTCGGACAGGATTTGGTTGAGCTCGCGGCGGGTCTTCTTAATCTCCTCGGCCACGATCTCGATTTCGGTCTGCTGGCCCTGGGCACCGCCACTAGGCTGGTGAATCATGACCTTGGAGTGCGGCAGGCAGAAGCGCTTGCCCTTGGCGCCGGCCGAAAGCAGCACGGCGGCCATAGACGCGGCCATACCGACGCAAATGGTGGAGACCTGCGGCTTAATGAAGTTCATGGTGTCCAGAATCGCCAGACCGGAATAGACCTCGCCGCCGGGCGAATTGATATAGAGCGAGATATCCTTCTCGGCATCCTGGCTCTCAAGATGCAGCAGCTGGGCAACGACCAGGTTGGCGCTGACGGAGTTGATCTCCTCGCCCAAGAAGATGATGCGGTCGTTGAGCAGGCGCGAATAGATATCGTAGCTGCGCTCGCCGCGCGGTGTCTGCTCGATAACGTATGGCACGAGGGCGGAATCGAACTTAGCGATCATACGCATCTCCATTTCTCTTACGGACCAATAATGGTTCTAGACAAACGTACGGTGCCCGCATGCTATGCATTGGCTGGCACCGTACGAAGCAACCGGATAACCGGCTTATAACTTTACCCCATCACGGGCGCATCCATGCGCTCGCGGAAAAGGTGGCGAGAATTACTCGGCGTCCTTGGCGGTCTCGTCGACCTCGGTCACCTTGGCGTTCTCGACCAGGTGGTCGACGGCCTTGGAGCGACGGATGGACTCGCGGACGGCGGGCATGCGGCCATCGGCGATGAACTCTGCCTTGGAAGCCTCGACGTCCTTGACGCCGGCCTTCTCGAACTCGGCGTTGATGTCGTCCTCGGTGACCTCGATCTTGAGCTCACGGGCGAGGGCGTCGAGAGCCAGGGACTCACGGGCAACGTCGTTGGCCTGCTTGTGCAGGTCGCCGATGAACTGCTCCATGGTCAGACCGGAAGCGGGCAGCCAGGTGTCCAGCGTCATGCCGCGGGCTGCGAGGTTGGACAGGAAGTTCTGGCCAAGCTCCTCAAAGACGGACTGCTCGTAGTCGGCGTCCATCTCGTCGAGCTGCAGACGCTCGGCGAGAGCGGAGACACAACGGTTCTCCTTCTCGGCCGGGAGGCGGGAAGCCTTGTCCTGCTCGATCTCGATCTTGATGGCGTCGCGCATGGCCTCGATGCTGTCGA
Source organism: uncultured Collinsella sp. (assembly GCA_937949355.1). Taxonomy (GTDB): domain Bacteria; phylum Actinomycetota; class Coriobacteriia; order Coriobacteriales; family Coriobacteriaceae; genus Collinsella. The sequence goes on along the minus strand of CALEDY010000022.1, from coordinate 1,176 downwards.
AGCCAAAGTCGGACTTGACGAGCTCGTCGGTGAGCTCGGGGGTGTTGCGGACCTTGATGCCCTTGACGGTGACCTCGACGGTGTGGGTCTCGGCCTCCTCGCCCTCCTCGACCTCGTCGGTCCAGGTGACGGTCTTGACGTCGTCAACGTTGGCACCGATCAGGGCCTCGTTGAACTCTGCCGGGTTGCTGTCGCTACCGGCGATGAGCATGCGGCCCTCGGCAGCGAAGTTGTCGGCGTTCTCGACGGCCTTGAGGTCGACGGTCACGTAGTCGTCAGCCTCAACGGCGCGACCCTCGACGTCCTCGAAGGTGGCACGGTAGTTGAGGAGAATCTCGACCTGGTTGTTGATCTCGGACTCGGTGACCTCCGCGGGAGGCATCTCGATCTCGACGGCGTCGAAGGAGGAAAGCTCGGCAGCAGGACGCAGGGAGAACTCGACGGTGTAGGTGTAGTCCTCGTGATCCTTAGCGAGGTCGAGCTCCTTGTAGTCACCGCTCTTGGTGGGGACGATGTCCAGCTCGTTGAGGACGACGGGCTCGTTGGCGGCAATCAGGTCGTTGGTGGCCTGAGCAAGGGTAGCCTCGGCGCCAAGCGCGGAGTCGATGACCGGACGGGGAGCCTTACCAGCGCGGAAGCCCGGGAAGCGGTACTTCTTGGCGGTGTCCTTGTAGGCCTTCTTGATCGCGGCGTCGACGTCGGCGGCCGGGATGGTGACCGTAGCGGTGAGCTTGGCGTCCTTGACGTCAGAAGCGGTGATGTTCAACACGTTCCTCCTCATACTGCCCAGCTTATCTGAGGTGCTGGTACCTTTATGCAACAAAGAGTCGCGACGGCGAAAGCCGACGCAGGTGCGTTGGTGCGGGCGAAAGGACTCGAACCTTCACGGGAATCCCACCAGAACCTAAATCTGGCGCGTCTACCAATTCCGCCACGCCCGCATGAGCGCACAGACTAGGAATGATAGCAGATACGAACGACAAGCGCACGCACACCTTTTACAGGCTCACGACCTCACCACGAGTGCAAAAGGCGGGACGAGTTGCCCCGCCCCGCCAATTACGACTTGTTCGCTGACCCGCTACTCCCCCAGCAGTGCCTTCTCGGGCGTGATCGGCAGCGAGCGAACCTGATGGCCGGTGGCGTGTGCGACGGCCGAGGCCACGGCGGCGAGCG
>CALEDY010000021.1 GCA_937949355.1 uncultured Collinsella sp. | reverse complement strand
GCCGGAGGCCACTTAATGTGGCCTCCGTGCGAGCCAGGACTGTCCGAGCAGGCGACCAAATACTAAAGCCCTCGGAACGACGGGACAGAGTATGCCCCGCCCCTCGGGACGACGAGACAAATCAAAGGAGCAGCCATGGCAGGCAAGCCGCAAACACTAGCTACGACCTCGGCATTCGAGATCTTGGGGCCCGTCATGGTCGGCCCCAGCTCATCGCACACCGCCGGCGCCCTGCGTTGCGCCCAGGTGGCCGCCAGCCTGCTCGAGGGCCGCATCACCAAGGTCACCTTTGGCCTGTGGAACTCCTTTGCCCATACCTACCGCGGCCACGGCACCGACCGCGCGCTCGTCGCGGGCATCCTGGGGCTCGACACCGACGACGAGAATATCAAGCAGGCCTTCGACCTCGCACGCGAGCAGGGCCTCGAATATCACTTTGACATCAAGGGCGACGACGCCTCCATCCACCCCAACACCGTCGACATCGAGATGGTTGACGACACGGGCGCTACGGCGCAGGTCCGCGGTGAGAGCCTGGGCGGTGGCAAGATGCGCATCAGCCGCATCAACGGCGTCGGCGTCGACATCTCGGGCATGTATTCCACGCTCTTCGTGGCGCATCAGGACGTCCCCGGCGTACTCGCCGCACTCACGAATCTGCTTGCCTACGCGCACGTGAATATCGCCTTCTGCCGTACCTACCGCACCGAGGTGGGCGGCCAGGCCTACTCCGTCTTTGAGACCGACGGCGCACCCGATGACACCGTCATCCCCATGGTGCGCAAACTCGACAACGTCGGCTACGCCACCTTTATTGAGCTCCCCGGCTCGGCGTCATCGCTCTCCCCCGGCGTCTCGGCCAAGGAGATCTTCGACGACGGCGAGCAACTGCTCGACGCGTGCGAGGAGCTGGGACTCAGCATCGGCGCCGTCATGGCCGTGCGCGAGGGGCGCCTTACCGGCGAGGCGCACGCCGTCGCCGCCATGCGCCGCGTGCTCGACGTCATGCGCGAGGAGACCACGGCCCCCATCGCCAATCCGCAGCGCTCGCTCGGCGGGCTTATCGGCGGCGAGGCTAAGCTCGTCGATGCCACCGGCCGCAACGACCTTAGCTCCAGTTTAATGGGCGCCGTACAGACCGAAGCCGTGGCACGTGCCATGGCCGTACTTGAGCGCTCCGCCACTATGGGCGTGATCGTCGCGGCCCCCACGGCAGGCTCCGCGGGCGTCGTGCCCGGCTGCGTGCTGGCCCTGGCCGACCACCTGCAGCTCAATGACGAGCAGGTCATGGACGCCCTCTACTGCGCCGCCGCCATCGGCCTCAACCTCACCACGAGCGCCTGCGTCGCCGGCGCCGAGGGCGGCTGCCAGGCCGAGGTGGGAAGCGCCGCCGCCATGGCCGCCGCCGCGCTGGTGCAGATGCTCGGCGGCACCCCCGAGCAGGCACTCGACGCCAGCTCCATCGCGCTGAGTAATCTGCTGGGACTCGTTTGCGACCCCGTGGGCGGACTGGTCGAGGTGCCGTGCCAAAACCGCAATGCCATCGGCGTTGCCGCGGCCTTCAGCTCGGCCCAGCTCGCGCTCGCCGGCATCAAGAGCCTGGTGCCGTTTGACCAGATGGCGCACGTGATGCTCTCGGTGGGCCACGCCCTGCCGGCAACCCTGCGCGAGACGGCCAAGGGCGGCATCGCGCAAGCCCCGGCCGCGCTTTCTGCCTGCGCCAAATGCGGCGTATGCGGATAGGCTGACTTATCCAAACTGATACTGTTTCCGCACCACAAACAACAGGCTAATCGCTATAATGCAAGCCCAGTTAAAACACGATGAGCCGCAAGGCGAAAATCGAAGGAAATATATACGATGTCGCAAATCGACCGCAGCAACATGATTCCCGATCCGCAACAGCCCAGTAGGCATACGGGCGGCGTCCAATCGCCGCGCCCCATCGCGCCGGCTCACACCCAACAACACGGCCCGGCCAATGCCTCTCAGCGCCCGAATCAGCGTCAATACCAGCAGCATCAACAATATCAGCAGCGTCCCGCACATGGTGCCGCCCCCAAGCAGGTCTCTTCGCACACTCGCGCGGCAAACAATCGCGGGCCCGCGGACAAGCGTACCAACAAAAGCAGCAAGTCGGGCGGAAAGACGGCCCTCTTTGTCGTCCTCGGCCTCGTCGCGATCGTCTACATCGTAGGCGTCGTGGCGTTCTCGCAGGTCGCCTACCCCAACACTACCATCGCCGGCGTCGACATCTCGCTCTCTAACGCATCTTCGGCAGCCACCAAGGTCAACTCGGCATGGAAGCACTACAAGCTCACCGTTTCGGACGACAGCTTTAGCTGGACCTACCAGCCCGAGTCCGACGAGCCCATCGTCGATGGCGAGGAAGCCGCCCACGAGATTATCAACAAAAACGAGCCGCTGCTGTGGCCGTCGCGCCTCATCGCGTCGCTCGGCGGCAAAACCGTTAGCGCCACCAAGAACGACTCGGTCGACTTGGACCAAGATGTCGACCTGTCCATGCTCTCCGATGCCTTTGACCAAAAGCAGTTTGAGGAAGACCTGGGCAGCGCCATCGACGAGTTCAACGAGGGCCGCTCGGGCACCTTCGAGGCCGCCAGCTCCTATGACGAGAAGGCCGGCATGTTCACCGTTGAGAAGGCCCGTTCCAACGAGAAGCTCAACCGCGAGCATGTCATCAAATATGCCGAGATCGAGCTCGCGTCGCTCGCCGAGAACGTCGATATCACCAAGATCGGCAACGACGCTTACGAACCGCTCAACGGCACCCTCACCAACGACCAGATTCAGGCTGCATGCGATGCCGCCAACAACTTCCTGGGCGTCAACGTGACCCTTAAGCTCAACGGCAATGATGCCGGAAAGGTGGACGGCAGCTCGGTGCTGCAGTGGATCAGCTTTGCCGATCCGGCCAACCCCACGCTCGATACGTCGCAGATCAGCAGCTGGGCCGCCGAGCTCGCCAACGGCTTTAACACCGTGGGCACCACCCGCTGGTGGACACGCGCCGACGGTAAGGAATGCGCTGTAGAGGGCGGCGACTTTGGCTGGTCCATCGACAGCGACACGCTCGCCAAGCAGGTAGATGACGCTATCAATAACAAGCAGACCGGCGATATCGATATTTCGTACTCCAAGAAGGCCGACACGTTTACCGCCAAGGGCGAGCCCGATTGGAAGGCCTATATCGACGTCGACCTGTCTGAGCAGCACGCGCGCTACTACGACGAGAACGGCAATATCGTGTGGGAGGCCAACTTTATTTCCGGCAAACCGGGCGAAGACGCCACCCCGGAGGGTGTGTGGCAGATCAACAGCAACGACGGCGCAAGCAAGCTCATCGGTGCCAAAGACCCCGCGACCGGAAAGCCCAAATACGAGAGCCCGGTCAGTTACTGGATGCCGTTCGAGGGCAATATGGTCGGCTTCCACGACGCTACCTGGCAAAACGATTCGAGTTTCGATAGTGCCGAATCGTACAAATGGTGCGGAAGCCACGGCTGCATCAACCTACGCCTGGCCGATGCCAAGGCGCTCCACGACTGCATCAGCGTCGGCCTGTGCGTGGTCGTGCACTCGTAGGAAAACACGCCTTCGCACAACGGGGAACTGACGCTCCAATCTAACAGTTCCGAAAGATACCGCCATAATGCGCCCGCCTCTCGCGACGGGCGCATATACTTATCGAGGAACTTTCTATAAAGGAGACGCCATGTCGAATGTCCCCACCATCACCCCGGGACCGAATGATACCGAGCGAGCGCCCGAGGGTGCCACCGAAACGCTTCCCCTCATAACAACCGTGCACGCCACACAGCAAAACGGCAGCACAAGCGATGCAACCGAGATTTCTGACGAAGAGGCCTATGCCAAGCTCAAGGCGAAGCGTGCCGAGCGTCGGCGCAAAAAGCTCATCCGACGAGGCATTGCGGCCGGCGTCGTGGCCGCCATTGTGCTCATCGCCGCTGTCGTGACCTTGGTCATCAACGCACGGCCTGCAGGTACCGACGGTCCGGTGACCGACATGGTCACCGAGGGCACGTTTACGACCACCGTCGAGGCTAAAGGCCAGCTCAAGCCCATCTCGGCTTCGGTGGTCTCCCCTTCTGTTGACGGCACGGTGGCATCGATCAACGTGCAAGCCGGCCAGTCCGTCAACGAGGGCGACGTGCTCATGACCATTAAAAACGACGAGCTCGATCGCAATGTTGCCGATGCACAGCGCGCGGTGGCCGCCGCCCAGGAAGACCTCGCCAACGCGCAGAAAGCGGTAGCTGCCGCCCAAGCCGCTCCGGCGACTGACACAGATGCGGCAGGCGCGAGTGGCGCCAGCGGCATCGCCGACACGAGTGCCGTCTCGATCGCCCAACGCAACCTGGCCTCGGCCCAGGCAAACCTGGACCAAGCCAACGCCAAAGCTGCCGAGCGCACCGTGACCGCGCCCAGCTCGGGCAGCATCGTAGAGCTCAACGCCAAGGTCGGCGCCACGGTGACGGGCGGCATGATTATGGGCGAAGGCGATACGAGCGGCGGCAAGCAGTGCATGCAGATCGCTGACCTCTCCAAGATGAAGGTCACCGTTCAGGTGGGTGAAAAGGATATCGCCAAAATCGCCGTTGGGCAGAGCGCCAATGTTACCTATCCGGCCTTTCCCGATATCGTGAGCCAGGGAACGGTCACCGCAATCGCTTCGGTGGCAAACTCCGACGCTAACGGCGGCGGCAGCGTGACCTTTAACGTCGACATTTTGATTGATGCGCCCGACGCGCGCCTCAAGCCGGGCATGACCGCCGAGGTCTCGGTGGTAACCGAACAGCTCGACGATGTGGTGATGGTACCGACTATGGCGCTCATGACCGAGGATGGCGAGCATTATTACGTCAACGTGGCAACCGACGGCGAAAGCAAACAGACCCGACGCGTCAAGGTGACCGTCGTGACGCAAAACGATAACGACGCCGTGGTCGGCAAAACGCAGGTCAAGCGCGACGACCAGGGCAACGAGATCAACGCGGACGTGCCGGTCACCAAGCTGCGCGACGGCGACACCCTTATCGTGGACACTGGCGAAGGCATGACAGCCGACGGCGGCGACTCTGGCAGCATGTCTGCCGATGAGGGCATGTAATGCGTCCCGTCATCGACATCCGCAACGTGCATCGCATTTTTGAGAGCGAGGCCGGCTGCGCCCATATCCTGCACAACGTGAACCTGGCCGTGAATCCCGGCGAATTCGTGGCCATTACCGGCCCATCGGGCTCGGGCAAGTCAACGCTCATGAACATCCTGGGCTGCCTGGACAAGCCGACGGCAGGCGATTATTACCTGCAGGGCCTCAACGTGGCGGAGCTCGACGATGACGAGCTCACCGAAGTCCGAGCCCTGAGCATCGGCTTTGTCTTTCAGAGCTTTAACCTACTGCCGCGCCTATCGGTCATCGAAAACGTCATGCTGCCGCTTTCGTACACCAACGTGCCGCGGGCTCAGCGTGAGATGCGCGCCGTCCATGCGCTGCAAGCCGTCACGCTGCCGGTCGACCACTGGGACCACCGCATCTCCGAGCTCTCGGGCGGGCAGATGCAGAGGGTTGCCATCGCGCGCTCCCTCGTCAACGACCCGCCCATCATCCTGGCGGATGAGCCGACGGGAAACCTGGACTCCGCCACCGGAGCACTCGTGATGGAAGCCTTCCACAAACTTCAGGAACGCGGCAAGACCATCGTGCTCATCACGCATGATCCCGGTATCGCCGCCGAGGCCGACCGTGCCGTAACAATTCGCGACGGCCGGATTCACGACGGCGCGTACATCGCGCACGCGCCGCAGACCCTGCGCGGCGCCATTGATAACCTGCCCATGATTTACGCAGACGCCAATCCGACGAAAGGAGTGAAGGCATGAGCACGCGCGACCTCATCCAAGAAGCCCTTCACTCCCTCGAGGCCAACAAGGGACGCAGCCTACTCACCATCCTGGGCATCGTCATTGGCATCGCCTCCGTCATTGCCATGACCTCGCTTATCGGCGGTATCCAAAACAGCCTGGTCAACAGCCTGGGCCTCAACGCAGCGCGTATGGTGCAGATCTATTCGTCGCAAGAGCTCACCGAATCGGACGTTGAGAAGCTTCGCAAAATGGTGCCGCAGATCGAGCAGATCGGCATCGTGGACAGCGCCTATACCGAGTACAAGGCCGGTGACAAAAGCTATACCGTCATGGCGCAGGGCGTCGATAGCGACATGCTCGACGCGGTGGGCGCCAGCAAGCTCGTCGCGGGACGCACCTACACCCAGGTCGAGTCCCAATCTGGCGCACGCGTGGCGCTCATCAGCCGTGGCGGCGCCGATCAACTGTACGGCAACGAGCAGGACGCGGTGGGCAAGACCATTAAGGTCTCCAACGGCGAGGTACAGATTGTCGGCGTTATCGACGGCGGCAGCGACTCCATGGGCTCGCTCACGCTATACATGCCGCGCGAGACCATCTCGGGCCTCTTTGGCGACGAGAACCCCTCTTTTCCCAGCGTAACGGCGCTCGCTACCGAGGGCACCGACGTGGATGAGCTGTGCAAGACGATTGAATCCAAGGTGCGCGCAATGAAGGGCATCGCGGAGGATGATGAGTACGACAGTGTATCGGCAACCTCCATGAAAAGCGCCATCGACGCCCTCAATTCCTTTATGGGCGCGTTCTCACTCATCATGGGCGCCGTTGCCAGCATTTCACTGCTCGTGGGCGGAATCGGCATCATGAATATGATGCTCACCAATGTGACCGAGCGTATCCGTGAGATCGGTATTCGTCGAGCCTTGGGTGCCAGCCGTCGCGATATCACCGCGCAGTTTTTGGCCGAGTCCTCGGCACTGTGTGTCACCGGTGGCCTGCTGGGTGTCCTGATTGGCTACCTGCTTGCCTGGGGACTAGCGATGTTCGCCGCGGGTTCCGGCGTGCTTGGCGAGCTCGGTGCCAGCGGCACCATTACGCCGAGTTTTTCAATCGCCACGGTGCTGCTGGCCTTTGCGGTCTCCGTCGGCATCGGCGTCATCTTCGGCTTCTACCCAGCCCGTCAAGCCGCAAAGCTCGACCCCGTGGAGTGCCTGCGCTACCAGTAACCCCCCCAACCATAAGTTGCGGTGAAATAGGGACTGCTTAGGCTGCTAGAAGGCCTATTCAGTCCCTATTTCACCGCAACTTATGAGGGGGCAAGTGAGGCCGCAACTCCCCAAATCGAATTGCTCCGTTGAATAGACACATTCGGCAATCTTTATATGCTGTTAATTCCACATATGGGTAATATCTCACTAAGTACGCGTGAAAGGATGTACCCATGTCGCTCACACAGTCCACAGAGCGTGCGGCACTCAACAAGCTCATCGACTATCTCGACAGCAATCCGCAGGAAAATATCGATAAGATCATGGACCTCATCAACAAGCTGGTTCCCGATCGCGTGTTTCCGACCCAGCGTGAGGCGTTCACAAACGTCATCAAGAGTCGCGGCAACTGGTACGACCTGATCATGCGTGTGTTCAGCCTTAACCCCCAGATGCGCACCAAACTGCTCAAAGCGCTTATCGTCGACGGCAACCTACTGGCATGGCCCGAGCAGGAAAAGAACCGCGAGAAGTGCCAGTGCAACATTCCGTGGGCCATACTGCTCGATCCCACGAGCGCCTGCAATCTGCATTGCACCGGCTGTTGGGCGGCAGAATACGGCTATAAGCAGAACCTCACGCTCGATGACATCGACTCCATCGTCACGCAGGGCAAAGCCCTGGGCACCCACATCTACATCTATACCGGCGGCGAGCCCTTGGTGCGCAAGCACGACCTCATCAAGATTTGCGAGAAGCACCAGGACTGCGTATTCCTCTGCTTTACCAACTCAACGCTCATCGACGAGGCTTTCTGCGATGATATGATTCGCGTGGCCAACTTTGTGCCCGCTATTAGCGCCGAAGGCAACGAGCACACAACCGACGCCCGCCGCGGCAAGGGCACCTATGCCAAGATTGAGCACGCCATGAAGCTCCTGCGCGAGCGCAACCTGCCGTTTGGCATCTCCACCTGCTGGACCAGCGCCAACGCCGACACCGTTGCCACCGAGGAGAACATGGACTGGATGATCGGCGAGGGCGCGCTCTTCTGCTGGTACTTCCACTTTATGCCGGTCGGCCGCAACGCGACCTCCGAGCTCATGCCCACGCCCGAGCAGCGCGAGCACATGTATCACTTTATCCGCGAGATGCGCGAGAAGAAGCCGCTGTTTACCCTCGACTTCCAAAACGATGGCGAGTACGTGGGCGGGTGCATCGCCGGCGGCCGTCGTTACCTGCACATCAACGCCGCGGGCGACGTGGAGCCGTGCGTCTTCATCCACTACTCCAACGCCAACATCCACGACATGAGCCTGCTCGACGCGCTGCGCTCTCCCCTGTTTATGAAGTACTACGAGAACATGCCGTTCAATGACAACTATCTCAAGCCGTGCCCCATGCTCGAAAACCCCGACGTATTGCCTAAGATGGTTGCCGAGACCGGCGCTATGAGTACCGATCTGGTGGAAAAGGAGACGCCCGAGCAGCTGCGCGAAAAGACCAAGGCATCCGCTGAGGCCTGGGCGCCCGTCGCCGACCGCATTTGGAATGACCCCGACGACCCGCTCTATACAAAGCGCCATGATGACGAAACGCAGGGCATGGCCGATAGCGACATGCACAAGTTCGAGAAGCAGGGCCGCAAGCTCAAGAGCAACTGCTAACGACTCAATCCCAACAAAAAGCAAAGGCGCGGGCGCCACGAGGATACCCTGGGGCGCCCGCGCCTTCCTTATGGCCCAGCAAGTTGCGGTGAAATACGGACTGTTTAGGCTGCTAGAAGGCCAATTCAGTCCCTATTTCACCGCAACTCAGGAGGGGTATGAGAGGCCGATGCTATTCGAAGCGCGATTCCAGGCTCGAAAGGCCGTTCAGCGTCAGGTTGTTGGCAACCTCCGAAATGCGCTCGATGGGCACCGAGCCGTCGGAAAGCGCCCAGGTACGATAGATGCCGATAATGCCCGACAGCAAAAACGCCAGGTAATAGTCGAACATCTCGTCCTTGAGGCCGTGGGGCAGCAAATCGCGCTCGGCAATCTTGCGCTCGAGCGGGACGCGCAGGCGGGCCATAAAGTCATCGAGCGGAATATTCTCAATCAGCTGACGATTGAGCATCAGATTATTGCAGAGGGCCTCGTTAATCGTCTTAAAGAACGTTGCTGCCGCACCGAGCGCGCGCTCATTGGGATCACTGCCCAACGAGGCGAGCGTCTTCTCGACCGAGTCGACGATAGTCTCCACGACGTCCTCGGCAATAGCATCGAGCAAGCCGTCAACCGTACCAAAGTGCACGTAAAAGGTCTTGCGGTCGACATTGGCCTCGCGCGCGATGGCGCTCACCGTAATGTCCGCAAGCGGCTTTTCCATAAGCAAGCGCTCAAAAGCAGAAAGGATGGCATTGCGACTGCGAACGATACGGCGGTCAAGACGCGGTTTGCTGGTGGCCATGGACGTGTCCTTTCGGTATACGAGCATTCATCAACAGATGAGAGATAATCTACGTAAGAGGATTATCCCCCATACGCTACAAAAATGCCCGCCATCATGAAGAACGCACGACCGCGCTATTGCTCCTTAGGATGTTTTTTCTTGTTCAGGGCAGCCGGAGACACGCGAATGCCGTCGCCCGTCTGGCGTACATAGGCCTTGCGCGCCGGTTTGACGGCCCCAGAAGCCTTCTGAGTGTGCTGATTGGGATCAACGGTAACAGCAGTCACGGGATGGGGCTTGGCGGGCTTAGACGGCGTCTGAGGCGTACGACCGAGCTTGCGCATCAGACGATCCCAGCGTGCGTGGATGCTCTCGTTGTGAGCGCTCTTAAGCCCCAGCAGAGGCGCGGCCAAAATGGTCGGCGCGATAAACGTGATGAGACGCCACAGCAGATAGCCAGCAGTCGAGGCCGATCCAAAGAAATGGCCCAAGAACAGAGCGAAACCGCCCTCGGCGCCACCGGTGCCACCGGGCAGCGGAACCGCGGAGCTCAGCAGCTGCACAAAGGCGCTGGCCGCCATGACCGAGAAAAAGTCGACCTCATGGTGACCAAAGGCGAGCATCAGGAAGTAGGGCACGAGGTAGAAAAACGCGAGCTGCAGCATAGTGATGACCACGGTGAGCAGCATCGACGAGAAGTGACCGGCCGAAAGCTTGAACTTCTCGGAGAACGAATAAATCTCGCCGTCGACGAAGGTGCGCCAGCCCTCGATTTTAGTGGCCGAGACGCCCATGCGCTCGAGCCAATTGATGATGCAGTGCGCGACGCGTGTGACGGTCTTGGGCATGAGCGCGACGGCGAAAATGCCGAGCAAGATGCAGCAGTGACCGCCAAAGCTGAAGACACACAGCAGCGTCATATCGCCATAACGCTCGGCAAAAAACGGCATACGGGCGAGCAGTAGGATGGCGCCCCAAGCCACGAGGCCAAACTGATACACGATGAAACGCGTAAACTGCGTAGCGCCGGCCTCGCCAACGTTTTGTCCGGCTTTGGTTAGGCGGTAGATCTGGGCAGGCGTGGAACCCATCATCATGGGCGTCAGGTTGCCAAAGAAGATGCCGCTCGCCTCAACTGAGATTAGGTCGCGGATGCCGACGGGCGAATTGGGGTCGAGCCAGACGGCGATTGCATAGGCCACGATGCCAAAGAACAGGTACAGGAACATGCAGAAACATGCAGCGATGAGCCAGGGCATCTGAACGCTCGACATGGCGGCCCAGAACTGCCCCATCTGACCGGTCACAACCAGATAGACGATATAGCCCACCAGCACGACGCCGATGAAAATGGCGCCGCGGCGGGCGCTCTTATTGTCATCTCCACCCGAGACCTCAACCTCGACCTGGGGCTTGGATGTATGCTGAGAGGACTCCGTCATGAGGCTCCTTCTGACCGTCAAAATATCTTGGATATTGTACCCGTAAGGGCCACATGCAGAACGTAAAGCTATAAGGCAAATGGGAATAGCAGACAGGTCACGCGCAGTAAGAAAAAACCCGACCTTCCTAAGGAAGACCGGGTATCTAAATCATGGTAGCCCGTACCAGATTCGAACTGGTGATCTCCGCCTTGAGAGGGCGGCGTCC
>CALEDY010000020.1 GCA_937949355.1 uncultured Collinsella sp. | reverse complement strand
CCCCCAATATGTTGTAAAACACCCCCGAGCATATGTTCGAAAACACAATATGTTGTGTTTGCAGCAAAGGCGGGATGCCACCTGTAGAACCACGCCCGCGAACCTCAACCTTCAAGTTGACCTTGAGGCGATTTTTACGTCCCTTTACACACCGTTCACATCGCCCCCAAACTCCCCCACCCACGGTACACACGGCCCACCACCGCGTCGGTGTCTAGCGAAAAATGGGACGGGCCCCAGATTGCCCGTGCGCGCAAAAGTGCATCTCGGCAATCTGGGGCCCGTCCCCCTTAATATTTATAAATATGCAGGTCAGCGAGGTGCTAGCGATGTGCCAGCGGATGCGCCGCCAGATAGACCTCGGTCAGTTGCGTGCGGTCGACATGCGTGTAGACCTGCGTGGTCGAAATATCGGCATGGCCCAAAATCTCCTGCAGCACACGCAGGTCGGCACCGCCCGCGAGCATATGAGTGGCAAAGGAGTGGCGCAAGGTATGGGGATGGAGCCCCACCAGCCCCACCTGACGCCCATACCGCTCGCATATCGCATGCACGGCCTGGCGCGACAGGCGACGCCCGTTCTTATTTAAAAAGACCGCCAAGGTCTCCGTCCCGCGAGCATGGGCGGCCAGGAGAGTGCGCCCGTCACCTATATAGTGTGTCAGGGCACGCGCCGCGCTTCCCACCAACGGGGCCAGACGCTCCTTGGAGCCCTTACCGCGCACCAGGACAAACCCGTCATCAATATGGATATCGCCCACATCGAGCCCAACCAGCTCGCTCACGCGCAAGCCGCAGCCGTAAAGCACTTCCAAGATGGCATGATCGCGCAGTCCCATCTCGCCCTCGGGAAAGTCTTGATCGAGCAGTGCCGAGACATCCTCTACCGAAAGGTATTCCGGCAGGCGATCTGCCTTTTTGGGCAGGCGCAACGCTGCCGTCGGGTTTTGGGCCACGGCCCCATCGCGCACCAAAAAGGCATGCAGGCCCTTCACGGCAGCAAGCGCGCGCTCCACCGAGGCGTCGGAATAGCCTCCGTCGCGGCGATCGGCAACAAAGTCCTCCACGACCTGACGGGTCACCTCTTCAAAAGACACAATGCCCGCCCGCCCCAGATAGGCGCAGTACGTCGTCAGGTCACGACGGTAGGCCGCAATCGTATTGCGCGCCAAGCCCCGCTCGACCGCGAGGTAATCGAGATACTCCCCCGCCGCCACAGCGAGCGACGAGGGAGTAGCTTCGGTATGTTCCTTATTCGCCGGCACCCTTAGTCCGTAGCGAGGTTCTTGGGCGTCACCTGCAGACGGTCGACACCCTCGTGCTGGCCGATCGAGGCGCGCACGAACTCGCGGAACAGCGGCTGCGGGTTGGTCGGACGGCTCTTGAACTCGGGATGAGCCTGGGTGGCCACATACCACGGATGTACGTCGCGCGGCAGCTCGACCATCTCGACCAGACGCTCGTCGGGCGAAAGACCCGAGATAACCAGACCGGCGTCCTCGAGCTGGTCACGGAAGGCGTTGTTGAACTCAAAACGGTGACGGTGACGCTCGTAGACGAGCTCCTCGCCATAGGCCTCGCGCGCGAGGGAATCGGCAGCAAGCTTGCACGGATAGGCACCCAGACGCATGGTGCCGCCCTTCTCGGTCACGTCCTCCTGCGAGCTCATCAGGTCGATAACACTATACGGGCCGTCCGGATCGAACTCGGAAGAGCTGGCGCCGGCAAGGCCGACGACGTTGCGGGCGAACTCGCACACGGCAACCTGCATACCCAGGCAAATGCCCAGATACGGAATCTTGTGCTCGCGGGCGAACTCGGCCGCGAGGATCTTGCCCTCCAGGGCGCGCTTGCCAAAGCCGCCGGGGACCAGGATGCCCGAGGCGTCGCCCAGGACCTCGGAGACGTTCTGCTCGTCGAGGCTCTCGCCATCGACCAGCTGCACGTCAACGTGGCGATCGTAGAACACGCCCGCGTGGTGCAGGGCCTCGATAACCGACAGGTAGGCATCGGGCAGCTGCGTATACTTGCCCACGACGGCGATCTTCACCTTGTCGGCGTGATGGTTGGCGTGATTCTGCTTGCGCAGGAACTCGTTCCACTCGCTCATGTCGCGCTCACGCGGGTCCAGACCCAGGCGCTCGCAAATGCGCAGGTCAAAGTCCTGCTCGGCGAGCAGCTGCGGAACATCGTAGATGCTCGCGCAGTCCTCGTTGGTAAAGACACAGTCGGTGTCGACGTCGCAGAAGCTTGCGATCTTGCCGCGGATGGCATCGTCGATATGGTGGTCGGAGCGCAGAACGATAATATCGGGCTGGATACCAAAGCTGCGGAGCTCCTTGACGGAGTGCTGCGTCGGCTTGGTCTTGACCTCGTGGGCGGCGGCGATATAGGGAACGAGCGACACGTGGATGTAGCAGACGTTCTCGGGGCCGGCCTCCTTGCGATACTGGCGAATGGCCTCGACAAACGGCTGCGACTCGATGTCGCCGATGGTGCCGCCCAACTCAGTGATGACCACGTCAGAGCCGGTCTGCTCCTCAATACGACGGAACTTATCCTTAATGGCGTTCGTGACGTGCGGAATCACCTGCACGGTGCCGCCCAAAAAGTCACCGCGACGTTCACGGGCAATCAGACTCTTATAGATGGCACCAGTCGTAAAGTTGGAATCGCGGGTAAGGTTCTCGTCAATAAAGCGCTCGTAGTGGCCCAGGTCCAGATCGGACTCGTAGCCGTCCTCGGTCACAAAGACCTCACCATGCTGGAACGGGCTCATGGTACCGGGGTCGACGTTCAGATACGGGTCGGCCTTTTGCATCGTTACCTTGTAGCCGCGCGACTTGAGTAGACGGCCCAGCGAGGCCGCGGTAATACCCTTGCCCAGAGACGAAACCACGCCGCCGGTCACGAACACATGCTTGGTCATATTGAGTTACCTGCGCTTCCCGTAGAAGTTGTCCATACACATCTTACGGGTCTTCATTGTAATACTCGCGACGCGCGCCGCACGCAATTTTTCTTACGCGCAATCGCATTTCTCCATCTCGAAACAAAACGCCGTCCGGTTGCCCAGGCGGCGTCGTTTCCACCATGAATGCACGCTGTTATCGATCGGCGACTTCGTCCTTGATCAAGTCCTGCACGAGCATACCGGCACGGATGCCCTCTAGATACCACTCGCCACGCTCCGTGAGACAAATACCATTTGCGAGCTGGCCGCCGTCGTCGCTGTAGCGCGAGACGACCTCGATGATGTCTTCGGATTCCAAGCGCTCAATTGCCGCACGGGCGCGATACGGAGACACCCCCACACGCTCGGCAAGCGTCTTGCGCGAAAAGCCATAAAATCCGCCGTTGTCTTCGGACAGCTGTGCGATCTCCATCAGCACCTGCACCTCGACACGCTTCATATCGTTGACACTCGCACGACCCTTGCCAGCCATGGCAGCCTCCTCAAACCGAGCACGGGCATCACTTGCACCGTGCGCGACCGGCACACCCCATGATGGCCGGCAACATCCATCATGCGGCATCCCCGCAAAAGGATGAAACAATTAGGGTTATTGTATACCGCCCAAATCGCTTATAGGCAGGTAAGCGGGCTATTTTTAGGTTAAACGGTAGCTTTGTTGATAAAAGGGGCACACCGAATGCATACCCGATGTGCCCCTTTCAGACCAATTTATCCAGGCTTAGCGGTGGAAGAAACCACGGCGCTCGAACTTAGGCTCGCAGCACACGTTGATGCCCAGCTTGCGCAACACCGTCTCGTCCGTCGGCGAGATGATCACGCTAAAGAAGGCATCGCAGCCGCGCAGCTGCTCCAGGCCCGAAAGGACGCGGGCCGCCGTCTCGCTCGTTGCCGAGGTGATCGAGAGCGCCATAAGCGTCTCGTCGGTGTGCAGGCGCGGGTTCTTGCTACCCAGGAAATGTGTCTTGAGCTTGCTGATAGGCTCGATCGCCTCATCGCTAATGACCTCAAGCTCAAGGTCAACGCCCGAAACATGCTTAAGTGCATTCATGATGAGCGAGCTCGCGGCGCCCAGGCGCGTGGAAGTCTTGCCGGTCACCACGGAGCCGTCGGGCATGACCATGGCGCCTACGGGGCCACCCGTCAGCTGCTCCCTGGTAAGGGCGGCCGAGCGCGCCGGCGAGTAATTCTTGTCGATACCGGCCTTCTTCATAATGATCTTGAGACGGTCGACTTGCTCATCGCCCACGCCGGTACGGCGCACATTTTCAACCGCGGTAAAGTAGCGGCGGACAATCTCCATCTTGGAAGCGTCGCGGCAGGCATCGTCATCGGTGATGGCAAAGCCGACCATATTGACGCCCATGTCGGTGGGACTCTGGTAGGGGCTCTTGCCCAGGATCTTTTCCATCAGGGCACGGACCACCGGGAAGGCCTCGACGTCGCGGTTGTAGTTGACCGTAGTCTTGTTATAGGCCTCCAAGTGGAAGGAGTCGATGATGTTGGCGTCGTCGAGATCTGCCGTGGCCGCCTCGTAGGCGATGTTGACCGGATGCGTGAGGGGAAGGTTCCAGACCGGGAAGGTCTCGAACTTGGCGTAGCCGGCAGCGGTGCCGTGCTTGTGCTCGTGATAGAGCTGAGACAGGCAGGTGGCGAGCTTGCCCGAGCCGGGACCCGGCGCGGTGACCACGACGAGCGGACGGGTGGTCTCGACAAACTCGTTCTTGCCATAGCCGTCGTCGGACACGATCAGGTCGACGTCGTGCGGATAGCCCTCGATGGGATAGTGCAGCTTGGCAGGAATGCCGAGCGCGTTTAGGCGATTACGGAAGACGTCAGCGGCGGGCTGGCCTGCATACTGGGTGATGACCACGGCCGCGACAGCAAAACCATTGCCGCGGAACAGGTCGACCAGGCGCAAAACGTCCTCGTCATAGGTAATGCCCAGGTCGCCACGGGCCTTATTCTTCTCAATGTGGTTCGCGTTGATCGCGATGATGACCTCAACGTCATCGGCAATGCTCTTGAGCATGCGGAACTTGCTGTCCGGTTCAAAACCCGGCAGCACGCGACTCGCGTGATAGTCGTCAAACAGCTTGCCGCCAAACTCCAAATAGAGTTTGCCGCCAAACTGCGAGATGCGCTCCTTAATATGAGCGGCCTGCAGCTCGATATACTTCGCGTTGTCGAAACCCTGGCGCATGTATGGCTCCCGTCCCGTTTCCAATTAATGTTCTAGGCGATTATAACGGAGCCCGCCCTCCCCGATACCCAGACCATCAACAGGCACCAACCAAACACGCGCTCGATAAGTTGCGGTGGAATAGTTCCCGTTTAACCCCTCAAGACGGCCAAACAGGAACTATTCCACCGCAACTTCCCCTTTTGGCGCAAAGTAACCTGGCCCCATTGCAGCGCCCCATTACACCAACAACGGCAACATCGCAGGTGGAGCATAAGTCAGACAGCGACGTCCAGGACGTACAAGTTGGCATGAAAAAGGCAAGGCATAGACCTTCTGGTCATGCCTTGCCTTTTGAATGACAAATTGTCGTTCTGGGCGGCGCGCAGCGTCGACCGGTTCCGGCGTTTGGTAAAACGCCGGAACACAAGAGCGCCCCCTCCCGCGCACGGAACGGAAGGGGGCTAAAGGTAGGAGTCTACCGGTGGGTTGACCCCACCGGACAGACGATGACCAGATGATCCTTTACAGGATCGTCAAGGTTTCCGTGGGGTACCCGTTGGGTACTTAGAGCAACACGCAGGCGACGGTCAGGATGATGGCGCAGACGACGGAGAGCGCGACGATGAGCTTAAGGGCAAACTTGAGCCAGGTCGTCCACTCGATCTTGGCCAGGGCGAGACCGCCCATGATGGCGCCGGAGGTCGGGGTGAACAGGTTCACGACACCGATGGCGGCGGAGAAGATCATGACCATGACCTCGGGCGAGAAGCCGAGCTTAACAGCCAGCGGTCCCATGATGGGCATGGAGACGGTGGCCATACCGGAGGTCGAAGGAATCAGGAAGGACAGGCCGAAGTAGACCAGGAAGCTCATGGGAGCGAAGATCACGCCGGACAGGCCGGACAGAGCCTTGGCGGCAGCGTCGAGGACGAAGACGTCGAGGCCGGTGCTAGCCATGAGGACGGAGATGCCACGGGCGAGGGCGATGACGAGAACAACGGACATCATGTCGGCAGCGCCGGTGATGAAGGTGTTAACGATCTGCTTCTCGGACAGGCCACCGATGATACCGATCAGGATAGCCATGAGGAAGAACCAGGTGGAAGCCTCGTCGAAGTACCACTGGCCAATGGGCAGGCCGGTGATCAGGGCAGACCAGCCCTGGACGACAGCATTACCGTCGGCATCGTAGACAGCGCCAGCGTCAAAGAAGTTGGCGACGCCCTCGTTGAGGTCGGCCAGCGGGATGAAGCCGACGATCATGACGACGAAGGTGAAGGCGAAGGCGATCAGAACACCCTTCTGACGACCGGTGAGCTTGACCTCCTTGTGGACCTCGGAAGCAGCCTTGCCATGTGCCTCTTCGGCGTCCTTGAGCTCCTGCATCGAGAGGATGGTGGAACCCTTGTCAGCCTTGACCTTCTTGGCATAGTTCATCACGAAGACGATGGACATGACGGTGGTAACAAGCCACAGGACGGCACCGAGGCCGATGATGATGGACTGGTTCACGGCAATGTCAACGCCGGTCAGGGCGTCGACGGCAGCGCCGACGGCGAACGGGTTAACCGTGGAGCCGAGGCAGCCGCAGCCAGCGCCGAGCAGGACGGTAGCGGCGCCGACCATCGGGTCGAAGCCGGCAGCCATCATGGTAGCGGCGAGCAGGGCGTAGAAGGGAACGGTCTCCTCGCACATACCATAGGTGGTACCACCGAGGGAGAAGATGAGCATCAGCACGGGAATGAGCATGATCTCGTTGCCCTTAAGCTTCTGCACCAGGACGGCGATGCCGTTGTCCAGAGCGCCGGTCTCGGTCATCATACCGAGGAAGCCGCCCAGGATCATAACGAAGAGGCAGACGGGCAGAGCGTCAGCGAAGCCCTTAATCGGGGCGGTGCAGAAATCGCTCAGACGGGCGGCAGTAACCGCGCCGCCGGACGTGCCGGAGACGATAACGGTAACAACTGCAACAATTGCCAGCAGAGCAAGAAGAATGGTGAACGATGAAGGCATACCGCGCTTTTTCTTAGCGGTCTCAGTCATAGTTCTCATCCCCCCTTCATAAATCATTTACTGATCTCGCCCGAAGCGGCTCTTCCGTGCCGTGCCTGCCGCTCGATGCGAGATTTTTACCAGATAAAGCCGCTCGGGGTGTTCAACAATACACCCCGAGCGAGATGCTAGATGCTCTTACTTGAGCGTAGCGTACATGACAGCCTTGATGGTGTGCATGCGGTTCTCGGCCTCGTCGAAGACCTTGGAAGCGGGGCTCTCGAAGACCTCGTCGGTGACCTCCTGCTCGGTGATGCCGAACTGCTCGCACTTCTCGGCGCCAATGGTGGTGTTGGTGTCGTGGAAGCTGGGCAGGCAGTGCAGGAAGATGGCACCCGGGTTGGCCATAGCCATGACCTCGGAGGTGACACGATACGGGGTGAGCTGAGCGATGCGCTCGGCCCAGACCTCGTCAGGCTCGCCCATGGAGACCCACACGTCGGTGTAGATAACGTCGGCACCGGTGACGCCGTCCTTGACGTCGGTGGTCAGCTTGATGGTGCAGCCGTTGGCCTCGGCGATGGGCTTGCAGGCCTCGATGACGTCGTCGGCGGGCATGCACTCCTCGGGGCCGCAGGCCACGAAGTTCATACCGAGCTTGGAGCAGACGACCATGAGGGAGCGAGCAACATTGTTCTTGCAGTCGCCCATGAAGACGAGAGTCTTGCCCTTGATGTCGTAGTTGAAGTTCTCCTGGACGGTCAGGATGTCGGCGAGCATCTGGGTGGGGTGCCACTCGGTGGTCAGGCCGTTCCACACGGGCACGCCGGACTTAGCAGCGAGCTCCTCGACGTCGTCCTGGGCAAAGCCACGGAACTCGATGCCGTCATACATGCGGCCGAGAACGCGGGCGGTGTCCTCGATGGACTCCTTCTTGCCCATCTGCGACGAACCCGGATCGAGGTAGGTGACGCCCATGCCCAGATCCATGCCGCCGACCTCAAAGGCGCAGCGGGTACGAGTGGAGGTCTTCTGGAAGAGCAGAACGATGTTCTTGCCCTCGAGATAGCGGTGCGGAACGCCAGCGCGCTTCATGTCCTTGAAGTTCTTGGAGAGCTTGAGCAGGTACTCGATCTCCTCGGTGGTGAGGTCGAGGAGCTTGAGGAAGCTACGGCCGGAGAGGTTAACACCCATGGTTCGAATCCTTTCGAAGAAATGAATTACATAAGTATCAGTGTTGCCCGTTTGACGGGCGAAACCGGTGCGGTTGTAGGGAGACCGCACCGGAAACGGAAAGACTTAGAGGTCCTCGCGCCAGAAGGGCATGCTCATGCAGCGCGGGCCGCCGCGGCCGCGGGAGAGCTCGGCGGAGGGCACGACGAGAAGGTCCAGGCCCTCCTTGTACAGCACGTCGTTGGTGACGGTGTTGCGGGCGTAGACGCAGATCTTGCCGGGCTCGACGCACAGGGTGTTGGAGCCGTCGTTCCACTGCTCGCGGGAGGCCGCGATCGGGTCGCCGCCGCCGCAGGGGATCAGCTTGACCTGGTCGACGCCGGTGGCGTCCTCCAGGACGTGCTCGAGGGTGTCCTCGATCAGGCGGATGTTCACGTCGCCCGGGTTCTTGCCGGCGGTCAGCTCGTAGACGCGCAGGGTGCCCATGATGGCGGGGTGGATCGTGAACTTATCGACGTCGATCTGGGTGAAGACCGTGTCGAGGTGCATGAAGGCGCGCGAGACCGGGATGTCGAAGGCCAGGATGCGCTCGACCTTGGAGTCGGAGTTCCAGAAGATGTTCTGGGCCATGACGTCGATGGCGGCGGCCTGGGTGCGCTGGGAGATGCCGACGGCGAGGGTCTTCTCGTTGATGTTCAGCACGTCGCCGCCCTCGGTGTGGAACTGGCAGTCGCGGCGGAAGTACAGGGAGACGTCCTTGTAGTCGGGGTGGTACTTGAAGACGTACTTGCCGTACAGGGTCTCGCGGTTGCGGGTGACCGAGTACATGCGGTTGAGGTTGACGCCCTCGCCGACGACCGCGAACGGGTCGCGGGTGAAGTAGAGGTTGGGCATCGGGTCGATGATCAGGTCGGACTCGGACTCGGAGTTGACCAGGGAGTCGAGGGTCGTGGACGCCGTGAGGGGCATGTCGATCTCGGCCTTGGTCATGCCGGCCATGGTCTTCTTGACGAACTCGAGGTTGTCCTCGATGGAGTCCAGCTTCTCGCGGACGATCTGCGGCATGTGCTGGCCGCGGATGCCGGCCTCGGCGATGTACTGGTCGGTGAACTCGGCGCGGGCGCCGGGGACCTGGTCGAACACCTCGGCGACGAGGTTCTCGAGGTAGAGGACCTCCACGCCCTGGTCCCTCAGGATCTGGGCGAAGGTGTCGTGCTCCTGCTGTGCGACCTCCAGGAACGGGACGTCGTCGAACAGGAGTCGCTCGAGCTCGTCGGGCGGCAGGTTGAGGAGCTCGTCGCCGGGACGGTGCAGGCAGACCTTCCTGAGCTTGCCGATCTCGGAAGGCACGTGCAGACCTTTCGTCATGGCCTCCTACCTTTCTTTCGGGCCCCTGTCAGGGCCGATTCGTTAGCGCCCCTCCGTGTGAGGCGTTATTGCTGACGACATATTTATATCCAAAATCAGCTCATACTTCCACCTTGCCCCCGAACGGTTTTATATAGGGGGTGAACGGCATACACATATACTTCACGCATGGCACACTTTGATTTAATAAAGTGTATTTACGTGCTTAAATGCGTTTTCAATCCAAAGATCAATTGAAACTAATCTTTATTAAACCACCCTCAAATTGCATATTTCGCGCACTGATATGAATAGAATTCGCAATTCTCGCTTCGTCTCAACCATTTTGATTTTTATTCAGAATAAAGTTCGTCCTATTCATTTCTGGTAACAAATTACCGTTTACCAGACGTTGGATACCGTTCACCGGAAGCTCAGTATAAGGCTCAGCGAATACCGGCTCGCCTTACGGCCTCATTTGTAACAACTTGACTTCTCGGTATAGAAAAACGGACCCGATTCCCTAGGGAAACAGGTCCGTTTTCGATTATCGTCGGCCAATTTGAATACGGCCTTCGGAGGGAGTCGTGATCCTAGCGATCGAACTCCGCCAGTGCCTCGCCCAAAAGCCTCAGACCCTCGCGCAGAACGTCCTCGCTCGCGCAGTAGCCCAGGCGTGCGCCGCAGGGAAGCTCAAAGCGGCTACCGGGAACCAACAGCACTCCCCTCTCGGCCAGCAGGCGCTTGCAGAACTCCTCGTCGTCCTCGGGAATATCAAGCTTGATAAACGAGGTAGACACGCCCTGCGGGGCCGTCCAGGAAACGCGATGCTGCGTATCAATCCAAGCCTGCGCGATATCGCGGTTTCCAAACACGATCTTGCGGTTGCGCTCGAGGATCTTGTCCTTGTGCTTGAGCACATAGGTCGCCAGGGCGTCGTTGAACACGCCGCCGCAAATCATGGTGTAGTCGCGGTACGTGCGAATGCGGTTAGATACCTCTTCGTCTGCCACAACCCAGCCCACGCGGGCCGCGGGCGTCGAATAGGTCTTGGACACCGAGTTGGTGACGATGGCCTTCTCGTACACATCGGCCATCGACATAAAGGCCTCGGTGTTCTCAAGCGGCAGGTACACCTCGTCGCACAGCACATAGGCGCCCACCGAGCTGGCGATCTCGGCAATCTGGCCGAGCGTATCGGCATCAAGCACCGTACCGATGGGGTTCGATGCGTTATTGATGCAGATGAGCTTGGTGGTGGGGCGAACCAGACGCTTGAGCCCCTCGATATCGGGCTTCCAGCCGAGCTCCTCGCGAAGCTCCCAGTACTCGACCTCGGCGCCCAGCGTGCGCGGAATCTCGTAGAGCGGCGCATAGGTAGGCCACTCGGCAATCACGTGATCGCCGGGCTCGACCACGGCCATGATGGCGTTGAGGTTCGCACCCGTGCAGCCGTTGGTCTGCAGGATGTGATCGGGATTGACCTCGCGACGATACAGCTTGGCAACCTCGGCCTTAAACTCCGGCGAACCCTCGATCCAGCCGTAGTTCATCTTCTCGCGGTCCAGGCGTTCATAGAACGTGGCGCCGTCCTGCTCGTCGAGCGCGCGCAGCTCGCCCATGGTAAGCGAGGAGATCGTCGACTGGGCGATATCCCACGTGGCGCTCTTCTCCCAAACGTTGAGCCACTCTTCAACGCCGATTGTCTTGATATCCATGGCTAGGCTCCTGACAAAAGCGGCCATTCAGATAGTGATGTCGTTCCTCATACAAATTTGGGACAGCACGCAAGAGCGCACCGCCCCAATGGGAGACATCTAATGGCAGCTAGATGTATGTATTAAGACCTGTACGGGTCCTTGAAGACCTTAGAGGTCCTCGCGCCAGAAGGGCATGCTCATGCAGCGCGGGCCGCCGCGGCCGCGGGAGAGCTCGGCGGAGGGCACGACGAGAAGGTCCAGGCCCTCCTTGTACAGCACGTCGTTGGTGACGGTGTTGCGGGCGTAGACGCAGATCTTGCCGGGCTCGACGCACAGGGTGTTGGAGCCGTCGTTCCACTGCTCGCGGGAGGCCGCGATCGGGTCGCCGCCGCCGCAGGGGATCAGCTTGACCTGGTCGACGCCGGTGGCGTCCTCCAGGACGTGCTCGAGGGTGTCCTCGATCAGGCGGATGTTCACGTCGCCCGGGTTCTTGCCGGCGGTCAGCTCGTAGACGCGCAGGGTGCCCATGATGGCGGGGTGGATCGTGAACTTATCGACGTCGATCTGGGTGAAGACCGTGTCGAGGTGCATGAAGGCGCGCGAGACCGGGATGTCGAAGGCCAGGATGCGCTCGACCTTGGAGTCGGAGTTCCAGAAGATGTTCTGGGCCATGACGTCGATGGCGGCGGCCTGGGTGCGCTGGGAGATGCCGACGGCGAGGGTCTTCTCGTTGATGTTCAGCACGTCGCCGCCCTCGGTGTGGAACTGGCAGTCGCGGCGGAAGTACAGGGAGACGTCCTTGTAGTCGGGGTGGTACTTGAAGACGTACTTGCCGTACAGGGTCTCGCGGTTGCGGGTGACCGAGTACATGCGGTTGAGGTTGACGCCCTCGCCGACGACCGCGAACGGGTCGCGGGTGAAGTAGAGGTTGGGCATCGGGTCGATGATCAGGTCGGACTCGGACTCGGAGTTGACCAGGGAGTCGAGGGTCGTGGACGCCGTGAGGGGCATGTCGATCTCGGCCTTGGTCATGCCGGCCATGGTCTTCTTGACGAACTCGAGGTTGTCCTCGATGGAGTCCAGCTTCTCGCGGACGATCTGCGGCATGTGCTGGCCGCGGATGCCGGCCTCGGCGATGTACTGGTCGGTGAACTCGGCGCGGGCGCCGGGGACCTGGTCGAACACCTCGGCGACGAGGTTCTCGAGGTAGAGGACCTCCACGCCCTGGTCCCTCAGGATCTGGGCGAAGGTGTCGTGCTCCTGCTGTGCGACCTCCAGGAACGGGACGTCGTCGAACAGGAGTCGCTCGAGCTCGTCGGGCGGCAGGTTGAGGAGCTCGTCGCCGGGACGGTGCAGGCAGACCTTCCTGAGCTTGCCGATCTCGGAAGGCACGTGCAGACCTTTCGTCATGGCCTCCTACCTTTCTTTCGGGCCTTACTGGCCGAATGTATCAGCGCCCCTCCGTATGGGACGCTGCTTGCTGACAGCTCTAGTTATATCCAAAAACCACCCGCAATTCCACCTCGCCCCCGAACGGTCAGCAAAGTGCGATGAACGGTATATCGCATATGATTCCCCCATGATGCACTTCAGTTCTCTAAAGCATATTTTCAAAGGTAAACGTTCTTTTTTCTAAGGAATTAAGCTAGATTGCACAAATATTTTCATGTTTAAGAATTGCATAGCTAAAACGGTTTTCTGCATATATTTGTCGTTTGTCCACGATTCGATTTGGATTCGATTATATTCAGCTCGCAATCATTCTTATTCATACATCCTCATCAGTTGAGTATGGATATAGATTGTTTTCAAAACGAGTTGGACAGTTAGTCGCATGCCTTGACAGCGTAAGAAGTAGGTAAAGATACCGTTCGCACAATACGTTCGTGCCACAAGTCGACTAAATTGAGACAATAGTGAATAGGGTTAGGCTACCGTCCCCTGCGGGGACTGAACGGACAGATGCATATGCCGAGCAAAATCGAAAAAAAGCAAGCCGCCGCAAAGCTGCGCAGACCGCCGCGCGACTTCTCGTACACGCAGAACCGAGAGCTCAGCTGGCTACGCTTTGACAACCGTGTGCTCGACGAGGCTTTTGATGAGTCCGTGCCGCTGTTCGAGCGCCTTAAGTTCGTCTCGATCTTCGAGTCAAACCTCGATGAGTTCCTCATGGTGCGCGTGGGTGGCCTGTCCGACCTTGCCGAGCTCAAAAAACAGCCTGTCGACAACAAGAGCAATATGACCGCCTCCGAACAGGTCGATGCTGTCATGGCCGAAATGCCCGGGCTCCTTACCCGTTGGGAGTCCATCTTTAAGAACATCGAGGGCAAGCTCGACACCCTGGGTGTTCACCGCGCCCGGATCGATTCGCTTACGCCCGAGGAGCGCACCTTTGTAACCCGCTACTTCCAGGCCTACGTGTCGCCGGTCATCTCACCGCTGGTGATCGACCCGCGCCACCCCTTCCCCAACCTGCGCAACGGCGCGCTCTACCTGGCGTGCGGCCTGGACGGCGTCACCGACGAGGAAAGCTTGCTGGGCCTGATCGAGATTCCCGCCTCAATGAACCGCGTGGTCGAGATCCCCTCACCCACCGGCACCTACTCCTACATTCTGCTCGAGGACGTCATCCTCGCCTGCCTGGACAGCTGCTTTGGCTCCTATAAGCCGCTCGACCGTGCGCTCATCCGCGTCACCCGCAATGCCGATATCGACCCGGACGGCGAGGGCGTCGAGGAAGAAGAGGATTACCGCCAGCACATGAAGCGCATCCTCAAGAAACGCTTGCGCCTGCAGCCGGTGGTGCTCGCCGTATCGGGCTCGCTCGAAAAGCCAACGCTCAAGACCATCCGCAAGGCGCTCGAGCTCTCGCGTCGCTCGGTCTTTACCTGCGATATCCCGCTCAACCTGGGCTATGTCTTCGGCATTGAGGGCAAGATTCCCGAGCACCTGCGCAACGAGCTGCTCTTTACGCCGTTTAAGCCGCAGCCCAACCCCACCATCGATATGACCCGCTCCATCCGCGAGCAGGTACTTCAGCACGACAAGCTGCTCTTTTATCCCTATGAGGCCATGAACCCCTTCCTGGACCTGGTGCACGAGGCCGCCTACGACCCCGAGTGCATCTCACTGCGCATCACGCTCTACCGTGTGGCTAAGCAGAGCCGCCTGTGCGAGTCGCTGATCGACGCCGCCGAGAACGGCAAAGAGGTCACGGTGCTTATGGAGCTCCGCGCCCGCTTTGACGAGCAGAACAACATCGAGTGGGCCGAGCGCTTGGAAGAGGCCGGCTGCACCGTCATCTACGGCTCCGAGGGCTTTAAATGCCACTCCAAGATCTGCCAGCTCACCTATCGCGAGGGCATGGCGCTTACGCGCCTGACGCTGTTGGGCACCGGCAACTTTAACGAGAAGACGGCCAAGCTCTACAGCGACTTTATGCTCATGACCGCCCATCCCGGCATCGGCGAGGACGCCAACTTGTTCTTCCGCAACCTATCGCTGGGCAACCTGCGCGGCGATTACCGCTTCCTGGGCGTGGCGCCGGTCGGCCTCAAGCCGCTCATCATGCGCGGCCTGGATCGCGAGATTCAGCGCGCCCTCGCTGGCGAGCCCGCCCGCGTGTTCTTTAAGCTCAACTCGCTCACCGACCGCGAGGTCATCGACAAGATCGCCGAGGCATCGTGTGCCGGTGTGCGCGTGGACATGATCATCCGCGGCATCTCGTGCCTCAAGCCGGGCGTTCCGGGCAAGACCGAAAACGTGCATGTCCGTTCTATCGTCGGACGCTTTTTGGAGCATGCGCGCGTTTACGCCTTTGGCGTGGACTCGGACATGATCTATCTGAGCTCGGCCGACATGATGACGCGCAACACCGAGCACCGCGTTGAGATCGCCTTCCCCGTGCTCGACCCCACCTGTCGTGCCCTGGTGCACGAGTACATGGGCATGCAGCTGCGCGACAACGTGAAGGCCCGCAGCCTCACGAGCGACGGCACCTGGGTCCCCGTGGAGCGCCACGAGGGCGAGAGGCCCTTCAACTCGCAGGAAGCCCTACTGGAGCGTGCCTATCGCAACGCCGAGGCGGCTGCCGAGGCAAAGCCAGCCCCTGCTCCTGAACCGCAGTCGGCCACGCCCGAGGTTCAGAAGGTCCAGGCGACCGTCATTGAGCCCGAACCTGCACCTGCGCCTCAGCCCGAGCCGCAGGTCACCAAGCCCGCACCCGAGACGAGCGCCCGTCGCGATAAGCCCGCTGGCAAGACCAAGGCCATCGAGCGCCATCGCCCCGGTCGCATGCGCATGGGCTTGGGCCTGATCGGCCTGGGTCTTAAGACGCTCATTACCGGCAAGACAAAATAGTCGTTTGTAGAAGCAGTTTGTAGAAGCGCCCCGCATTTGAGGAAAGCCTCGGATGCGGGGCGCTTTTCCCTGCTACCATGGTGCGAACAACAACGCGAATGACAGGCAGGGATATGAAGCTCACTATAGAATCGATGACCTACGGCGCCGACGGTCTGGCGCACGCCGACAACGGTAAAGCCGTCTTTGTGCAGGGCGCCGTGGCAGGCGACACCGTCGAGGCCGAGGTCGTGCAGGACGGCAAGTCGTTCATGCGCGCCCGCGCCACCGAGATTCTGGAGCCAAGCCCCGATCGCGTTCAGCCTCCCTGCCCCTTCGTGGGCATCTGCGGCGGCTGCTCGTGGGGCAATCTCTCACGCACGGCACAGCTCGCCGCCAAGGAGCAAAACCTGCGCTCCACGCTCGAGCGCATCGGCAAGTTCGCTCCTGAGCAGGTCGATGAGTTGGTACAGCCCATCCGCCACACCAAGGACGAC
>CALEDY010000019.1 GCA_937949355.1 uncultured Collinsella sp. | reverse complement strand
ATAAGAGACAGATGCAGTCCAGCGCCGCCCGCGGTTTTGGGACCGAGGACTCCGCCGTGGTCAACGTCCGCTTTGCCGATGGCGCGCTTGCAAGCATGACCATCTCCGACGCCACCGCCAGCCCCTGGAACTGGGAGGCCACCGCTCGCGAGGATCCGCAGTATCGTCCGTTCGACGCTGATGCCTACTTTATCGGCGGCACCAAGGGCGCCCTGTCGCTGCCCCGCCTGCACCAGTTCTCCTACGACGGCGCCTCTAACTGGCACAAACCGCTGCAGATGGAGATCCCGGCCGTGGATCCGGCGCTGCCGCACAAGATGCAGCTCAAGCACTTTGTGAAGGTCGTCCGCCGCGAGGTCGAGCCCGTCGTGACCCCCGCCGACAACGTCAAGACGCTCACACTTCTCAACGCCATCAAGGAGGCCGCCGAGACCGGCCAGCTCGTCGAGCTGTAATGCCTTAAGAGCGGCCGCGGCAGAAACCCCATGCCGAACCCCTCGGTCCGCCACAAATATGCCCCTCTTCTTTGCCCCGCGAGCAGCCTCCTGCCCGCGGGGCTTTTTGCTACCTTGCCGACGATTTTTCTGGAGCGGGGGCTATTTTGCACCTTAGCTTGATTCGTTCGCCACGAAATGGGCCTATCTACTACGTTTAACCGATTACCCTCGACCATGCCTAATTTCGCGAAATTAAAACCGCAGGTAGACGGCTTGTGTATTCTCGGAAAACCGGGGGATGGTCGACCCATACGGGTTAAACGTAGTAGATAGACCGTTTTCGTGACGCGGCCTCAAAACAGTCTTTTGGGACGGGTGGTATCCTTGGTAGCCCTGTGCCGCAAACGCACCTTAAACGCAAGGAGTCCCATGGATCTTATCGCCCAGCTCGCCCGCGAGCTCAACCTTAAGGACGCCAACGTCGAGGCGGCCGTCAAGCTCATCGACGAGGGCAACACCATCCCCTTTATCTCGCGCTACCGCAAGGAAGCAACGGGCGGCATGGACGACGTTGCCCTGCGCGCACTCGACGAGCGCCTGTCTTACCTGCGCAATCTTGAGCAGCGCAAGGAGGACGTCATCCTGCTCATCGACGCCCAGGGCAAACTCACGCCCGAACTCGAGCGACAGATTCGCGAGGCCACGCAGCTCCAGCGTGTCGAAGACCTCTACAAGCCCTACCGCAAAAAGCGCATGACCCGCGCGCAGAAGGCCCGTGAAGCCGGCCTGGAGCCGCTTGCCAACATGATCATCATGCAGGCATCCGCCAAGGGCAGCGCGCTCGACGCCGCCGCAGCCTACGTCAACGAGGAGGCCGGCTTCGACACGCCCGAGAAGGCGCTCGCCGGCGCGGCGGACATCGTGGCCGAGACGGTAGCCGAGGACCCGGAGAACGTCGCCGACCTGCGCGCCTTTACACAAAACGCCGCCGATATCGTCGTCGAGGCCACCGACCCCGCCGAGAAGACCCCCTACGAGCCGTACTACAGCTATGATGAGCCGCTGCGCCGTATACCCAACCACCGCGTACTGGCTATCGACCGCGGTGAGCGCGAGGGCAAGCTCCGCGTGCGCGTGAACGTCGACGGCGCTGCTGCCACGGCGCGCCTCGGCAGCCGTTGGCCACGTCGCCGGGGCGTATTCGCGCCCGTCTTTGACGCCGCCATCGCCGACGGTTACAAGCGCCTCATGGCCCCCTCGCTGGAGCGCGAAGCCCGTGCCAAGCTCACCGTCCGCGCCCAGACCGAGGCCATTAACGTCTTTGCCAAGAATCTCGAAGGCCTGCTCTCGGCACGCCCCGTCCGTGGCGCCCGCGTGCTCGCGCTCGATCCGGGCTACCGCACCGGCTGCAAGGTCGCCGTCATGGACGAGACCGGCAAGCTGCTCGACCACGGCGTGGTCTACCCCACCAAGCCGCGCCACGACGTTGCCGGCACCAAGCGCGAGCTCGCCCGCCTCGTCAAGAAGGATTGCGTCAACACTATCGTCATCGGCAACGGCACCGCCAGCCGCGAGACCGAGGAAGTCGTCTCGGAGTTCATTGCCGAGCAGGCGCCCAGCCTTCGCTACACCATCGTCAACGAGGCGGGCGCGTCGGTGTACTCCGCCTCCGAGCTCGCCAGCCAGGAGTATCCCGACCTGGACGTCACCGTGCGCGGCGCCATGAGCCTGGGCCGCCGCCTGCAGGACCCGCTGGCAGAGCTCGTCAAGATCCCGCCCCAGTCTATCGGCGTGGGCCAATACCAGCACGACCTTGACCAGGCCGAGCTTTCACGCACGCTGGGTCACGTGGTGGAAGACGTCGTCAACCGCGTGGGCGTCGACGTGAACACCGCGAGCGCGAGCCTGCTGGGATACGTCTCGGGCATTACGCCGAGCGTGGCCAAGAACATCGTGGCGTACCGCGAGGAAAACGGCGCCTTTACCGATCGCCGCCAGCTTAAGAAGGTCCCCAAACTGGGACCCAAGGCATACCTCAACGCCGCGGGTTTCCTGCGCATCAGCGGCGGCAAGAACCCGCTCGACGCGACGAGCGTCCACCCCGAAAGCTACGAGGTGGCCACGGCCGTCCTGGAGCGCGCCGGCGTTGCCGCCAGCGAACTCAGCCGTGGCGGCGTACCCGATATCGAGCGCCGCCTGGGCAGCATCTCGGCGCTGGCAAGCGACCTAGACTGCGGCACCCTCACGCTCATCGACATCGTTAACGAACTCAAAAAGCCCGGCCGCGACCCGCGCGACGACGCGCCCGAGGTAGTCTTTAGCCGCTCGGCGCTTTCCATCGACGACCTGGAGCCCGGCATGGAACTCAAGGGCACGGTGCGCAACGTCGTCGACTTTGGCGCCTTCGTCGACGTGGATGTGCACC
The DNA here is from genome assembly GCA_937949355.1 of uncultured Collinsella sp. Lineage (GTDB taxonomy): Bacteria > Actinomycetota > Coriobacteriia > Coriobacteriales > Coriobacteriaceae > Collinsella. Next base: position 13,389 of record CALEDY010000019.1, on the reverse strand, counting down.
AGGACGGCCTCGTGCACATCTCCAAGCTGGCCAACCGCTTCGTCAAGCACCCGAGTGATGTCGTGCGCGTCGGCGACACGGTGAAGGTGTGGGTCGAAAAAGTCGATCGCGACCGCAAGAAGATCTCGCTCACCATGGTGCAGGGGAAGTAAACCGCCTAAAGCAAGGGTCCCCCCTCTCGCGACGTGCAGAATCGCGAGTATTCTGCAAATTCCGCCGTTCCGGATGCCCCTCAGAGGCAATAAAGTCACAAACAGCCCCCGTTTTAGCGTCGTCAGAGCCAAAACGGGGGCTGTTCCGTGCTTTATCTAGCTGGTAAAAGCCTTTACCTTGCTGAATACTCTCAATTTTGCACGTCGCAGGCGGGGGTACCTTTGCCCACGGCAGGATTGGAGGCCGATCACCAACCTACCGGCAAGTTCGTGTCGGCAGCCCCGGCCTTTCCTTTGCCCAGCGCGACCCTTGCGAAGCGCGTGAGCGATAGGGAAAGGAAAGGCCGGGCGAACAACTCGCAGCGCAGCCAGTGTTCGCGTTACGGCAGGATATGGAAGCCGAGCGACGCGATATCCTTGGCAAAGCCGCGCACGGTGTCGAGCGAGACCTCGTAGGGGTCACGGCCGATGTTCTTGCGCTTGGCCAGGATGCTGTTGGGCACCGTGATGATCTGGCAACCGCAGGCTTCGGCCTGGTAAATGTTGATGAGCTCGCGCGTGGACGCCCACAGGACCTCGCAGTTGGGCTTGGCGGCGGCCTTCTTGACCGACTCCGTCATAAACGGAATGGGGTCGACGCCGGTATCGGCGATACGGCCGGCAAAGAGCGAGATGATGGACGGCGTCTCGGCATCAACGGCCTCGACCATCTCGTCGACCTGCGTAGGCGTAAAGATGGTGGTGACGTTGACCTTGATGCCGTCGGTCGAAAGCTTGCGGACCAGCTCGGCGGTTGACTCGCCCTTGGTGGTCACGCACGGGATCTTGACGTAGACGTTCTCGGCCCAAGTAGTGATCTCGCGGGCCTCAACCTCCATGGTCTCGACGTCGTCGGCAAAGACCTCAAACGAGACGGAAACGTCGGTGATGTGGGCCAGGACCTCTTTGGCAAACGCACGGTAATCCGTCACGCCGCCCTTCTTCATAAGGGACGGGTTGGTCGTGAAACCCTGAACGTTGCCGTTCTCGTACATGTCGAGCATGCCCTCGAGGTTTGCACCGTCAGCGAACACCTTGATTGCCATCTGCCTGATTCCTTTCGTTTGCACACGGCCGATAAACTGCTAAACACTTTACCTACGTTTATCAAGGCGTGAGCTGCGGGTTTTTATCTTCTCGGCGAACGGTATAAACACCTCAGCGTTTGGATTGATAAATCGCTTGAGCATGCAAAAGCAAAGAGTCGCAGTTTGAGCAAACGTCAGAACGCGGGATTCCTTAGATGAGGCCGAAATGCTGCATGGCGGTGACGGTGCCGTCGTGTGCGACATCGTCGGTCACGTAGTCGGCGACCGCCTTGACCTCGGGCATGGCGTTGCCCATGGCCACAGCCGTCTCGACGGCAGCGAGCATGCCCAGGTCGTTGCCCGAATCGCCGAAGCCAAAGGTGCGCGCATTTCCCTCGCGGCCCAGATACTCCAGCGCTCGCGCCACACCCACGCCTTTGTCAATACCCTTGGGGCTCAGCTCGCGATTCTGGCCGCCGGTATTGCACAGCTCAAAGTTGCGGTCGATAAAGCCATCGTCGTTGGCCACGCGAGCCAAGCCGGGCGCGTTAAGGCACACCTTGCCCACGCGCAGACGACCGTCGATGCGCATTTCCTCGGCGCTGTGCACCGCAGCAGTGCCGATCAAAGACGACTGCTCAACGCCCGCAGGCTCCAGCGCAAAGGTCGCAGCATTGGCCTCGAAAAAGGCCTCGAACCCTGCCGCAACAATGCGACGCGCAAGCTCCTCGACAATACCCTCGTCAATGCAATCCTCGTGCACCACACGCCCCTCGACCTCGAGCGTGGCGCCCGCCATGGCCACGACACCCGCAGGGTCGAGCGCGCGCAGGCTGTCCGCAATCAGCCACAAGGGGCGACCCGTGCAGATAAACGCCTTGTGCCCTGCGTCGCGCAGACGATGAAACGCCTCGACGACCGTCTGCGAAGGGCGAACCGCCGAAAAGTCCTTGTCGGTCATGTTGTCGGGGTCGAACGACGTCAGCGTGCCGTCCACGTCAAAAAACAATACAGCGGAATCGGAGCACGCATCAATCATATGGGTTCCTTTCGAGGGCGATGGCAAACGAAGCATCCATCATATAATGGAGCGACGCAACCAGAGAGGTCACCCATGGAATTTTATGCAAGCTGCCCCGAGGGCTTTGAATCCGCACTCGCCGACGAGCTCAAGTGGCTCGGGCTTTCGCATGTCCGCCGCCTGAAGGGCCGCGCTACGTTTGAGGGCGAGCTCGAAGAAGGCTACCGCGCCTGTCTGTGGTCGCGCCTGGCCAGCCGCGTGTTTGTGGTGCTTGGACGCTTTGAGGCGCAGGATGCCGACGAGCTGTACGATAGCGTTTACGACATCGCCTGGGAGAGCATCGTCCGCCCCGGCGCCACCATCGCCATTACCGCCCGCGGCGTGACCGAGCAGCTGCGCAACACGCGCTTCTCGGCCCTGCGCGCCAAGGACGCGCTGTGCGACCGTCTGGCCGAGACCACGGGCCGTCGCGCCGATGTCGACGCCGCCGACCCCGACGTTCACCTGTTGCTTTCACTGCGCCAGCGCCGCGCGAGCATAAGCCTGGACCTTTCGGGCGACCCACTGTTCAAACGCCTGCCGCCCGCAGCGACCCGCGCCGGCGAGGGCGCGCACGTACTGCGCCCCGACTACGCCGCCCTGGTGCTGGCGCAGGTCGACTGGACCGCACTGTGCGAGCGCGATCTGACGGCCGACGATTACGAAAACGAAGCCCTACCCACGCTGATCGACGCCTCATGCGCCGGCGGCGGTCTGCTGTTGGAGGCCGTGAACATTCTGACCGACCGCGCCCCGGGTACCGCACGCGAGCACTGGGGCTTTGAGGGCTGGCAGCTGCACGACGCCGCCCTGTGGAAGCAACTGCTTGCCGAGGCGCGCGAGCGCGAGACGGCAGCACGCGAGCGACAGGCGCGCATCGTGGCCGTAGACATCGACCCCGCCGCCCGCAAGACCGCAGAGCGCATGGTCAAGTGCGCCGGCTACAAGCGTTTTGTCGACTTTTGCGCTGCCAAGCCCGCCACCGTGTTGGACCACGGCGGCGCCGTCGCCGGCGCCGCCGTGGTCGCGGATACGACCGAGACACCGCTTTCGCTCATGCACGACGCCATGACGCTGATCGGCGAGCTGCGCCGCGCGCCCGAGCTCGCTTCGGCACCGGTCGCCGCGCTCACCCGCGATGGCCTTATGGCCCGCGCGCTCCATGCCGAGTCTGCGCGCTCCATCGCTGTCATGCCCAATAACGAGGAGGCGGCCATTGAGGTTTGGCCCTCGCTCGACCACGCCGCCGCGACATTCGAAGCTGCGACCAGCGCAGATGCCGAGGAGCAGACCGCGGATGCCCAAGACGAAGCCACCGCTTCCCCCATGCCCGAGCCCGCCGCCATGCTCGACCTGGGCGACGGCAAGCCGCTGCCCGTGCTCATCCCCGAGTCCGGGCAGTTCGCCAACCGCCTGCGCAAGAATGCCCGTCTGCGCCGCAAGTGGGCCAAGCGCGAGGGCGTGAGCTGCTACCGCGTCTACGATGCCGACCTGCCCGACTACTCCGCCGCTATCGACCTGTACGAGGGTTGCCCGCAGACTCCGGGCCGCTGGCTCGTCATCGCCGAATACGCCGCGCCCAAGACCATCGACCCCGCACTGGCCCAGGCCCGCATGCTCGACATTCTGGCCATCGCGCCGCGCATCCTGGATGTCCCAGCCGAGCATGTGCACGCCAAGGCCCGCATGCGTTCGCGCGGCGGCTCGCAGTACGGCAAGCAAGGCGCCGGTAAGGGCGGCTCGGGCGAGCGTGCCAATATCGCGCGCCGTCGCCTGCCGCTCATCGAGGAGGGCGGGCTCACCTTTGCCGTCAACTTTGACGACTATCTGGATGTGGGCATCTTCTTGGATCACCGCGTCACGCGCAACCTGGTGCGCGAGCACGCCAAGCATGCGCATCGCTTCCTCAACCTGTTTGCCTACACCGGCACCGCCACCTGCTATGCGGCAGACGGCGGCGTCGAGGAGACCGTGACGGTCGACCTCTCCAACACCTATCTGGACTGGGCCGAGCGCAACATGCGCCAGAATGGCTTTGTGGGGCCGCAGCATCACTTTGTGCGCGACGACGTGCTCGCCTGGATTCGCGACCAGCGCCAGACGCGCAACCGCTGGGACCTGATCTTTGTCGACCCGCCCACGTTCTCGAACTCGTCCAAGATGGGCCGTCGCACCTGGGATGTTCAGCGCGACCATGTTGAGCTGTTGGCCGGCGTATCGCGCCTGCTCGCGCAGGGCGGCCATGCCATCTTTAGCTGCAACCTGCGTGGCTTCCGCCCCGAGACGCGCAAGCTCGCCCGCGCGGGCGTGGTGCTGGAGGACATTACGGCGCAGACCATCCCCGAGGACTTCGCACGCAACCAGAAGGTGCACCACTGCTATATCGTGCGCCGCCCGCCCATCGAGGACGCCATGGCCGAGGTCGGCTTTAGCGCCGAGGAAATTGCCGAGCGCGTCGAGGAACTGCGCAACCCCGAGGCCCGCAAGCCCCGTGTGACAGTACGCGCGCACGCGCAGGCCGGCAACGGCAAGTCCAACTTTGCCGGCAAACCCTCCCCCGCCGGCAAGCCCAAAAAGAAGAAGTTCTACGCCAGCAAGCCCAAGGGCAAATAACAAAGTTGCGGTGGAATACGGACTGTTTTGCCTGGAATTAGGCAAATTTAGACCGTATTTCACCGCAACTCATATTGGGATGGTGGTTGGCGATCTAGCCTTGGGTGACCAGGCGATAGCCGATACCCACGTGCGTTTGAATATAGCGCGGGTGCGCGGGGTCGGACTCGATCTTCTTGCGCAGCGTGCCCATAAAGACACGCAGGCTCGCCAGGTCGCTCTTAGTTGCCGTACCCCAAATCTCGTGCAGGATAAACTGGTGCGTCAGCACCTTGTCGGCGTTGTGCGCCAGCAGGCACAAGAGCTTGTACTCGATCGGCGTCAGGTGCAGTTCCTCGCCATCCATCGTGGCGATGCCGGCATCAAAATCGATATGCAGCTCGCCGGTATCGAACGAGCCCTCGGAGGCAACGCCGCCCGTCTGTGCATACGAAAGACGCCTGAGCGTCGTGCGAATGCGCGCGAGCAACTCCTCGACCGAAAACGGCTTGGTCAGGTAATCGTCGGCGCCGGCATCGAGTGCGCGAATCTTGTCCGCATCCTCACTGCGCGCCGAAACCACGATGATCGGCATGCCCGACCATGCGCGCACCGACTCCACCACCTTGACGCCGTCCATATCGGGCAGGCCCAGATCGAGTAGCACGATGCTCGGCGCCTGCGACGAGGCAGCGGCAATAGCGGCATGGGCGGTCTCCACGGCCATATGGCGCAAGCCGTGCGCCTCGAGCGCGGCAACGATAAGGTTGCGAACGGCGGGGTCGTCCTCAACGACCAAGATGAGCGGTTTTACGGCAGAGTTCGGCACAGCGTTACTCCTTATCAAACGAAACGTCGGCGACGGGAAGCTCAATCGTAAAGACCGAGCCGTGCGGGTCCGCCGCGGCAACCTCTATGCTACCGCCATGCGCCAACGCAATGGAGCGGCAGAGCGAAAGACCCAGGCCCACGCTGCGGTGGCTGTCGGCCAGACCATGGTTGGCGGTATAGAACGACTCAAAGATCCGCTCGCGATCCTCGGGCGCGATGCCCGGGCCATCATCGGCCACCGAGCACGCCACGTGCCCATCGTCGACACCAATTGAAATCACGATATGCGAGCCTGCGGGCGTATAGGTGATGGCATTGTTCACCAGGTTCACCACGAGCTGTACCATCAGACGCGCGTCGACGTTAACGAGCGCCGGCTCATCGCACGCCACCACCTTAAGGTCGTGCTCGCGCACGGCCGGACTTACGTGGCGCAGCGCCTCCTCGACGATATCGTCCATGAGCTCGAGCGTAGTCGACAGATGCATGCCGCCGCCCTCGAGCTTGGTGATGGCGAGCAGGTTCTCGACAGTGGCGTTGAGCCACAGCGCATCCGAGCGAATGGATAGAAGCAGGCCGCGGCGCGTCTGGGCATCGAGCACCGCGGTGCCGGTCGAGCCCTGGTCGAGCAGCACGTCGGCATTGCCCGAAATACTGGTGAGCGGCGTGCGCAAATCGTGCGAGATGGAGCGCAGCAGGTTGGCGCGCAGCTGCTCGTTTTTGGCGAGCACCGCCGCCTCCTCGCGAGCCTCCATGGCGCGGGCGCGATCGAGTGCCAGCTCGCCTTCGCTCACGATGGCATCGGCAAGTGTCCGCTCCTCATGCGTCAGCACATCGGGCTCGGCAACGATAGCCAGCACGCCCACCACCGAGGCGGGGTCGCCCGAGCGCACGAAGCCGTCGCCTGTGCGAACCGTCAGGTAGATGCCATAAAACGCCGAACCGCCAAACGTGGCGTCAAGCGGCGTTCCCACATAGGCGGACGCCGAGAGCCGCGGCGGCATCTGCGGCGGCAGCTCGTGCACCGGCGCGGCATCGCCCACGGCCGTGTATGTCGCACGCGGCAGCAGGTCATCGCCCTCGGCGTCGGCGCCGTACCACACGACCGGACGGCCCGAAAGACGCGCCAGCTGCGTTGCCATAGCGTGAACGATCTGCTGCTGATCGGCACAGCGCTGCAACATGCGGTTGGTCTCGAGCACCATATGCGTGCGGCGGTCGCTAGCGGCAGCCTGTGCCAAGGCGCGGCGCAGGGCCAACGCAATCGAGCTCGACACAAGCGAGACCACAAACATGATGAAGAACATGCCGGGATAGACGCGGTCGATAAGCGACAGCGAGTAGCGCGGGTCGATAAACAAGAAGTTGTAGAGCGCCACGGCGGCAGCCGAGCTCAGCAAGCAATACAGGCGACTCCAGGTAAAGAATGCGCACAGCTGAACGGCGAACACATAGACGATCATGATGCTCGGCGCGAGACCCGGATGGTCGAGCAGCGCGCCCACAATCGTCGCCGCGACCAACAGTCCCACCGATACGCAGGCGTCATACAGAGGAGTGCGGCGCGTCAGCGTTGTGCGCCGCCACCAAAAGCTATCGGCAATATCGCCGTCCGTACGGACGTCCATCAGCGCCCCGCCCCTCTCTCAAAAACAAAAACCACCACAAAGGGGACAGGCACCTTTGTGGTGGTTTCCCTTGTGGTGGTTCTAAGTGTAAAGCCTTCTACGACCGGCAGCCGCTAGACAAACAGCACGTGCGCGAGCAGTGCGCACATGCACACCGCTCCAAATACCAGTGCCACGATCGAAATCACGCGATCGGCCATGTCCATGTTGGCACGATTCGTAAAGAACCGATCTTCGGCGGCGTCGACGCGCGCCTCACGCACCATTTCGACCACCGCCTCGCGGCCATCGAGCGCCTTTGTATCCATGTTTGCCTCCCCAGCCTCATGCTTATCCATCAAAAGCCAACTCTGTGTAGCCGCCGACGTCTACGGTCGCTCGTTGGGAGCCAGGCGCTGCATCTTATTCACGGCCTTGAACTTGGTGAACAGCGGCACGTACTCAAAGCTCACGTTGGAGTTCTCCAGGCCATACCAACGTGCGGGCGTGCCGGCGGCGCGGCGGATGATGTACTTGAGCGTGATGGCCGTGCGCTCGCTGGGCTCCACGTCGCTCTCGGGCGCCAGAAGCTTACGGATCAGGACGAACTTGAACGTACCGATGTTACCCGGATCCTTGTAGACCGAGTAGTCATGCGTCTGCGGCGGCAGCTCGCCGGTGGCAGCCAGGTCCTGAACAACCTGACGCAGGTAGGCATTGACGCGCTGGTTGATCTTGTAGCCCAGGTACAGATGCACGCGGAACACGTAGTCGGTGCCGAACGTCTCGACCGAATAGGCAAAGGTATGCGGTTCGTCCATGGTCTCGACGTTCACAAACCACCAGGCGTGGGCACGCTTGGGATGCTTGTCCAAGATCGAGTAGACAATATCGCGGTCGATGTAGTCGGTATGGGTGTCCTTGGTCAGGTACACGACGTTGTCGCTCATGCGCTCGTAACGGTCGTCGTCGCGCAGGCGCTTGAGCTGCGGCAGGTAGCTGCGCAGCGGCAGCAGCGTAAACTGGCGCTGCTCGACCGCCGTGCCGTTGTACCAGCACACCATAATGCCCATGATGAGTGCAGCCATGAGGATGGTGAAGTAGCCGCCGTGGAAGAACTTGGTGAGCGAGCTCACGAAGAAGAAGCCTTCGAGCAAAAGGAAGAAGGCCGCGAAGATCCACGGAGCAACCTTGAGCTTGCGCTCCTCGTGCAGGTAGAAGAAGAGCAGCAGCGTGGTGCACATCATAGTCAGCGTAATGGCAAGGCCGTAGGCGGCTTCCATATGCGCCGAGTTCTGGAACAGCAGCACCACGATGACGCAGCCGACAAGCATGACGTTGTTGACCATGGGGATGTAGAGCTGGCCCTTGGTCTCGGCAGGGTAGAAGACCTGCATGTGCGGCATAAGGTCCAGGCGGCTGGCCTCGGACACCAGCGAGAATGCGCCGGTGATGAGCGCCTGCGAGGCGATGATGGCCGCGATGGTGGAAAGGCCGACGGCAAACGGGCGCAGGCCCGGGGCGAGCATCTGGTAGAACGGGTTGAGGTCGGCAATGCCCATGAGCTCGGGGTTGGCAGCGTTGTTCATAAGCCAAGCACCCTGGCCCATATAGGACAGCAGCAGACAGCACTTAACGAACGGCCAGGTGGCGTAGATGTTGCCGCGGCCGACGTGGCCCATGTCGGAGTAGAGCGCCTCGGCACCGGTAGTGGCGAGGAAGCAGCTGCCCAGAATCATGATGCCCGCGTGGTTGTTGGGGCTTAGCAAAAAGGCGATGCCGCGCACCGGGTTGAGGCACAGCAGCACGGCGGGGTGCTGGAAGACAAAGAACAGACCCGTGCCGCCCAGGAACAGAAACCACAGCGTCATGATGGGGCCAAAGGCGTGACCGATCTTGGCCGTACCGATGCGCTGTACCAAGAAGAGCGCGATGATGATGGCGAGCGTAATGGCGACGACGCGGCCCTGGTCATCGCCCAGCACGGCATGGACCGCCGGGATGGTGCGCAGGCCCTCGATGGCCGTGGTAACGGTAACGGCCGGCGTCAGGATGCCGTCAGCGAGCAATGCGGCGCCGCCCAGCATGGCGGGGATGATGAGCCACTTGCCGCAGCGCTTGACCAGGCTGTACAGGGCAAAGATACCGCCCTCGCCGTGGTTGTCGGCGCGCAGCGAGATCAGCACGTACTTGACGGTCGTCAGCAGCGTGACCGTCCACACGACAAGGGAGAGCGCGCCAAGCACGAACTCCTCCGTGACGCTTCCGATGCCGCCGTTGCCGGCAACGAGTGCCTTGGTTACATACATGGGGCTGGTGCCGATATCGCCATACACCACGCCCAGCGTGACGAGCATCGCCGAGATGCTCACAGGAATCGCAGCGTGCGAGGCTGCCTCCTTGGCCTTTTGTTCCATAAGCCGGTTTCCTCCCAACTTTAACGTTCGAAAGGATTATAGGTAATCGGCCATGTTTTAATGCACTGTTTTCCCAGCTAGATAAAGATTTATACAGTCTTTAGGCTACCGCGGCGATATGTGATGTGACAAAGGGACCGTCCCTTTGTCACATTCGTCATTTTCCAAGCCAGTTTTTGAACCACCACTCCATGGAGCGGCTCATCTCGGCCATAAAGGGACTCGTGTGCTTGCGGGTATAGATGTCCACGACGCGCTCCCCCACCTCGCGGGCATGCGGACGGAACATCGCGTCCATCTCGGCCACCTGCGCGTCCATAGTCGCAGCATCGGCGCGGCAGTAGCGCTCCTCGTGCACCAGGTTCACCACGGGATGCGCAATGGCCGGACGCTCCTTACGGGGCGTGCCGATGATGAGCATCGACAGCGGCATGGTATAGGGCGGCAGATCGAGCAGCTCGGCAACTTCCTCGGCATTCTCGACGATATCACCGATGTAGCAGCTCCCCAGCCCCAGGGCCTCGGCGGCAACCACGGCGTTTTGCGCGGCGATCACGGCGTCCTGGGCCGCGATGGCAAAGTCGCCCAAACCCGGCGCGCGGCGGGGCGCCTTACCCGTGCGCTCGACAAACTCGGGCTCAAAGCAGCCCACGTGCTCAAACAGATCGATCCACTTGGCATAATCGACCACAAATATCAGTGCCCAGGGCGCCTTGGCGATCATGGGCTGGTGGTCGCACAGATCGGCCAGACGGTCCAGCGTGGCCTGCTCGCGAATGCTTACGATGGAATACATCATCATGGCGCCCGCCGACGGCGCGCGACTCGCCGCATGCAAAATCGCCGCACGCTGCTCGTCGGTCACCGCCACGGGACGGTCGTTGTCATCACGCGCGAAGGCACGCGTGGAGGAACGGTGCTCCAACGTGTCCAGCACCGCATTGCCCGTAGTCTCGACCGGATAGCCGCACGTATCCACGCCCGCAGCTCCGCCGCAGTACTCGGCCCCCGTCATACAAACCTGCTCACCCATAGCTCTATCCTCGTCAATTCTTTAAGAAGCCTTTACGTTTCCGTGTAATTCCCGTCCATTATCGCGCAGGTCGCCACTACATTGCGCCGTACCGCCACACATGCGCGTTAATATGGCTGGTTGTTGTGCGCAGCCCGCAAATGCAGCGCATATCTTGGTAACAATCGGGTAAACCCCCGCTTTCGTAGGTTTTAGTTTGTGAGGAGTCTCAGCATGTTCGCTGCCGCCATCTCGCTCGTCGGTCTTGCGGCGACCGTCTACCTTGTCTTGCGCGAGGCAAAGGCCATTCGCGCACAGTCGGGCACCGTCACCAAGGGCGCCTTCGCCTGGAGCGTCGCCTTCGGTCTGTTCCAGCTCTTTTTGACCATTTGGGGCGCCGTGGGCCTCGTCGCCCAAAACGAGCCGCTCGCCTTTGTGATGCTCATCCTGACCAACGCCATCCTCACCGGCTGCGCTTGGGCTAGCATCGCCCGCGACCGCATCGCCCCGCGCGTCTTTGCGTTCGCCGGGCCCGACGCCCCCGCCCCCACCGGCAAGCTCGCCCGCCTGCGCGGCGCCTTTGTGGGCAAACCGCTCGTCGCCGCCGTCCTGTGCCTGCTGCTCGCCGGCGTCTTTGCGCTGCTGGGCATGGAGGTCTCGTCCAACCACGACTTTACCTGGGTCTACCCCCTGTGCATCCTGCTCGAGTGGGCCATCATCACCACGCTCATGGTCGGCCTGTTCTTCCTGTTCCAGCGCCACGGCGCAGCTCCCGCGGTCCTGGCCTTTGCCCTCTTTGTCCTGGGCATTGCCGAGTTCTTCGTCATCACGTTTAAATCCATGCCCATCCAGCCGGGTGACCTTTCGGCCATCTCCACTGCCGCCGCGGTCGCCGGCACCGGCTACACCTTCTCCATCTCGCTGTTCTGCGTGCTGTCCATGGGCTTTACCGCCATCGCCATGCTGCTGTGCGAGTACGCCGGCCTGGTCGCACCGCATCGCCAGAAGGGCGCCGCCAACGCCAAGCGCATGCTGCTCACCAACCTGCTCGTAGCGGTGCTGTGCCTGGGCGGCGTGACCGCGCACGTCACGCTTATCGACTACTACAACACCCTCGGCATCACCGTCTACACCTGGCGCCCGCTCGAGAGCTACTGGCGCGAGGGCTACCTGCCCGCTTTCATTAGCGCAGCGCAGTCCATCAAGCCGCCCAAACCCGCCGACTACTCCGTCGACGATGCCAAGGCCACGCTCAAAAAGTACGCCAAGGCCTACGACAAGTCCGACGCGGCCAAGAGCGACGAGCGCGCCGCCGCAAAGGAGCAGTTCGACAGCGAGAAGCCCACGGTCATCGCCATCATGAACGAGACCTTCTCGGATCTGTCGATCTACCAGAACATGCGCGCCGGCTACGAAGGCCCGCAGTACTTTAAGAACCTGTCCAACTGCCTCAGCCGCGGCAAGCTCTACGTGAGCGCCTACGGCGGCGGCACCGCCAATACCGAGTTTGAGTTTATGACCGGCAACTCCATGGCCAACCTGGGCTCGGGCGTGTACCCCTACACCATCTACAACATGGAAACGACCGGGAATCTGGCAGAGCAGTTCAAGTCGCTCGGCTATTCCACCACCGCCATGCACCCCAACCACGCAACCAACTGGAACCGCGAGAACGTCTACAAGGACTTTGGCTTTGACCAGTTCCTGTCCATCAACGACTTCCAGGGCGCCGATACCCTGCGCGGGATGGTGACCGACCAGGCTACCTACGACAAGATTCTTGAGCTGCTCGACCAGAACGCCGATCCTCAGTTTATCTTCGACGTGACCATGCAGAACCACTCGGGCTACGATACGGGTCTGGTGCCGGTCGACAAGCAGATGCACCTCAACATCGACACGACCGACCTGGACGCCAAGACCGTCGAGGACGGCACGCTGTCCGATGTCGACGAGTATGTCTCGTGCATCGAGCAGTCCGATCAGGCGCTGCGTTACTTCCTCAACGCCCTGAGCAAGCTCGACCGTAAGGTGGTCGTGGTGTTCTGGGGCGATCACCAGCCGTTCTTCCCGTCCAAGTTCAACGATAAGTGGTTTACCGGCGAGGACGACGCCACCCACCAGGAGCGCTTGTGGCAGACCGACTACATCATTTGGGCTAACTACGACGTTGCCGGTTGCGACCAAACGAGCGAGGTCGACGATCTGTCCACCAACTACCTGTCCACCCAGCTTATGCAGCTGATCGGCGCACCGCTGACCGACTACCAGAAAGCGCACATGACGCTGCGCGAGTCGCTGCCCGCCATCAACTCGGTGGGCTACGAGGACGCCAGCCTGCGCTGGGCGCTCTCCTCCAACGTCACCGGTGACGACGCCGCCGCAGCAGCCGCCACCAAGGCGCGCGAGGATTACGCCAAGATGCAGTACTACGAGATGTTCCGCGATGGCAAGAACGTCTATACGGAGCACTTCCAGACCGAGGCCAACGAGACCGACCCCAACCTGGCGCCGGGCACGACCAAGATCAAGTAGCGGGTCCGTCGACCTGCATCGTCTGCCCGGGCGGCGCGGAACGTAAGATTCCCTGCTCGGGCAGTCCTGCTCGCACGGAGAGCACATTAAGTGCTCTCCGGCTCGTGCGGAACTCG
>CALEDY010000018.1 GCA_937949355.1 uncultured Collinsella sp. | reverse complement strand
GGCTCCAGAGGCCAAAACAGTCCCTATTCCACCGCAACTTCATGGGGATGTGTGACAATGCCCGTCGGAAAACATCTGCTGTCTTTGGGGGCCTATCTATGCTGTACGAGTTTTGTGCCGAGAACTTTGAGCGGGTGCCGGCGGCCATCGAGGCCAGTGCGGGGCGCATCGAGCTGTGTGACAACCTCGCCGTCGGTGGCACCACGCCTTCCGCCGGCGTTATTAGCGCTACAGTCAGTTACGCTCACGAGCATGACGCGCGAGTGATGTGCATGATTCGTCCGCGTGGTGGCGACTTTCATTACAACCAGGACGAGCTGCGCATGATGGAGATGGACCTGGGCCTTGCTGTGAGCGCCGGCGTTGACGGCCTGGTCTTTGGCTGCTGCAAGCCCTGTGCCGGCGGCTGGGCGCTCGACGAGCTAACCCTCGGCGCCCTCGTTATGGCTACGGGCTGCGCGACCGAGGAGTGCAAACGCGAGCCCATCGACATCACTTTCCACATGGCGTTTGATCAGCTCTCGCCTGAGGCTCAGCTCGACGCCATTGATACGCTCGCTGACTGCGGCGTTACGCGCATCCTCACGCATGGCGGTGCGGCCGGTACGTCGATCGAGGACAACTTCGAAAACCTGGCTCGTTTAATTGAGTATGCGGGCGATCGTTTGACCATCCTTCCCGGCGGCGGCATCACTACGGCAAATCGCGACGCGGTCGCGGCGGCGCTAGGCGTCTCCGAGCTCCATGGCACCAAGATCGTGCCGCTGGAGGTATAACCCGTGGCGCTGGTATTTGACGTTCAGCAGGCGAGCGGCAAGCCCGACGACAACCGCCGCCCCGGTACCGCGTGCCCCTTTTGCGACACGGAAGGACTTGCCAACATCATCCAGCGCGATGGTGGCTGCATCTGGCTCGAGAATAAGTTCAAGACCTTGCGTGCCACCCGCCAGACCGTATTGATCGAGTCGGCCAATCACGACGCCGACCTGGTGACTTATGAACCGGATGAGCTGCATCATGTGATGCGGTTTGCCCTGGGCTGCTGGCAGCAGATGATTGATTCCCAACAGTACCGCAGTGTGCTCATGTACAAGAACAAAGGCCCGCTTTCGGGCGGCAGTCTGGTCCATCCGCACATGCAGATTGTGGGCTTGGAACAGGAGGACGGCTATGCTTCGCTGACTTCCGCCAATTTCGAAGGCATCAATGTCTGGCAGCAGGGGAGAATCTCGGTCAACATCTCAACCGAGCCGATTATGGGATTCTTTGAGGTCAACGTCTCGGCTCCACAGGGAATCGCCGCCAGCGACGACGCCCGCGACCAAGCCGAAGCGGACCTGTTTGCCGATGCGATTCAGGTGGCCCTGCGCTATATCCTGCACGAGCACCACGGCGGCCGCGCAGAGTCATACAACTTGTTCTTCTATCACTTGGGCGGTCGGACCATTGCCAAGGCGCTGCCACGTTGGGTGGTATCGCCCTACTTTGTGGGCTATCGTCTGGCCCAGGTCAATGCCGAGACGACGCTCGATATCGATGCTGAGCGACTGCATGCGCATCTGGAAACGCTCGCGTAGCAAGGCGAGCGCCTGCGAAAAGCGTGCTGCCTAGCGTGCCATCGCGTCGCGGCCGGCCTTGACCCGCTTGCGCTGATTGGCGCGCTCCTCGCTGGTTAGACGTTCAAAGAGATGCCCGATGGTCGAGGCCAGCACCTGCTGAAACAGCGTGCCACACATGACGGGGAACACGACCTCGCCGGGAAAATACTGCGTGGCGATGACGGCGCCCGAAGAGATATTGCGCATGCCGCAGGTAAAGCACATGGTGGTCGTCTCGCTATACGGCAGATGCAGGGCACGTGCGACCAGGATGCCGATGATAAAGCCGCTGATGGCAAACACCAGGATAAAGAGGGCGACTTCCAGGCGCACCGTGTTCATGTGCAGCACGTACTCGCTCATGGCGGTGGAGTTGGACGCGATGACGCCCATCATCATAAATTTGCAGGCGGGCGAGAGCGCGGGGGAGAGTTTCTCGTGCCCCCATCCGCGCGTGAGCTCGTTAATGACGATGCCGAGCACGGCGGGGATGGCGATCATAAAGGCCATGTTCTGCATCATGCTCGGCACGTCGATCGAGACGGTGGCACCCAGCAAGAGCTTGAGCGTGAGTGGAATCGTCACAGGCGAGATAACTGAGGACGTCAGGATAATGGTGAGCGCGAGCGGGCCGTTGCCGCCGAACATGCTAATCCACATAAAGGCAGTGACCGCCACGGGTACGCTGTACTCGAGCACGATGCCGCAGACAAGGTTGGGGTTGGAACCAAAGAGTAACGATCCCATGGCATAGGCTGCGATAGGGATAAGCACCGCCGAGACGAGCAACGCCAAGATCAGGTGCAGCGGACGATGGAACACCTCAGCCACCTGGTGAAAGGTGTTGCTGAGCGCACCTTGGAATGTCATAAAGGCGAAGAGGGCGGGAACGATGGGCTTAAGTACGCCGATCTGCTGGGGAAAGAGCACACCGAGCGTTACGCAAATCGGAACGATGACCTGCATATGCCCCGCGAGGAACTTTCCCAGTCCAACCCATTGCTTCATATATCCCTGCGACTCCCTTTGCCCGTGAATCCGTTTGAATGGATATGCTAGACGCTTGCATACGTTCGTGCGGCAGAAACGCTCGATTATTTCGAGGGTATTACTGCCATCGTTTACCGAAACCGCGGCGTACCGCGACGTTTTGCGTCCGCGCTGCACGGTATAATAAATCCGTTCAACAGATCTGCCTGCCGAAGCGGGCATACACAGAGGACTCATCGCTATGAACCGTGAGAGGTATCGCGGCGACCTGCCCCTATCGGGGGTGGGTGCCTATGTCATCGCTTAAGACGACGCATCGCTGGGCGGTCGCTCAGCAAAATCCCGGGCTCGAAAAGGAGCTTTCGGCTGGCCTGGGCATTCCCGGGCTGGTGGCGCGCATTATGGTCGCGCACGGTATTGGCTCCATCGAGGAGGGCCAACTGTTTTTGACGCCCTCGCTCGACCGCGACTGGGCCGACCCGCTCATTATTCCGGGTATGTCGGTCGTCGCCGACCGCGTCGAGCGTGCCATTCGCAACCACGAGCACATTGCTGTCTTCGGCGATTTTGATGTCGACGGCATTACGTCGACCTGCCTGCTGACCGAGGCACTGCGTACGTTTGGCGCCGATGCCACGCCGTTTATTCCGCATCGCTTTGACGAGGGCTATGGCTTGTCGCGTGCGGCGCTCGACCGCGTTAATGAGCTCGCTCATCCTCAGCTAATCGTGACCGTCGACAACGGCATCGCCGCCAAGGAAGAGGTTTCCTATCTGGAGAGCCTGGGGATCGATTTAGTGGTCACGGACCATCACGAGCCGTCCGACCAGGTGCCGCAGGGCGTGCCCCTGACCGATCCTAAGCTCGAGGACAAGGGCCCCTCGCGTGAGCTTGCCGGTGCCGGCGTGGCGCTTAAGCTGGTGCAGGTTCTTGGCGAGCGTCTGGGCAAGCCGTCGTATTGGCGTTCGCTGATCGAGGTTGCGGCGCTTGGCACCGTGTCCGACATGATGCCGCTGACGCCCGAGAACCGCGCGCTGGTTGCCGAGGGCATCCAGCAGATGCGCGTGACCGCCCGTCCCGGCTATATCGCGCTTGCCGCGCTCGCCAAGGCGGACCTTTCGAGCATTACGGCCGATGGCCTGTCGTTTTCGCTCATTCCCCGCCTGAACGCCGCCGGCCGCATGGCCGATCCTAAGCTGGCGCTCGACCTGCTGCTTGCCCGCGATCCCATCGAGGCAAGCGCGCTGGCAGCCGAGCTCGAGGAAATTAACCGTCAGCGTCGCGAGATCGAGGCGGAGCTCACGCGCGATGCCATGGCAAAGGTCGAGGAGACCTACGATGGCGGCCGCGCGATCGTCGTGGGTGGCGAGGGCTGGCACGAGGGCGTCAAGGGCATCGTGGCAAGCCGTCTGACCAACCGCTATCACGTGCCGGCGCTGCTGTTCTCAATCGAGGGCGGTATCGCGCGCGGTTCAGGCCGCTCGGTGGGCAAGGTCAACCTGTTTGATGCCGTCGAGCGCTGCTCCGACCTGCTGATTCGTCGCGGCGGGCATGCGGGCGCCGTGGGCGTGACCATCGAGGCATCCAAGCTCGATGAGTTCCGCCGCCGCCTTTCCGCCGTGCTGTCCGAGCTTCCCGCCGAGGACTTTGAGGACACCGACGAGGTCGCCGCCGCCGTCGACCTTTCCGAGCTGAATATCGAGACCATCGAGCAGATTTCTCGCCTTGAGCCGTTTGGCCAGGGCAACAAAGTGCCGCTGTTGGCCGCCGAGGGTGTGACGATGTGCGATCGCGCCGTGGTGGGCAAGACTGGCGAGCACATGCGCTTTGTGGCGACGGATGGCGCCGCGAGTGTGCCGGCCATCATGTTCCGCGTACCGCAGATCGATAAGCTCATCAATTGCGATAGCGCGGTCGACTTGGTGTTCGAGGCTGTGGCCGAGCATTGGCAGGGCCGCGTCAAGCCCAAGCTCATGATCAAGGATGTCTTGGTCCGCGATACCACGGCGCCCAGCGTTGACGACCCGGCATGCGAGCTTCGCCGTGGCGTAGAGCCTGCGGACGCCGGTCTTCGCCTGGAGTCCCGCAAGCGCCAAACGCTCGCCCAGCTTTCCTATACCGAGCTCACGCGCTCGCTTATCCATAGCTTTATCGGCTCGAACCAGCCGCATCGCGCACAGGTCGAGGCACTTGATGCCTTGGCCGACCACCAAAGTGTTCTTGCCGTTATGGGAACGGGGCGCGGCAAGTCCCTCATCTTTCATGTGCATGCCGCACGCGAGGCGATTCTTCGCGGGCGTGCGAGCATCTTTGTCTATCCGCTGCGCGCGCTCGTTGCCGACCAGGCCTATCACCTCTCGTCGACGATGGCCGCGCTCGGTATTGGCGTCGGTGTGCTGACCGGCGAGACCGTGGAGGCTGCGCGCGATGACGTGTTTGCCGGCTTGGCCTCGGGCCGCACCGGCATCGTGCTCACGACGCCCGAGTTCCTGTCCATTCACCGCGACCGCTTCGCGCGCTCCGGGCGCATCGGCTTTGTCGTTATCGATGAGGCACATCACGCCGGTCTTGCCAAGGGCGGCGACCGCAGCGCCTATCTCGACATGCCCGATATCCTCAAGGCCCTGGGCGACCCGGTCGTCATGGCCGCGACGGCCACCGCGACGGCTCCGGTCGTGGCCGAGCTTGCTCGCGTGCTGCCGATCACCCGCACGGTGGTCGACGAGACGGTGCGCGAGAACCTGCAACTCGAGGACGACCGCGATCTTGCGAGCCGCGAGAACCGTCTGGTGTCCATCGTGGCGACGGGGGAGAAGACCGTCATCTACGTCAACTCACGCGACCAGTCCGTAGCGCTTGCCAAGACGTTGCGCAAGCGCGTGCCCGATTGCGCGACCCGCATTGCATTCTATAACGCCGGGCTTGCGCGCTCCGATCGCCGTCGTGTGGAGGAGGCATTCCGAGACGGAAGCCTTAGCTGCATCGTTTCGACCTCTGCCTTTGGGGAGGGCGTGAACCTGCCCGATATCCGCCATGTCGTGCTCTACCACATGCCGTTTGGCGCTATCGAGTTCAACCAGATGAGCGGACGTGCCGGTCGCGATGGACGGCCTGCCGTGATTCACCTGCTCTATTCGTCGCGCGATGCCCGCATTAACGAGCGCCTGCTCGACTGTTATGCGCCCGAGCGCGACGAGCTCGTCACGCTCTATCGCGCGCTGCAGACTATGTGGCGCTCCAACCGTGGCAAGACCGGAGACGATTCGTTTAGCGCGAGCGATATCGATATCGCGCAGATGTGCCTTGCCATCGATGCCCGCACGCCGGTCGACGAGCGCTCGGTGGCAAGCGGCCTGGGAATCTTCGAAGAGCTTGGTTTCTGCCGCGTTTCGGGGTTTGACGACACGCGTCGTATTGCGATGGCAGAGAATCCCGGCCGCGTGCAATTGAGCAGGTCAATCCGCTATTTGGAGGGCCTGCGCTCGCGCATGGAGTTCTCGGCTTTCCGGAGCTGGGCGCTCGATTCGTGCGCTTCTGATATGCTAGCCAAAGTTAACCGCCCGATCGTACCGCGGGCCTAGGGGAAGGGGACCTCGATGGATGCCGCAGCCCGTACCGCCCATGATTCCACCCTCCAGCCGTTCTCGGAGATGGAGCACTATAAGCATGCCGATGAGCTGCCGCCCGAGATTATGGCGGACAGCTACGACAAGCTGGAGCGCCTGTGCCTCAAGTATATGAATGAGGACGACTTCTCTAAGGTGGAGCAGGCCTACTGCTTTGCCGCCGAGAAGCACTGCAACCAAAAGCGCCGCTCGGGTGAGATGTACATCAACCATCCCGTCGAGGTGGCCATCATTCTTGCCGACCTCAAGATGGACTGCGACGTGGTGTGCGCCGCGCTGCTGCACGATACCGTCGAGGATACCGAGACCTCGCTTGCCGATGTCTCGGGCCTGTTCGGCGAGACGGTGGCCGAGCTTGTCGACGGCGTGACCAAGCTCACCAACATCGAAGTCGATAGCATGGACGAGAAGCAGGCGCTCACGCTGCGCAAGATGTTCCTTGCCATGTCCAAGGACATCCGCGTCATCATCGTCAAACTTGCCGACCGCCTGCACAACATGCGTACGCTGGCGGCGCTTCGCGAGGACCGTCGCCTGTTTAAGGCGCGTGAGACCATGGACGTGTATGCGCCCCTGGCCGACCGTCTGGGCATGAGTTCCATTAAGTGGGAGCTCGAGGACCTGTCCTTCTTCTATCTGGAGCCCGACGCCTATCAGCGCATCGCGCGCATGGTGGCGGAGTCACGCGAGGTTCGCGAGCGCTATCTGGCCGAGACCATCAAGACGCTCACCGACGAGCTCAACCGCATTGGCCTTGAGGGCTTCCAGATCAACGGCCGCTCCAAGCACTATTGGTCCATCTACCAAAAGATGAAGCGCAAGGGCAAGGAGTTCTCCGAGATCTACGACCTGGTGGCGCTGCGCGTCATTACCCATTCGGTACGCGATTGCTACTCCACGCTCGGCGCGGTGCACACGCTGTGGCATCCCATGCCCGGCCGCTTTAAAGACTATATCGCCATGCCCAAGGTTAATAATTACCAGTCGCTCCACACGACGGTTATCGGCCCCACGGCCCGTCCGCTCGAGATTCAGATTCGAACCTACGAGATGCACGAGCAGGCCGAGTACGGCATCGCCGCCCACTGGCTGTACAAGAAGTCGGGCGGATCGTCTGCCTCCAAGACCAACGATGCCCAGCGTCTGGATGACCAGATCAACTGGCTTAAGCATTCGCTCGATTGGGCGGCGTCCGACGAGATCACCGATGCCAAGGAATACCTGCATTCGCTGAAGGTCGACCTGTTCGACCAGGAGATCTTTGTCTTTACGCCCAAGGGCGAGGTCATGGCGCTCCGTGTCGGCTCCACCCCGCTCGACTTTGCCTACGCCGTCCATACCGAGGTCGGCAACCACTGCGTGGGCGCCAAGATCAACGGTGCGGTGGCGCCGCTCACGCACGAGATCAAGACAGGCGACCGTGTCGAGATCCTGACCAACAAGAGCTCCAAGCCGTCGCGCGACTGGCTCAAGATCGTCAAGACGCCTTCGGCCAAGTCCAAGATCCGTCGCTACTTTGCCGCCGCGACCAAGGACGACGATGCTGCCGCCGGTCGCGATATGCTGGCCAAGGACCTGCGCAAGCGCGGCTACGGCATCTCTACGCCGCGCTCGACGCGTGCACTCAATGCCGTGGCAGAGCAGCTGAACTTTAAGCAGCTCGAGGACCTGTTTGCGGCTGTCGGTGCCGGTAAGGTCGCCTCGCGTGCCGTGGGCAACAAGGTCGAGCAGATCTTGGACCCCAAGCCCGAGGAGCAGCTCACCAAGGCCGAGGCCATCGCCGAGGTCGTGAAGCAGCCCGCCCGCGGCTCCAACCGCAAGCCGCAAAAGCGCGGCAAGAGCGCGAGCAACGGCATCATCGTCAAGGGCGAGAGCAACAGCGGCCTGCTGGTGCGTCTGGCGCACTGCTGCAATCCCGTGACGGGCGACGACATCGTCGGCTTCATCACGCGCGGCCGTGGCGTCTCGGTGCACCGTGCCAACTGCCCCAACGTCAAGGGCCTTATGGAGCATCCCGAGCGCATGATCGACGTGGAGTGGGACGGCGCCGCCGATACGCTCTTCCAAGTCGAGATTGTGGTCGAGTGCCTGGACCGTATGGGCCTGCTCAAGGACGTCACCATCGCCATCGGCGATGCAGGCGGCAACATCCTTTCGGCTGCCACGTCGACCAACCGCGAGGGCATCGCAACACTGCGCTTTATGGTCGAGATTTCGGACGCGAGCGGCCTGGATCCGCTTCTGGCCTCTATCAGCAGCGTCGACTCGGTCTACGACGCTCGCCGTCTTATGCCCGGCGAGGGCGGAGCTCAACTCAAGCGCCGTGTGTAGGCGCGAGAGACTCGCAGCATCATAGATATTGGTTACGCTCGAGGCATCGTTTGGTGCCTCGACGCATTTAAAAGGAGAGCGTGCATATGGACGATACGACTTTGGACCTGACGCCCCGAGGTGCGGCTTCGATTGAGACGCTCGTCAACGGCCCGATTCAGACCAACAGTTACGCCGTGATTTCAAATGGCGAGTGCTTAATCGTCGATCCCGCGTGGGAAGGTGAGCGTCTTGTGGAGCATATTCGCACTTCGCATCCCGAGGTACGCGTGCTCGGCGCCGTCTGCACGCACGGTCATGCCGACCATGTTGGTGGGGTTGCCGGGGTGCGAACTGCCGTTGGCGACGGCGCACTATATGAGTTGTGCGCTAAAGACGTAGCGGTACCTCGCGCAAATATCGAGGAGCAGCGCGCCATGTGGGGTATCGAGACGCCCGATCCGGGTGAGCCGACGCGCTTGCTTGCCGAGGGCGATACGATCGAGGTGGGCGACGTCTGCCTGCGGGTGATCGAGACGCCGGGACATACGCCGGGCGGCATCGTCCTGTTTGCCGCGACTGAGCAGGGGAACATCGCCTTTGTGGGCGATACGCTTTTCCCGGGCAGCCACGGCCGTACCGATCTTTCCGGCGGTGACGAGGCGGCGATTATGCGCTCGCTGTCCAAACTTGCCAAGATTCTTCCGCCCGATACCGTTTGCTTGACGGGCCATGGCGATTCGACCACCGTCGCGCGTGAGCTCATGCAGAATCCGTTCATGCAGGTGTAGGTTCGAAAGCCGTCTTTCGAATCATGAAGACCGCTCAATCGTCAAGTTATTTTCCCCAGCGGGTCGATTCTGTAGGGCAAACGGTCAAAATTTGCCCAATCGGATGATATTCGTGAACAAACGAACGTTTATGCTGCGGTATGCCGTGGTAAAATCACAGGCGTTATCGGAGCAACCTTACAGGAGGTTTCTTTTATGCTCGTCAACGCAGCAGACATGCTCAAGAAGGCCGAGGCCGGCAAGTACGCTCTCGGTGCCTTCAACACCAACAACCTCGAGTGGACCCTGGCTATTCTCCAGGCCGCCGAGGAGGCCAAGTCTCCGCTGATCCTTCAGTGCACCGCCGGTGCCGCTAAGTGGATGGGTGGTTTCAAGGTCTGCGCCGACATGGTCAAGGCTGCCGTCGAGGCCACGGGCGTTACCGTTCCCGTCGCTCTTCACCTCGATCACGGTTCTTACGAGGACTGCTTCAAGTGCATCGAGGCCGGCTTCACGTCCATCATGTATGACGGCTCTCACGAGGAGACCTTCCAGCTTAACCTCGACCGCACCAAGGAGCTCGTTGAGCTTGCCCACTCCAAGGGCATGTCCATCGAGGCCGAGGTTGGCGGCATCGGCGGCACTGAGGACGGCGTGACCTCCAACGGCGAGCTCGCTGACCCCGCTGAGTGCAAGCAGATTGCCGACCTGGGCGTTGACTTCCTCGCCTGCGGCATCGGCAACATCCACGGCGTGTACCCCGCCGACTGGGCCGGCCTTTCCTTCGAGCGTCTGGGCGAGATCAAGGCCGAGACCGGCGACCTGCCCCTCGTTCTGCACGGTGGCACCGGCATCCCCGAGGATCAGATCAAGAAGGCTATCTCCCTGGGCATCTCCAAGATCAACGTCAACACCGACCTGCAGCTCGTCTTCGCCAAGGGCGTCCGCGAGTACATCGAGGCTGGCAAGGACCAGCAGGGCAAGGGCTTTGACCCCCGCAAGCTCCTCAAGCCTGGTCGCGACAACATCGTTGCCCGCACCAAGGAGCTCATGGAGGAGTTTGGCTCCGTCAACAAGGCGTAAGTAGCGGTTTAACTTTCCCGCCGGAGGCCCCGTTCGCCCTACGCTTTTCCCTTGCGCTCACCTGGCTTTGCCAGAAGTCGCGCAATGGGAAAAGCTTCGGGCGAACGGGGCCTCCTTTGTTAACTCGCTACAGGGTTACTTGGCTGAATTCATTTTTATAGGTACCGTTTATCGGTGTTGAGGGCTCCTTTGTTGGGGCTTTGTTTTTAACTCGCTACAATGGGCTTTCAAGGGTTCTAATGACTTGGAGTTTGGTATGGCTGTTGTTGATGTTTTGCCTTCGGATGGGAAGGTTGTTACTGAGGGGCCCGTCGGGTGCTCTGTTGATGTTTGTTGTGATGACTTTCGTCATCTCGATATTGGATTGCCGCCTGAGATTCTTCGCCTCAAGGATGCTGGGTATCTGAAGCAGGCTGTTGCAGCTTGTGATCGCCTTTTGGAGCAGAATCCCGATCCTTCTCTGGCTGCTTGTGTTCGTGCTGAGCGGTATCGCATGCTCGAGACGCCGCTTCATTTTTCGGTATCGCGCGATCAGGCTATCGCAATGATTCGCGAGGAGTGGCCTGAATTTACCGAGGAACAGTTCGACGACTTGATTGATCGTAAGCGTATTGACTGGCGCTTTATCGATGGTGAGCTGTTTGTTCTGGACAACTTCCTCGATTCGCTTCGCGTGTATCCCAAGGAGGTTCCGGGCTTGCGCCCCGATCCTACGGACGGAATTGCGCTGCGCAACCAAATGCTCAAGGAGATGGAGTCGCAGAACGGACTGACTCGTGTCATTACGCTTAAGGCGTCCGTATCTGTCCCCGGGGCTTTGGAGGGGGAGACTGTTCGTGCGTGGCTTCCCGTCGCGGCTGCCTGCCGCCAGCAGTCTCAGGTTGAGATTCTCGATATGACGCCGGAGGGTACCGTTGCCTCTGAAGACGTTTCGGCTCGTACTGCCTCGTGGGCATCTTCGACTGAGCGTTCATTCTCGGTGACCTATCGCTATCACATCGATGCCGTCTATTGCGACGTCTATGGGGGTACGCTTCCGTCGCATCCGTATATGGACACGCCGCTGCCCGAGGACACTTCGGAGGACCGTCCGCACATTGCGTTTACGCCGTATCTGCGGCAGCTGACGGCGCATGTCATTGACGGGCTCGTGGATCCGCTCGATCGCGCCCGTGCCATCTATGATTACCTGACACAGCATATCGACTATCGCTATCAACCGCCGTATTTGCTTTTGGGCTCTATTGCCGACGACTGCGCGCATTCGCTCCGCGGCGATTGCGGCGTTATGGCGCTCACGTTTATCACCATGTGTCGCATCGCCGGTGTGCCCGCCCGTTGGCAGAGCGGCCTGTATGTTGCACCCGATTCGGTCGGGCCGCACGATTGGGCAGAGTTCTATACACCGCAGACCGGTTGGCTCAACGCCGACGTATCGTTTGGCTCCTCGGCGCGCAGGATGGGGGAGGAGTGGCGTCGCCGTCACTACTTTGGCAACCTCGATCCATGGCGTATGGTGGCAAACAATCGGTTCCAGGCCGAGTTTGAGCCGGCTTTCAATGGCATGCGCGAGGACCCCTACGACAACCAGATGGGCGAGGCCTCGGTCAATGGCCGCGGATGCCGCGCGCGTGAGATGCTCCGTACGGTCGAACTCGTCGAAATGCTCGAAGTGCCATTTTCGAGCTAATCGACAGCAAGCTGTGATAAACTAACTCACGCATTACGTGCCCGAGTGGCGGAATTGGCAGACGCAGTGGACTCAAAATCCACCGTTGGCGACAACGTGCGAGTTCGAGTCTCGCCTCGGGCACCATACATGCAAGTGAGCGTTCAAGGGGGTTGCGGCCCCCTTTTTCGTGCCGAACTCGCGTGAGCGCGCGGAGCGTTAAGCAAACAGGCCTGTGGCCTGTTTGTAGCGGAGCGTGGCGAGGGCGCCGTGCGCCCGAAGCCCGGGGCTTCGCGAAGCGAAGGCCCTTCGAGTCTCGCCTCGGGCACCATACACGCAAGTGAGCGTTCAAGGGGGTTTAGGCCCCCTTTTTCGTGTACGTAATGTGATAACGCCTCGAACGTGTTATTATCGCCAAGGCGTTGTTCCCGCAATGCCCTAAAGAGGAACCCGAGGGTTCCCACCTTTTGGCGCCAATGAGCAGCTGACTGGTCATACAACCTAGATTCTCTTCCTCATATCGAGGATGTCTATGTGTACGACCTGGTTGCTGAAAAGCGCCGGGTTATTTTTTTATGAATGGAGGTAGGGAAAATAGCTAAGTCTGATGACACCCGCATCAACGACGAGATCACTGCATCTTCGTGCCGTTTGATTGGCGTCGATGGCTCTCAGCTCGGCCTGTTCGCCATCCGCGATGCCCAGCGCGTCGCTGACGATCAGGGTCTCGACCTGGTCGAGATCGCTCCCAACGCGGAGCCGCCGGTCTGCAAGGTCATGGACTACGGTAAGTTCAAGTACCAGCAGGCCATGAAGGCCAAGGCTGCTCGTAAGAACCAGTCCAAGGTCGAGGTCAAGGAAATGAAGTTCCGACCCAAGATTGACGTTGGCGATTACGAGACCAAGAAGGGCCACGTTCTGCGTTTCCTCAAGAAGGGCGCGCGCGTTAAGATCACCATCATGTTCCGCGGCCGTGAGATGGCTCACCCGGAGCAGGGTCTTAACGTTCTCGAGCGTCTCGCCGAGGATCTCAAGCCTTACGCTACGGTCGAGTCCAAGCCTAAGATGGAAGGCCGTAACATGCTTATGCTGCTCGCCCCGATTAAGGGCGCCTTCGATGAGGAAAAAGCGGCAAGCGATACCAAGTAACTAGTGTTCTGTAACCGATTAAGGAGTATTTCATGCCTAAGATGAAGTCCCACAGCGGCACCAAGAAGCGTTTCCGCAAGACTGGTACCGGCAAGCTTATGCGCGCCAAGGCTTTCAAGAGCCACATCCTGAGCAAGAAGTCCACCAAGCGTAAGCGTGGCTTCCGTCAGGAGACCGAGATCGCCGCTGCCGACCGCAAGGTCATCAAGTCGCGTCTCGCCTAAGTTCGCGTTCCCGTTTTTCGTTTTACCGTCTAGGAGTTGATAGAACATGGCACGTATTAAGCGCGCTGTTGCCGCCAAGAAGAAGCGCCGTACCGTTATGCACCGTGCGAAGGGTTACTACGGTGCCGCTTCGCGTACTTACAAGCATGCTAAAGAGCAGGTCCAGCACTCCCTGCAGTATCAGTATCGTGATCGCCGCAACAAGAAGCGCGAGATCCGTTCTCTCTGGATCACCCGTATCAACGCTGCTGCTCGCCTGAACGACATTTCTTACTCTCAGTTCATGCACGGCCTGAAGGTTGCCGGCATCGAGCTCGACCGCAAGGTTCTGGCTCAGATGGCTTACGAGGACATCGAGTCCTTCAACGAGCTGGCTACCATCGCCAAGAAGGCTCTCGAGGCCTAATAGATTCTCTTGAATCGCTAGGGGAGTGTCGCGCTGTGCGCGGCGCTCCCTCTTTTTTATCGAATGCGCTGGTTTACATAGCTAAAAGCGCGGGTAGATAAACACTTACAGGTGACCGATCTCTATATATCTCTTAATCGAAGGGTCATCATCTGATACGTGCGGTCTTACTGCACCAGACTTTCTATGAGCAATGTAGAAAGCGATATATTGTGTAGGACTTATGAAGAGTGGAATTGACGTTCCACATCGGTTCCCGGTCTGGCAATATATCTCCTTGCCGCGCGGCCCGGTGGAACCGGATGAGCGGCAAAGCGTGCACCTTGAGAACCGGATACTGCGAGGATGGACACTTCCGAGTGTCGCATCCGGGCAGACATCGAACCATTTGAAATGGTCTAACTTGGATTTGT
>CALEDY010000017.1 GCA_937949355.1 uncultured Collinsella sp. | reverse complement strand
GCATGAGCCCGAGCCCCAGCGTCTTCAGCAAGGTCGACTTGCCGCCACTGCCGATAATCGCGGTAATGCCCGGCTCGATCTTGAGCGCGGAGGCAAGGTTTCCGCTCATCGTTTCCATCTGTTCACCGCCGTATAATACTGTGATAATAAATAATCATCAGAGTAGCGGTCGAACCGCTTTTGCTCTGCTCAAACCGTAGCACAGGGAGGTGCCCCGGGAATGCTCGTTTATGTTCGCGGCGCCGGCGATATCGCCACGGGCGTCGCCGCTCGCTTGGTGCGCGCCGGCGTGTCGGTCGTTATGGCCGATATCGCGGTTCCCACGTGCATCCGCCGCACAATTAGTTTTTGCGAGGCCATTCGCCTGGGCGAGGTCGAGGTCGAGGGCATTCGCGCTCGCTTGGCACAGACGCCGGCTGAGGCGCTTGCGATTGCCGAGGCTGGAGACGTCGCCGTTGTGGTGGACCCCCAGGCCAAGATGCTCGACGAACTGAAACCCGCTGCCGTGGTCGACGCGATACTGGCCAAGCGCAACTTGGGCACCACGCGCGATATGGCGCCTGTCGTCATCGCCGTGGGGCCGGGCTTTACCGCGCCGGTCGATTGCGACGCCGTGGTCGAGACCATGCGCGGTCATTTCCTCGGCCGCGTCATCACCCAGGGCTCGCCCCAGCCCAACACGGGCGTGCCGGGTGTCATCGCCGGCTATGGCAAGGAGCGTGTTATCCACAGCCCCGCTGCCGGTGTGTTTAGGTCCGACCATGCGATCGGCGATATCGTGAGCGCCGGAGACGTGATTGGCTGCGCGGGCGATACGCCCATGTGCACGCAGATCGATGGCTGCTTGCGCGGCCTTTTGGCCGACGGCGTTCAGGTGACCGAGGGCTTTAAATGTGCCGACGTCGACCCGCGCGGAGATGCCAGCTATATCAACTATATTTCGGACAAGGCGACGTCGGTCGGCGGCGGCGTGCTCGAGGCACTCGCTATGCTCACCGATGTCTTTAGAGGATAGAAGGCGGCAATGGAAAAGCTCGATGTGGTGAATGCGGCGCTTGCCGCCCTGCGTGCTGGCGAGACGTGCGAGCTCGTGGTCGTGGCCGGTACGGCGGGGTCGTCCCCGCGCGGTGTGGGCGCCTGGATGACTGTCTTTGCCGATGGCAGCCAGGCGGGCACTATCGGCGGCGGCAAGATTGAGCTCTTTGCGCTGGACGAGGCGCGCGAGCTGCTGGCCGGGGGTAAATCGCGTCTGGTCCGCTACACCATGGGCGGCGAGAACTCCGATACCGGCATGATTTGCGGCGGAGCTATCTGCCTGTGCTATCTGCACCTGGATGTATCGCAGGCGCCGTTGTTCCAGTCGATTGCCGACGTCTTGGCCTATCGGCGCATCGGCGACTTCGTCATCGACTTTGAACCGTTTATCGCAAGTGCGCATGAAGGCGACGTTGCCGAATACCATGGCGAGGAGTCGCGCCGCACCATAATGGGCTGCCCCGGGCTTTCGCTGGCGGAAGAGGGGGGCAACGTCACCTACACCAACGGCGCCTCCGAGATTCCCGCGGCGCACATCGAGACGCTCTGCCCCGAGGGCCTGACCTATATCTTTGGCTGCGGCCACGTGGGTGCTGCGACGGCGCGGGTGCTCACGACGGCGGGCTTTGCCGTCGTGGCCTGCGACGATCGCCCGGGCACGTTGACGCCCGAATGGGTGCCCGGTGTCTACGACCGTCGTTTGGTCGACTACAAGAATCTGAGCGAGCTGTGTCCCATCGGTCCGCGCGACTTGGTGGTTGTGGCCACAGCAGGCCACAAGTCCGATATCGACGTGGTAATCCAGGCCATGCGCGCCAAACCCGCCTATCTGGGCTGCTTGGGCTCGCGCCGCAAGACGGCCTTTGTGCGCGCCCGCCTGGAGCAGGAGGGCTTTACGCAGGACCAGATCGACGGGCTGCCCCTGCCGATCGGCGTTGCCATCGAGGCCGAGGATCCCGAGGAGATTGCCATCTCCATCGCTGCCGAGATGATCCACCTGCGCCGTACCAAGCTCGTCCCCCGCAAGCGCTAATCGCATCCCCACCAATAAGTTGCGGTGAAATAGTTCCTAGATAAGCCTGACGGGCGCTCAGCCAGGAACTATTTCACCGCAACTGCTGTTTGACCCCGGGGGATGCAGGATTGCGGGTCAAAATGCTACCTGTGCCATATGCCCTATAATGTCCGCTCGTTGAGCGGCATGGTGCCGCTGCCTAGGGTATGGGAGGCGCAAATGGCAGAGTCGGCAGCAGGGGATGCCCTGTTCGAGCGTACGGGAAAAGTATCGTTTGTGCAGGTATTGCCCCATGCATTGCAACATGTGCTGGCGGCGTTCGCGGGCATCGTCACGCCCGCCATCATCATTGCGTCGGTCTGCGGCTTTACTCCTCAAGAGGAGGCCGCCGTCATCCAGGCATCGCTGGTTCTCTCGGCGCTCGACATTTTCCTTCAACAGTTCCCCATAAAAGGTGTCGTCGGTTCGGGCCTGCCCATCGTGATGGGCGCGAGCTTTACTTTCGTGCCGGCGCTCAAGGCGGTCGGTCTCGAGCTTGGCTTTGAGGCCGTGCTGGGCGCCCAAGTAATCGGCGGCGCGCTCGTCGTGCTTTTCGGCTTGCTGTTTAGGCGCGTGAGTTTTCTGTTCCCGGCCCCGGTGCTCGGCACCGTCATCTTTGTCATTGGCCTGTCGCTGTGCCCGGTGGCAGTTGCCTCCATGGCGGGCGGGGAGGGCGCTGCCGATTTTGGCAGCGTCACCAACTGGGCCGTCGCGCTCGTGACGTTTGTCGTCACCTTTATGGCTGGCAACTACGGCAAGGGCGCGCTTAGGCTGGGCAGCATCCTGGCCGGTATCTGCGCGGGCTTTGTTTTGGCTGCGGTGTTGGGCATGGTCGATTTCTCGGCCATCGCGACCGCCAGCTGGTTCGCCCCGCCGGCCCCTGTCTCTTATACACATCTGACGCTGCCGACGAG
>CALEDY010000016.1 GCA_937949355.1 uncultured Collinsella sp. | reverse complement strand
TACGAAGGACTACGACATCAGCATCGGCGGCAAGCTGCTGTTCTGATGAGTCCTCCTGACCGTCCCGATCGATTCGAGACGGCTGTTCAACAAACAAGACTGCTCCTTCCTGTCGAGGATGGCGGAAGGAGCGGCAGATCCATTGAATAGGAATAAAAATGAGCTGTAGAAAACAGGCATTGGCGATGATTGCCATTGCAGGCATGTCCGCCAACATTTGGGCGTCGGAAATGTCCCTTGAAGATTGCGGAAGGACGGCTGAGACGTTTGCTTTTGTGGCCGATGCATCCGGATCAATGATGCAGACTGTGGGGCACGTGAAATCCTTGGCGCAAAAGGAGATTGACGAAGCGCGCGAGCGCGGTGAATCGCTCCCGAAAAGCCGTCTTGTGCTTCATTCCAATGAAGAAATTGACAAGCTGACTCGTCATGAGCTGACGCAGCGCTTCATCGAGAAGACCGGCATCTATGCGATTGAGAAAGCCGGGATGCAGTCCTCGGTTCTGACAGTGGCGCCCTTTACTCAGCTGGTGCCGATGAAGGAGCGCTCTTCTGAAGAGTTCAAGACCGATCTTCAGAAGAAGTTCGGCGTTCGTCTGGAAGTGTTCGGACGATCGACGTGGGTGGGAAGCCGTGCATTTGAGAGCTGCTCTGAAAAGCTTGCCAAGTCTCAGGCAACCGTTCTTGTGACTGACGGCGACTTTGAAGTAGATCACGACAAGAAGCATTTGGATCCGGTAGCGACGCTGAAGGCCTTCTATGAAGCCAATCCGAAGTCCTGCATCCACATCGTGTCGGCCGCTTATACGGAAAGGGAGCGAAAGGCCATTGATGAGCTTGCTTCAGTCTCCACCTGTGGCCGTGTCGACGATCTTGAGGCTTTGATGACGGATGACGCCTTGTGGAAGAGCTTTGTCGAAGAAGTCTTCTATCGTGAATGCCAGAAGGCGGCCACGATTGAAATTCAAGGCATCAACTTTGCGTTCGACAAGTCGAACCTTCCGGAAGAAAGCCGCCGTATTCTGGACAAGGCTCTGGCGGTAATCAATTCGCGAGACAAGTCTGAAAGGATTGAAATTCGCGGCTGGACTGACTGGACAGGCAGCGACAAGTACAACGCCGGCTTGTCTCAGCGTCGTGCCAACGCCGTTCGCAATTACTTCATCAAGCATGGCGTTGATGCCGATCGACTGACTGCGCGCGGCATGGGCAAGTCCTTCAAGTACACGAACAAGACCAATGACGGTCGCTGGATGAACCGTCGCGTCGAAATGATTTTCGAAGGCGGCCTTCAGTCCAATGACTCGGAGAAGCGTTACGACACAGATTCTCTGAATTGACGATACGCCGCCACTCCTTTGCCAAAGGCGATGCTTAAGGCGCTTCCATCGGTTTAATGCCATGAACCGATGCAGGCATTCGAATAAACATAACAGGCAAACAGAACGCGCCCTTCTCTCTTGCAAGAGATGAGGGCGCTGTGCTAAGTAGCGGTGACGACAGATTATGTCAGTCTTCCAGTTCGGTTGGGTTAGAACGCGTAGCGAATGCCGGCGTTGACGACCCAGCTCTTGTTCAGACTGTTGCCGAAGCGATATTCAACATCGACAAACCCAAAGGAATCATCAACAATTTTGGCTTGAGCCCCGAAGCCAACGTCGTACCAGCTTCCCTTGTTGTCGATGGAGGCGTCATATCCAGTACGTTGCGTTGTCACGTCAAAGGCCGTGATCTTCTGTTTGCCTGACCATTCACGCATCCAGTCTGCCTTGGCGTAGACTGTTTGCGAGCGAGTTTCACCAAATTCCATGCCGCCTCTGAAGCCTACACGGCTGATGACAGAGTTGAATGCGTCATGAACCATGTGCGTACCCTGTGAGGTCGAATAATCTGCACTGGTGACACGCAGATATTGGAGTTGAAGTTGCGGCTCGGCAAAGAAACCGTTGGTCAGCATAAATCGATGGCCCGTTTCAGCAGATGCGCCCATGATGTGATTGTCGTAGTTCGCAGTGATTCTCTGACCTGAACGATTAACGATGTCAAAGCTGTTGGAAAGCACTCCCCAGATGGCATTCAAATCCACATAGGCGCCATTATTTCCAAGCCAGGTGCCATATGCCTTTAAACCGAATCGATCGGTATTGCCTTCTCCGGCAGTAGTGTTGAAGTCAACATTCACGACCTTGTAATCCACGGCTCCGCCAACAATCCAGCGACCTTCCTTTTGCTTGAAGGCATGATCGAAACCGAGCTGATAAGTAACGGCATCGCTTTCAAAATCGCCAAGTCCGGAATCCGTTCCATTGGATTCATATCGAGCGCGAAGCCAAACGCCATCATTGCCCTTCGCATAACGGGCATCGCCCTGACGCTTGTTCA
Source organism: uncultured Collinsella sp. (assembly GCA_937949355.1). Lineage (GTDB taxonomy): Bacteria > Actinomycetota > Coriobacteriia > Coriobacteriales > Coriobacteriaceae > Collinsella. The sequence goes on along the minus strand of CALEDY010000016.1, from coordinate 2,751 downwards.
GGCGATCCATTTCGACGGCAGTCCAATAATTGCTTCGTGCAGTTGCAAGAATGGTCAAGCCGGCATCCGAGAGCGTGGAATCAGGCGGATTTGTATCTTCTTCTCCGGGACCGGGTACGGGATCAGGAGAGGGAGTCGGCGTGGGATCCGGGCTTTCCTCCAACTGACCCGCAATGTACCAATTGGTTCCTTTATCACCAAAAATGTAATCGACGTAATCGTTGCCGGGTTTGTAGTCCCCTGAACCTGCAGCGGCTCCGTTGTACTTGGAGTTTTCGGCAGTTTTCGTTTTGTCATAGGCTTCCTTGGCGACGGTAAGCGTGACGTTCCGGAAGCCTTCGTCAAGCATTTGAGCCTTGAACTCGCTGCCGTTGTAAGAATCGACGGCACCGCCGGTCGTTGCAAAACGAACGCCTACCAGATCATCGAGCCTAGCCCCTGCGCGAACTGTGCTGTTCAGTTTGACATTAATCGTATTGTGCGAATCAGTCGCCAGTGCGCCAGCGACAAAAAGCATGTTCCCGTTAGAACCGGAAGGATCAAGTGTCATATTGAACGCACCGTTGCCCGTTAGGTTGCGAGCGAATACGGTGGCTCCCGGAGACGTTGTCATATCGACCGTTCCTTGGTTGTCCAATGAGGTCACAGAACTCTGACCCAAGGCGAACCATGAGGCTCCGTCTGTCAGGGAAATGGCAATCTTGCCCGAAGATGTCGGAATCATCGGAGCATTCGAGATGTTTTGAAGCGTGGCTGTGTGATCAATCGTTTTGCTGTCCTCAAGTTCCAACCAGGCATCGGCTTGACCGGTCAAGACTGAATCTGAGCCTTTAAGGTTCAGATCAATCGTGCCGCCATCCACAGCATAAATGTCGCCATAGATGGCAGCATTCCCGGAAATGGCAATGGAGCCAGCCTTGGCATCCGCTGCACTGGTGGAGTTGAACGTTTGATTATCGGCCTGCAAATGCCCGTAAATTGCGTGCTTGCCCTGATCAAGGGAAACGGCACCGTTCTCCATCGCCTGAATGGCAAGGGTTTTGATTTGAGCCTTCTCGGTCGTTGCCGAAGACGCAAAAGACCCCTTGTAGGTTTCCGCGTCGTCAGGGTTGACGTTGATATAAACGTCTTTAAGGTTGCCGATGTTGGTCTGATGCGCCAGCAAGCCGATGGCGGAGCCGTCGCTGGCTTTAATATCCTTGACTTGAACAACCTTGCTTGAAAATGCCTGAGTGCCGTCGAATTGAACGCCAACCGCTGAAGTCGTGCCACGGACTTTCTGCACAGACAAAGTATCACCAACTGTCGTCTTGGCGCCTAGCATCAAACCAATGGCATCGCCAGCGGTGGCTTTAACATCGGTGACTGCAAAGTTATTGGCGGAAGTAAACGATGCACCATTCGAGATTTCAGCACCTACGGCTCCTCTTGTTCCATGCACGCCGTTAATCGAAACGCTTCCCGCTTGGGCATTCAGCTTACCATTGTCGCGTGCGGCACCCCCGACAGACATGCCCTCAGCAATGCCGTCGTTGGCGACAACATTATCAATCGTAAGTGTGCCGACATTGAAGTTTGTGTCTCCATACCTCGAGCTGCTGTCAGCTTCCATATAAAGTGCTAAAGAGTTGCCTGTCTTTAGATTGCGGATGTCACAGATAGTCAATGAATCACTTACGGTATTGGCCTCCGTACCATTTATGTACCCATATAGATCATTGTCGTATTTATTGGAGAGGCCTTTAATCAGTATATTTTTAGCCTTGACTGGTGAGCTTTGAGCATAAATGCTAGTATTGACGCGACTTGCGACATTGAAGTTAATATTCGTTATTTCAATATTTTGATTTTCTGCCTTGAGAGATCCGTTGACGAGAAAGATTGCAGTATTCCAATCTCCGGCAGTATTTCCGTCAATATTGTCAATAAAGACGCCTTGTTTGGCCTCGAAATCAGTTGCGCCAAGGTCAAGCAGACTGCCACTGGCGGTAGCCTTGTTATTCCCATGGATGGACACATTTCTCAGATCAGCTTTGCCATCAATAGTGATAACGAACAAATTACCTCTGGAGTATCCAGTGTTAGCCTTGATTGCTGTCGCGTAACTATCTCTGTAGATGAAGTCCCCTGTGATATTAAGTTCTCGCGGTACATTCCCTGAGCCGTACATAATACCAGCATATTCCATTCCCTCCATTACAAGGTTTGAATTGAACTTGAGGTGGATGTCGGAGTTATCTAGTTGAATAGGCGCGTATCGATCTCTAACAATAAAGTCGCCAGAGCCGTTTTTAACATCGATGGTAAGGTCTTTCTTGCCGCCTTGTCCCTTTAACTCGATTCTGCCAGTGTGTTTGTAAATCGCGTTTTTGTCGAAATTGAATGTTTTGGTCTGTGCTTGGGAAGTATTGTCTAAGGATAAAGATTCGTTGACTTCAATGAAGTCCTCAGTTGTGTCGGCGGCAAAAATCGGAGTTGAAACAAACTGAGCGAGCGCAAGCCCAATTGCTACGGAAAGTATTTTTTTTTGCATTTTAAATACCAATGCTATATCACAAATAGACTTCAAATATTGGTTTGACTCACTCCGTCAATGCAATGCCTTGGCAGGGTTGAGATATCTATTGTTGCCTAAGGGTGTTTATGTCCTCTATGACAGGGCAGTTGCGTACATTATCTCTCTATCGCGAATCGAATGCCTAGTACCTTCGGCTATGAAACTGCGTCAAAATAATATAAACATATAGGACC
>CALEDY010000015.1 GCA_937949355.1 uncultured Collinsella sp. | reverse complement strand
CTTTTAACCTCTTGGGTATACTGCAGCAGCACCGAGGTTTTCCCAAAGCCATCAGGCGCGTAGAGGACTACGATGCCGGCCTTTCGGCCCTTGGCGTTAAGTTCGTTCATCAAGCGATCGCGCCGCACCGTATAACTACTGCCCAGCGGCATAAGCTCGAGGTCGTCCGTATTGCCCAAATCGTTAACCATGCCCGCTCCTCAACTCGACCACATGGACACCGTAACGCTAGACCATATGTATCGCTAGATGAATAGAGCGATGCTACGGTTTAGGATGTTTGTTGGTACGCAAATGGCAAGTTTTTGTTCAGCGTGGTCCGATTGAAACTTATCCCCCAACCAATCAGTCTTTGCGCAGGTCAATGCGCTTGCCAGCTTGTCCCATCCTTTGGCAGTGTACCTCAAATGAGCGCTGTTCAATTGTGTTGCGCAACTCACCTAACGCTAGCTACCGTCTGCGACCTTTTCATAGCATTTATGCATAGTATCTGTTATGGAATGAATCATGCTGCACCAGACGCACCCGTCAAGTTCGCTGCAAGATTTTCGTCAAGCACACGGCGCGCGCTCAGCAAAAAGGCCCCCGCAAAGCGGAGGCCTTCGGCAAAGCTATGTCGAGGTGATAGGCTTTCGCTACTTGCAGAGCGAAAGGGCGGCCTCGTCGGCAACGACAACGCAGTTGGTGTGCAGTTGCAGGATCGAGGCAGGGCACTCGGGGGTAACCGGACCATAGCACATGTCATGCACGGCCTGTGCCTTGGCCTCGCCGTTGGCGACAACCAGGATCATGCGGGCATACATGATGGTCTGGGTACCCATGGTGTAGGCCTGACGGGGCACGTCGTCGATGCTGTCGAACAGGCGGCTGTTGGCCTGAATGGTGCTCTCGGTGAGGTCGACGCAGTGCGTACCCTTGGAGAAGTGGTCATCGGGCTCGTTGAAGCCAATGTGACCGTTGTTACCGATGCCGAGCAGCTGCAGATCGGGGTAACCGGCAGCAGCGACGATCTTGTCGTACTCAGAGCAGGCAGCGGCAGCGTCGGGATTGGAGCCATCGGGCACATGCGTGTTGTTCAGGTCGATGTTGATGTGATCGAAGAAGTTCTCACGCATAAAGTAGTGGTAGCTCTGGGGATCGTCGTGCGAAAGACCACGATACTCGTCGAGGTTGTAGGTGCTGACCTCGGCAAAGTCGACGTCACCCTTCTCGTACCAAGCGGCGAGCTGCTTGTAGGCGCCAATCGGGGTGGAGCCGGTGGCAAGACCCAGCACGCAATCGGGTTTGAGGATAACCTGGGCCGAGATGATATTGGCGGCCTTGCGGCTCATATCCTCGTAGTCTTTAGCTTTAATGATCTTCATTACGCATCCTTTCTCGTACAAGAGAGGCAAGGCTCCCTTACAAGCACTTGCCCGCGGCCCGCGTCGGCCGCAACCAACGTGTGCGGCCACCAGGGCGAGGTCGCGTAATGTAT
>CALEDY010000014.1 GCA_937949355.1 uncultured Collinsella sp. | reverse complement strand
CAAACGAAAACGGACGCACATGAGGCTGTCCGTCAACGCTCGTCGCCAAATACCATGCCGGCACCGTCGTCAGATACTCCAACACCGTATTCAATCCGTCCATGTGTCCTCCTGGCGCTAGCTAATTCGGAACGGGTAGTTAATTTGAGACGCGCTAGAGCTCCAGGCGCTCCTCGCTGCCGTCGATATCACAGAAGCGCGCGGCAATGTTGCGGACCGAAAAGAAAGCAAGGCGGCCGTCGTTGGCACTCTCGTGTTCCTCGCCGATGCCCACCATGTGCTTAAAACCCGCTTGACGCACCTTGTCGCTCGCAACTGCGTCGTCCTCAAGTGCGGCTTCGCCGGTCAATACGATCCAGCATTCCCCCGGCTTCCAGCCCGAGAGCTCAAACTTGGGATTCGCACTCAGCTCCGCCCACACATCCTTGTCGCGCGACGTGCAAAACCACAGCTTACCGTCATCGACCATGGCAAACGAAAACGGCCTCACGCGAGGCTGATGTCCGTCCGTCACGTCGATCGTGGCGAGATACCACGCCGGAATGCGCCTGAGATACGAGCAGGCGCGCTCAAGCTGAGCTGTGCGGTCGTTGTCGGTCATAGGGACCCCTTTCTTGCGCTCGAATCGCGCCTAAACAAGTTGAAGGTTGACGACGATGACACACGCAAACAGCAGCATCGTCACCACCGCAGCCAGCGCATCCCCGCGGCGAAATGCAAGCGCATGCAGACGCGTGCGGCCCTGCTCGCCGTGATAGCAGCGTGCATCCATGGCGGCAGACAGCGTCTCGGCATGACGGAACACGCCCGTGAACAGTGGAATCGCCACACTGCCGAGCATACGCACGCCGCCGAGCGGGCCACCCGTTACGCGTGCACCGCGGCTTGCCTGCGCGTCCGCCGTCTGCTTCATCTCGGTGGCGAACTGCGGCATAAAGCGCAACGCGATGCCCATGATCATGCCGAGCTCATGCGCCGGAAGCCCCACGCGCGCAAACGGTGCGAGCAGACGCTCAAAGCCCGCGGTGAGGTCGAGCGTCGGTGTGGTGAGCGTAATGGCGCTCATGCCGGCCATCATCAGGGTCAGGCGACACGCCATAAAGGCGGCAGAACGCAGTGAGCCCTCGCTTATCTGCAGAAAGCCGAGCTGCCACAGGATGCGCCCACTCTGATCGGTAAACAAGTTGAGCACCGCGACCACGACGACGATTGCCAGCAGCGGCGCCATCGACGACAGAACGCGACGAGCCGGCACCCGGGACACGACATAGATCAGCACAACGAAAATTGCGACAGGGGCCAATCCGCGGAAGCCGCCGACGGTCAGCGTCGTGATCAAAAACACAAAGCCCAGGAGCAGCTTGGTGCGCGGATCCAGGCGATGGATCGCGCTATCGCTCGGATAGTAGCTGCCAAACGAAAACGCCTCCATCAGCAACCCTCCTCTCGCACGACCGTTTCGGATTTGGCCTTGTCCGAGACGTTAGAAGAACCGCCTGAGCGACCGATCGGCAAATCTGCCAACTCGTCGGCCAACGACTCAACCGTATAGAGCCCGCCGCGACGCAGCGGCACGCCCGCTTCCGCGAGCGCCAACGCCATGCGCTGGGCAGCGGGAACACCCAAGCCGATTGTTTTAAGCTCATCCGCATGCGCAAAAACCTGAGCGGGCGTGCCCTCAGCAAACACCGCGCCCTCGTTCATCACGACAATACGATCGCAGCAATTGGCAAGGTCATCCATACTGTGTGAGACCATGACGACGGTCAGGCCCCCATGGTGAAGTCGATCGATGAGCTCCAGGAAATCACTGCGCGCCGCCGGATCGAGCCCCGCCATGGGCTCATCGAGTACCAGGACCTCGGGCTCCATGGCAAGCACGCCAGCAAACGCCACGCGCCGCTGTTGGCCACCCGAAAGCTCAAAGGGACTCTTGTCGCCCACCGTGGCCAAGTCGAGGCCCACGCGCGCGAGCGATGACTCAACGCGGCGCGCGACCTCGGCCTGCGACAAGCCAAGGTTGTGCGGGCCAAACGCCACGTCCTGCGTCACGGTTTCGGCAAACAGCTGACGCTCGGGATATTGAAACACCACGCCGACCTTGGCCTTAACCGCGGCGGCATCTTTCTTGTTTGCCAGGTCGAGCCCCAACGCGTAAACGGAACCCTCCTGGGGGCGAATCAAACCGTTGAGATGCTGGACCAGCGTCGACTTACCCGAACCGGTATGACCTGCTAAGCCCAGGAACTCGCCGCGACGCACCGTCAGCGATACGTCGCGCAGCGCCCACGGGCTGCTGGGGTCGTTTCCCCAGAGAGCCTGTTTGCTCGATTTGCCCGCAACGGCCGAGCGCTTATGCCAGCGGCGGCGCTCGCGCGGACTGAGCGAATAACTGTACGAAACATGGGATAGCTCGATGACGGGCTCCGACGCGTTGCCCTCGTTGTCTACCGGAACAGTGCCGTCAGCGATTTCCAACTGGGACGCGGAAGGCTGCCCCGCAGTGCCTGCCCCGCTCCGCTCGGTATAGGCCTGCGCAACCTCGGCAACCATATCCGCCTCGCGCACCTGCGCGCAAACGGGTACGCCCTTCGCACGAAGTGCCATGCCCAAACGGCACGACTCCGGCATGTCCAGGTTGAGCTGCGCAAGTTCGTCCGCCCGCGTCAAGATTTCCTCGGGCGTACCGAGCATGGCAACGCGCCCCGCCTGAAACACCGCGACTCGATCGGCCTCGGCGGCCTCTTCCATAAAGTGCGTAATCATCACGATGGTCATGCCGCGAGCGTGCAACGCGCGGCAAGCCTTCATGAGGCCCTTGCGTCCACGCGGATCGAGCATCGAGGAAGCCTCGTCCAATATGAGCACGCGCGGTTCCATGGCAAGCACGCCGGCAAGCGCCACGCGCTGCTTTTGGCCACCCGAGAGCGCATGGGTCTCGTGGCGCTCAAAGCCCACCAGGCCCACGGCCTTCAGCACATCTCGCACACGCTGCGCGATCTGGGCCGATGGCACGCCCAAGTTTTCGGGACCAAAGGCAACATCGTCCTCGACAAGCGTCGCCACCAGCTGATCATCCGGGTTCTGGAACACCATGCCCGCAGTCGAGCGGATGTCGTAGACCAGCTCGGGATCGGACGCGTCCATGCCGTTGACGCGCACCGTTCCCGTATCGGGCTGCAGCAGCGCGTTCAAATGCTTGGCGAACGTCGACTTGCCCGACCCGTTTCCGCCGAGGATGCAGAAAAACTCGCCATCCTCGATGTTCAGATCGATGCCGTCGAGTGCCGGTGTGGCACCGTCATAGCTAAAGGAAACGCCCCGACACTCAATCATGCGCGGCCTTTGACCTGGTCCTTCTTGGGCGTAATGAGATTAGAGACCGCCTTGTACACCGCCAGCGTCAACACCGAGTTGAGCACGGTCTTGATGAGGTTGAACGGCAGCACGGCAGGAATCATGAGCGGGGCGATCACATCGACCGAGCCATACCAGAACCAAACGCCGATGGTCAGGTTCGCAACCATGGACAGCACCGTAGCGGCAATAACGCCCAACGCCAGGCCAATCACGGCACCCTTATAGGTATGCATCTTCTGGTAGACGATAGCCGCAGGCAGAATATAGCCCAGCGTAGCCACCAGGTTCATAAGCGCACCGACCCAATCGCCCGTGGTAAGCGCATGGATAACGATCGCCATGGCGGCAACAGCGGTGCCGGCACCAGGGCCATACGCAAATCCACACACCATCGCCGGCACCAGCGACGGGTCATACGTCAAAAACGGCGCCGAGGGGAGGATGGGCAGCTGCACGTACATAAACAGTGCTCCCAAGGCGCACATCAGCGCCATGGTAACGAGCTGTTTGGTGCTCCACCTATTCGTGTTCTCAAAATGGATATGCTGCGACTGTTCAGACATAAGATCACCTGCCTCTTTCATCCGGACTCTAACCGTTGGTACTGGGATTTCACCAGTTCAGCCGGCATGCGAACCAACGCACACACGGGTCGCGGACTCATCGGCTCGGCCGCAGGCACCTCACCTGCGCCACGGCGTCCCTTTGACACCGCCCGATTTACCGCCAGTGGGGAATTTCACCCCGCCCTGAAACAGCAATTGCAAGTGTAGCACGGGCAGGTTTTCGCGCAAGTATGCCAAGGGTAATTTATGGTGGGGACCAGTTGCCGCAACAGCCACATTCCCCACCCATCCCAAAGTAACGCGCCTTTCGCGGCAAAGCCGCGAAACAGCGACCGGGACACGTATCCCCATCAGCCACGATCTCCGCCCACGCCGACCTCAAGGCCGTAAACGTAGGGGATCCGGGGGCGTGACGGGGGTTTCTCTCCGGAACATTCCGCAGGACGCAAAGAGGCTCCGCAGCGCGAAGCGCGATGCGGAGCCTCTTTGCATGTCCGAGGACGTTCCGGAGAGAAACCCCCGTCACGCCCCCGGATCCCCGGTGGGAGTTCTAGACCTTGTCGGCCTTAGTACATACCGCCGCCCTGCTGACCAGCGGTGGCAGCAGCGATAGCGTCCTCAAGCTGAGTGTTCTTGGGCACATCGGAGACAGTGGCCTCGGTGATGAGGATCAGGCTGGCGACAGAAGCAGCGTTCTGCAGGGTGACGCGGCTGACCTTGACGGGGTCGAGGACGCCCATCTCGATCATGTCGCCCCACTCGCCGTTGGCAGAGTTGAGACCCTGGCCGGCGGGCAGCTCGGCAACCTTGTCGACCACGACAGCGCCCTCAAAGCCAGCGTTCTTGGCGATGGTGGCGACCGGAGCGGTCAGAGCCTTCTTGACGATATCGACGCCAATCTTCTCCTCGGGGTCGTCGATCTCGACAGCATCGAGCGCAGGAGCAGCGTCCATGAAGGCGACGCCACCGCCGGCGACGATGCCCTCCTCGACAGCAGCGCGGGTAGCCTGCAGGGCATCCTCGACGCGGTGCTTGATCTCCTTGAGCTCGGACTCGGTAGCAGCGCCGACCTTGATGACGGCAACGCCACCGGAGAGCTTGGCCAGGCGCTCCTGGAGCTTCTCACGGTCGAAGTCAGAGGTGGTGTTCTCCATCTCGCCCTTGATCTGAGCGATGCGGGCGTCGATGGCCTCCTTGGAGCCAGCGCCGCCGACGACGACGGTGTTGTCCTTGGAGATGGTGACGGACTTAGCGGTACCGAGCATATCAGCGGTGATGTCAGCAACCTTCACGCCCAGCTCGTCCAGAGCAGCCTGGCCACCGGTGAGGACGGCGATGTCCTCGAGGATGCGCTTGCGGCGATCGCCGTAGCCCGGGGCCTTGACGGCGCAGACGTTGAGGGCGCCACGGATCTTGTTGAGGACCAGGGTCGGCAGAGCCTCGCCGTCGATGTCCTCAGCAATGATGAGCAGGCCACGGCCGGCGCGCTGGACAGCCTCGAGAACAGGCATGATGTCCTGAACGCTGGAGATCTTCTGGTCGGTGATGAGGATGTACGGATCCTTCATCACGGCCTCCATGCGGTCGTTGTCCGTGACGAAGTAAGCGGAAACATAGCCCTTGTCGAACTGCATGCCCTCGACGGTGTCGATGGTGATGTCGAACGTCTGGGAATCCTCGACGGTGATGACGCCGTCCTTGCCCACGACCTCCATGGCCTCGGCGATCTTCTCGCCGACCTCGGGGTCACCAGCGGAGATGGTGCCGACAGAAGCGATCTGCTCCTTGGTCTCGACCGGCTTGGCCTGCTTCTTCATCTCGGCGACGGCGGCGTTTACAGCCTTGTCGATACCGCGACGGATGGCCAGCGGGTTAGCGCCAGCAGCAACGTTGCGCAGACCATCGTTGACGATAGCCTGAGCGAGCAGGGTTGCGGTGGTGGTGCCGTCACCCACAGTGTCGTTGGTCTTGGTGGCGACCTCCTTCACCAGCTGGGCGCCCATGTTCTCGATGTTGTCCTCGAGCTCGATCTCCTTAGCGACGGAAACGCCGTCGTTGGTGATGGTCGGGGCACCGAACGTGCGCTGCAGAGCGACGTAACGGCCCTTGGGGCCCATGGTGACGGTAACGGCATCGGCCAGAGTGTTGACGCCCTTGGCGAGCTTAGCGCGGGCATCGGTGTTGAACGTAATGTTCTTTGCCATGGTAGGTAATCCTCCAAAAGAAATGTGACTCGCGTCGCCGTTTCCGAGTCTTATACGGCGGACGCGTTCAAAGACGAATCAGAGATTCTGACGAGACTAGGCCTCGACGACGGCGTAGATGTCGTCGGCGCGCATCAGCAGATACTTCTCGCCGTCGACCTTGACCTCGTTGCCACCGAACTTACCGTAGATGACAACGTCGCCGACCTGAACGTCCATGGGGATGCGCTCGCCCTTGTCGTTGACCTTACCGGCGCCAACGGCAACGATGGTGCCGCGCTGCGGCTTCTCCTGAGCGTTGCTGGCGATGTACAGACCAGAAGCGGTCTTCTGCTCGGCCTCGTCGGGCTTGACCAGGACGCGATCTGCAAGCGGCTTCAAAGACGACATGCTTGTTTCCTCCTTTTTGGGCCGCGCGGTTGGGCCGCGCGGGTTTCCCTACTTCGTTTGCGTACGCGTTGAATGGTACCCACGAATGGCGGGTTATACAACACAGAGTCAAAAAATCTTATTTTTTGGCACTTAGATTTTCTGAATGCCGGGGGATAACTTAACAGTGGCTCCCGGGGCGGACCGGAGGGCATGAAGTTTGCTGCTCTACAGTCCTGCGCAAGACGGAAAGCACATTAAGTGCTTTCCTTTGCGTGCGGAACTCGCGACAAACTTCATGCCCTCCGGTCCGCCCCGGGAGCCAGGTTGACCAATTCGGGCCCGGCATTCGGAAAAGTCAGCGCAGCAAAATGGCGATGCGGATGGCGACATGGGCATGGTTTTCGCCGCGCGCACGGGTCCCCCGGGGAGCACCGTGCATTTTTGGGAGTATTCAGCAGGCCAGGACGGCTGCATACGCGCCGGACACCCCTTATTGGCCCCAAAGACGCCTTCGACCGGCGATTTGGGTCGGCAGACAGACTTCGTCGAGACAAATAAACATGTCTCGCGTCGCACCGGACCCCAAAATGACGTTGATCTACGCAATGTTAGCCAACTGCAGCGGTACCGGAGGAACTTGCCGTGCAGAATACTCCGTTTTTTGCACGGCCCAGGCGGGGGTACATCAGGACCGGAAAAAACATCTCAGCTTTTTTATGCAATCTGCAACTGGAAGTATGCAAAACACCAAGAGAAAGCATTGCTGATGTCCCAATTGAGCGCGCGGGGCAGCAGCGTCCCCACCCTGCGCTCAAATCCAGCAGAGTGGGGACGCTCCTAACGAACCCCCGTCGGCAAACAAACGCGGCTCGAGCGCTATCCCAAAATAGGCTGCCAGAGCCGCGTTTAACGGTACGACATGAATATTAGCGCTCGTAAATCAAGTTGCCTGCCAGATAGGTTGCCTGAACCTTGGTAGCCTGGAGCTCTTGGGGGTCGATGGTGAGCGGGTTTTGATCCAGGACTACCAGGTCGGCGTATTTGCCGGGTTCCAGGCTGCCGAGGTTTTGCTCGTCGCCCGCTGCGTACGCGCTACCAAGCGTGTAGTTGCGCAGGGCAGTTGCCGCGTCGATACGCTCGCTGGGGAGCCAGCCGCCCTCGGGCCAGTGACTGCGGGGGTCTTGGCGCGTGATGGCCGTGTAGAGCACGTTCATGCTGGTAACGGCTGTGATGGGGCTATCGGTACCGAAAGCTTGGCGGATGCCGCGCTGTTTATAGGTCGCAAACGGCCACATGATGCGGCTGCGTTCCAGGCCCAGGTCGCGCTCCGGGCCACCCGGGTCGAGCGTGATGTGGCAAGGCTGGCTCGAGGCAATGACGTTGAGCTTGCGCAGACGATCGATGTCCTGAGGCAGCAGATTCTCCAAATGCTCAAGCGTATTATGACCGTGCTGGGGCAGGCCGTAGAGCTCTGCCGCCTCCTCAAAGATATCGAGTGCGGCATGGATGGCACCGTCGCCGATAACGTGGATGCGCACGGTGTGGCCGCGCTCGGCTGCCGCCAGAACCAACTTGCGCATGCGCTCGACAGGAACCGTCAGGCGCCCCTGGTCACCCGAGAAGCGCGGGTTAGTATAGGGCTCAGTGAGGTATGCGGTATGCTCGCTCGACACGCCGTCGAAGAACTGTTTAAATCCTGGCGCCGAGAGCAGCGCGTTGTTCGCGTAGCGGGTCTGGAGTTCTTCCAAGCGCGATTGGTCATCCAGCAGCGTGGGAAACAGATGGGCGCGGATGCCCAGCTTGCCGGCGGCCTGCAGCCTGTCGTAAACATCGTCGCGAATAAAGTCGCAGCCCGGCATGGGCATGAGCGACATATCGCAGATTGAGGTGATGCCTTGCTCGGCCATACGCTTCATCTGGTCGCCGTAAGCGCTCGCGATGCGGTCCTCGCCCAGCCATTCCAGGCAGCGCGGCAGCAGCTGCATAGCAGCTGCCTCGTGGGCAATACCCGTAAGCTCACCGTTTGAGTCTTTGTCGTAACTGCCACCCGCCGGAGGCTCGCTGTCACGCGTCACGCCGAGGGCTTCGAGTGCGCGGCTGTTGAGCCACAGCGTATGCCCATCGCCCGAATACATAACACAGGGGCGACCGGGGAAGGCGGCGTCGAGGGAGGCCTTGGTAGGATGCTCGGGCGGATCCCAGCGGTAATCGCGCCAGCCCTGGGTCACGACCCAGGCGTCGTCGGGCAGGCCCTGGGAAAACTCGAGCGCATGCTGCACCAGTGCCGCCTCGGACGTGCCCATATCCATGAGCATATACGGCGAGGAACCGACCGAGGTATGGAAGAAGTGCAGATGAGCGTCATGGAAACCGGGGCAGACAAACTGCTCGCCGTAATCGACCACCGGCGTGGCGGCAGGTGCGGCGGCAATCACGTCATCGGGCGCGCCGACAGCGACGATGCGATCGCCCGCGATGGCGATCGCCAACTCGCGGGCGGTATCGATGCCGTCTTGCGCGGTAAAGACGTTCTTGGAGCGAATAATCCGATCGATATGTCGCATGGGCATCCCCATCTCTGGCAGGTAATTCAACACCCCCGAGTGTACTCCCCCGCCCTTGTAACAAAACCCCAAGCGGCAAACGGCAACTTTACCAGCCCTAGCGGCAGGTGGCATACTGGAGAAAGCCTGTACGATTTTGCGATCAACCCAGCAAGGAGCAAATCGACCATGACGAAGACCAAGGCACAGCAAATTATGGCGGCAACCGAGGTTCGCGCGGCAGACGACGTCACCGCGGCCATCCAGGATATCGCCGCCGAGTTTGAACCCTACATCATCAAGCAGCGCCGGCACTTCCATAAGCACCCGGAGTTGAGCCTTGCCGAGGAGCGCACGACTTCCGACATCGCCAACCAGCTCGACGCCATGAATATCCCCTACGAGCGTCCGCTCAAGACGGGCCTGGTGGCGACGCTTCGCGGCACCGCGCCGGATGCCTACCGCGAGGACGGCACGCCGCGCCGCCGCATCCTGCTGCGCGCCGATATCGACGCCCTGCCCGTCACTGAGCAGACCGGCGAGGAGTTCGCCAGCGTCAATGAGGGCTGCATGCACGCCTGCGGTCACGACTGCCATATCGCCATGATGCTCGGCACGTTGCAGATTCTGCGCCACATGACCGATGACATCCACGGCGAGATTCGCATCGTATTCCAGCCCAGCGAGGAAAACGGCCAGGGCGCCAAACTCATGATTGGCACGGGTGCGCTCGACGGCGTCGATGGCGCCTACGCCGCGCACATCTGGAGCGAGGTCGACGCCGGTACCGTAAGCTGCGAGCCCGGCCCACGCATGGCAAACACCGACTGGTTCCGCATCGACGTCCGCGGCACCTCGTGCCATGGCGCCATGCCCCAGCGCGGCCACGACGCCGTTATGGTTGCGGCAGAGATCGTCAACGCCCTGCAGACCATCGTCTCGCGCGAGATTAGCCCCTACGAACCCGCCGTCATCACCGTCGGCGAGCTGCACGGCGGCACCGCGCGCAACGTTATCGCCGGCACGGCGTACCTCGCTGGCACGGTGCGCACCTATGGCGACAAAACGCATGAGGAGATGCCCGAGCTTATGCGCCGCATCGTTGAGCACACCGCAGCAGCGCTAGGCGCCGAGGCCGAACTCACCGACTACACCATCGCCAACTACAAGGTCGAAAACGATGCCGCCTCGAGCGAGCGCTGCCGCCAAGCTGTGCTCAAGTGCCTGGGCCCCGCAGGCGAGGGCCATTACCGCGGCACGCTTTCGGGCGAGGACTTCTCGGAGTACCTGCGTCGCGTGCCAGGTGTGCTCGCCTTTGTCGGCGCGCGCAATCCCCAGATCGGCGCCACCTATGCCCAGCACTCCTGCTTCTATAAGATCGACGAGAGCGTGCTCGCCAAGGGCTCCATGGTAGCCGCTCAGTATGCCATCGACTTTTTGGCCGAGCCCACGCAAGAAGAGCTCGACGGCCCCACGATCGCCGCGGTTGCCGAGACCAATCCCGACCTGGCAGCCAAGCTGCGCTCTGCCAAGGCAACGGCCGCCGAGGCCCGCGACGCCATGCACGATGCCCGTACCGCCCGCCATGCCGCAATCAAGGGCATTCACGATGCCCGCGCCGCTGCTCGCCATGAGGAGAAACGCGACGAGTAGCCGTCACGCTCACCCGTAATAACCTGGCTAGAGCAAAGCGGGGGCGAACGTTATCTCAACGTTCGCCCCCGCTTATGTGTCGACTGCTTTCCTAGCGCGTCCTCCGTTACGACAGGTAAGAGCGAAGGATGGTGAGCCAGCGTGGGGTTTCGAGGTGGATGATATCGGTGGGAACTCCGGCGGGAGCGTGGCCACCAAAGAGCAGGCCCGCGTCTGCCGGGTTGATAAGGCGCACGATCCATACGGCAACGACCAGCACGCACAGAACAATAACCGCAATGTCGATGCCGCGCTTTAGCTTGCTCGACGTCACCTCCTCGCGCACGAACGCGAGCACAAACGCAATCGGCACCACCCAAAACAGCGGATGGTAGGCAAAGGCCGCCGCAAAATCGAGGCGCAGTGCTGCCAGCCAGGCCCTCGTCATGCCACATCCCGGACAGAGAATGCCCGTCATCAGGCGAAACACGCAGCCGATATCGAGCAGGTAGAGTGCGAGCCAGGCGACAAAGAGCGCGCCGATGCAAGAAAGGGCGCGACGAATGAGTTCCGCCGCGCCCTTATGTCCCTGGGAGCTGTTCACGCCGCTCTTATCGTTAGGCACGAGCGCCAAGACGGACGTTATAAGCCGTTGCCATGGCATTGGTATTCTTGATGATGATGTTCATGGCAAAGATGGGGCCAAGGCCGCACAGCAGCGCGCCGACGATCTGCCACATAAGAACGGTGGTACCGTTCTCCTGGAACATCAGGCCATAGCGAGGAGCATTAGCCTGCAGGCGGTTGCCGATCTTGTAGTACCAGTAGAGTGCGTAGAAGCCGCAGGTCACGAACGACAGCAGGATAAATGCCGCCAGACCCGGCGTGGAATCGCCGTCGTCCTGGCACATGACATTGATGTCGCGGGCGAGGCAATAGAGGAAGTAATACGAATAGATGCCACAGGTCACGATGGAAAGCAGGAGCCAGCCGATCACGCCACGGTCGGTCTTAATCGGAGCATAGCCCATCGGGGCAGGTGCAGGCTGCGGAGCATACTGCTGCTGCCCGGCGTACTGCTGCTGAGGCTGGGGCTGAACCGCCTGAACCGGAGCGGGCTGAATCTGCGTGGGCTGCGGAGCAGGCTGGGGCTGAGGTGCAGGCTGCGGCGCGGGCTGCGGAGCAGGAGCAGCGGAAGCGGCACCGACGGCAGAACCGCAGACGGGGCAGAATTTGGCATCATCCGAAATGGGAGAACCACAAGTGGGACAGAACATAAGCTTCTCCTTTTCCTAAGGCGTTGCACGCCTTCAAACCTTACACGACTATGTTCTCAACAATAGCCGCGACGTTGTTGCGCAACATTGACCAATTTCCGAGAAATTTTGCTGCAACCGTTTTCCCGGGCATTTTCTTGCTTTCGCAGTAGAAAAAGGCACCCCGGGCTCAGTTGCCCAGGGCGCCTCGACCGACTATTCGGTTTGATTGTTTTCGGCAGCAGGATTATCGCCCGACTCATCCGCCGGCGTGGCAACGGCATTCCAATCGGGTTCTGCAGGCGTCGCCTCGGGCTCCGGTGCGGGTTCAGGGGCAGGTGCCGGAGCAGGTGCAGGAGCAGGGGTAGGCGCGGGTGCCGGGG
>CALEDY010000013.1 GCA_937949355.1 uncultured Collinsella sp. | reverse complement strand
GGCGCGGAGCCGTCGGCAGCAGCAGCCTCAACAGCAGCAGCCTGGCGCTCGACGCGATCCCACACGCCCGAACGGCCGCCTTCCTTATGCAGCAGGCGAACGTCGACGATCTCCATGCCGCGGTCGACCGCCTTGCACATGTCGTAGATGGTCAGGCACGCGGCACTCGCACCGGTCAGCGCCTCCATTTCGATGCCGGTTTTGCCCGTCACGCCAGCCGTGACCAGCACATGAAAGCCAACCTGTCCGTCCGCACGCGCCGGCGCCCAACCCTCGGGCACATCCTCGACAGGCGTTCCCGCTGCCGCAATGGGCTCGATATCGCACTTGCTCTTGGTGATGAGCAGCGGATGGCACATGGGAATGATGTCGCTCGTGCGCTTGATGGCCATAATGCCTGCCACGCGCGCGCAGGCAAGCACGTCGCCCTTTTTGGCGCGGTCCTGCAGCACCATGGCCTGCGTCTCGGGATGCATGAGGATGGTGCCCTCGGCGATGGCGATGCGGTGGGTCTCGGCCTTGTCGGAAACGTCGACCATGCGAACCTCGCCCTTGGCGTCCACGTGCGTGAGCTCGTCGCGGCGAGCATCGCGGGCGAGCGGCTCGGCAGCATTGCCAGTGGACGTCGTTGCGCCCTGGGCGGATGCCGCAACGGCTCTGGCATTCGCCGTGACGTTATGGGCAGACATCGCGGCCCTGCGAGCGGCCTTGGTGGCATCGGCGTACCTGCTCTTGGCCATATGATCATCCTCCGATTTGGGACATAAATCGTTGCGTGCCCTCAATTATCGCGTGTTCCTGCGGTTTGTGGGACACGGCGTCGCGCCAAATCGAAAGTACCTGCATATCATCACCGCAACGCAGCGCCTCGCGCACCGAATACTCGGCATCGCTAAACAGGCACGGGCGCACATTGCCGTCGGCCGTCAGGCGCAAACGGTTGCAGCTCGCACAAAAATGGTTGGACATGGCGCTGATAAACCCGACCGTGCCCGCCGCACCCGAAAAGCGCCAATAGCGCGCGGGGCCGGCGCCGGCGGGGGCGTCGCTCATGTCGAGCGGCTCGAGCTCGCCCAGGCCCGCCGCCGTCGCCGCGGTATCGATGCGCGCCCGCAGCTCGTCGCTCGGAATGGTGTCGCTCGCGTCCCACAGCTCGGGATTGAGCGCAGGCGCATGCGGATCCACGGCGCAATGCGAGCTCGTGCGCTCGTCGCCGATGGGCATGTACTCTATAAACCGCAGGTGAATGGGGCGGTCGACAGTGAGGCGCGCAAGGGCCGCCACGTCTTGGTTGAGTCGGCGCACGACCACGCAGTTAACCTTGACCGGCTCAAAGCCCCAGGCCAGCGCCGCGTCGATGCCGGCCATGGTTTGCTCGAGCCGGCCCAGGCGCGTAATCTTGCCAAACATCGCGGGGTCGAGCGTGTCGAGCGAAATGTTAACGCGATTGAGCCCCGCATCTTTGAGCTGTGGTGCCAGCTGGGGCAACAGGGCGCCGTTGGTGGTAAGCGAGATGTCCTGGATCTGCGGAATCGCGCGAATGTCGCGGATGAGCGGGATGATGCGGCGGCTGACCAGCGGCTCGCCACCCGTCAGGCGCACGCGGCGGATGCCCTCCCCCGCCACCAGGCGCACAAAGCGGGCAATTTCCTCGGCGCTGAGGAGCTCATCGTGCGCACGCGGGGGCACACCGTCGACGGGCATGCAGTAAATGCAACGGAAATTGCACTTGTCAGTTACGGCAATGCGTAGGTAGTTGATGTCGCGGCCAAAACCATCATGTTGCACGCGCCCGTCCACGCAGCCCTCCCCTCGCGCAGCATTTTATTCTTCGAAGAATATAGTACCCCACGCGCTGATCGAGCCGACATGCGTACGACAGGAAGGGGCATTGCAGCCAAGACACCGTGCTTGAGCGGCTTAATCCAGCTCCTTGAGGCCATGTGCCAGCTGCCAGTACTCGCCGTGCTGGGCGAGCAGTTCCTCGTGGGTACCGCGCTCGATGATGCGTCCGTGCTCCAGTACCATGATGGCATCGGCGTCGCGGACGGTGGACAGGCGGTGCGCGATCATAAACGTGGTGCGGCCGCGCATGATGCGGTCCATGCCGCGTTCGATGAGCTTTTCGGTGCGCGTGTCGATGCTCGAGGTTGCCTCGTCCAAGATGAGCACCGGCGGGTCGGCCACGGCCACGCGCGCAATGGCGAGCAGCTGGCGCTGGCCCTGCGACAGGTTGGCGCCATCGGCCGTGACCGGCGTGTCGTAGCCTCTAGGCAGGCGGCGGATAAACGAGTCGGCGCAGGCGGCCTCGGCAGCGGCGCGCACCTCCTCGTCGGTCGCGTCGAGCTTGCCAAAGCGGATGTTCTGCGCAATGGTGCCGCTAAACAGGTGCGTATCCTGCAGCACAATGCCCAGCGAGCCGCGCAGGCTGGCCTTGGCGATATGCTTAACGTCGATGCCGTCGTAGGTGATCTCACCGTCATCGACCTCGTAGAAGCGGTTGATGAGGTTGGTGATGGTCGTCTTTCCGGCACCCGTGGAGCCAACAAATGCGATCTTCTGCCCCGGCTTGGCAAACAGGTTGAGGTCCGTGAGCACACGAGCGCCGGGCACGTAGGAAAAGTCCACGGCATGGAAGCGCACGTCGCCGGCAAGTGGCACCAGGCCCGTGACAAGCTCGGTACCGTCGGCGCTCATCGCGCGGCCCAACTCGTCAACGGAGGCAACATCATGCAGGTGCCCGTACGCGCCCACGCCCTGACCTTCGGGAATCTTCCACGCCCACGCGGCGTCGCCCGTCTGTACCAGCTCCACGCGGCCCTCGTCCACCTCGGGCTGCAGGTCCATGGCGGCAAACAGGCGCTCGGCACCGGCCAGCGCGTTAAGCAAAAAGTTGCCGAGCTGGGTGAACTGGTTGATGGGCATGGCCGCCTGGCGCACAAAGACCAGGTAGCTCGCGAGCGCGCCCACGTCGGCCAGGCCGTTGATGCAGAGCATACCGCCCGCCACCGCAACGATTGCGTAGTTGGCATACCCGATCACTACGGTCATGGGCACCATCGAGTTGGCGTAGGCCTGCGCGGCGCCACCGGTGCGGCGCAGTTCCTGGTTGCGCGCGTCAAAACCGGCCACGTTGGCCTGCTCGTGGTTAAAGACCTTGATGACCTTTTGGCCCGAGACCATCTCCTCGACATATCCGTCCAAGTCGCCGAGCGATGCCTGCTGGGCGGCAAAGAAGCGCTTGGAGCGAATGCCCGAGTAGCGCGCGTACAGCACAATGGCCGCGTCGCACACAAGCGTGATAATCGTGAGCTGCCAGTTAAGGATTATGAGCATGGCCGTGGTGCCGATCACCTGGATGGTCGCCTGGATCACGTTGGCAAAGCTGTTGTTGAGTGCCTCGGAGACGGTGTCGACGTCGTTGGCGAAGAAGCTCATGATGTCACCCGAGCGCGTGCTATCGAAATAGCTGAGCGGCAGCGTCTGGATATGCGCGAACAGGTCGCGGCGGATGTCGGACACCACACGTTGGGCCGCGCGCACCATAATCTGCGAGTAGCCCAGGGCCGACAGCACGCCCGCGGCGTAGATGGCGGCCGTAAAGAGAACCTGCTTGGTGAGCAGCTCCTCCCCGCCCGTGGCCAGGCCGTTGACGATGGGGCGCACCATATAGGTGCCGGCAAGGCTCGCGATGGCGGCGATAGAGGCGAGCACGCCCACCGCGAGCAGCGAGAACTTGGCGTGGCCCATATAGCTGAGCAAGCGGCGGAGCGTCTGCCCCAGATTGGCCGGACGTGCCTGAGCGGATGTCTTAGGCATGGCGCTCACCCCCTTCTCGGGCCAGGGCATCTGCGGTCATATCCCCCGCGAACTCCATCTGCGAGGCGTAAATCTCCTGGTAGATGTTGTCACCCGCCAGCAGTTCCTCATGCGTGCCCACGCCGTGGACGCGCCCGTCGTCCAGCACCACAATGCGATCGGCATCCATCACGCTCGCGATGCGCTGGGCGATGATGATCACAGTCGTATCGGGAATCTGTGCGATATGTTCGCGGATCTTGGCATCGGTCGCCATATCGACCGCGCTGGTCGAGTCGTCAAAAATGAGCACGCGCGGATGTTTGAGCAGCGTGCGCGCAATGCACAGGCGCTGCTTCTGTCCGCCCGAAACACCAGCGCCGCCCTGGCCCAACTCGCCGTCGAGTCCGCCGATGCGGTCCAGGAACTCGTCCACGCACGCCGCGCGGCAGGCACGCAGCAGCTCCTCGTCGGTGGCATCGGGCGCGCCCCACTGCAGATTCTCGCGCACGGTGCCCGTAAACAGCACGTTCTTTTGCAGCACAATGCCCACGGCGTCGCGCAGGGCAACCAGGTCGTAGTCGCGCACGTCACGCCCACCCACGAGCACGGCGCCCTCGGTCGCGTCGTACAGGCGCGCGATGAGCTGCACGAGCGAGCTCTTGCCCGAGCCCGTGCCGCCGAGCACGCCCACCGTGGAACCCGGCTCGATGCGCAGGTCGATATGCTCGAGCACATCCTCGGCAGCATCTGTGCGGTACTTAAACGACACATCGCGGAACTCGACGCTTCCATCGGCAACCTCGCGCACGGCCGCGTCTGCCGCAGGTGCCTGGATGAGCGATTGCTCGTCAATCACTCGCGAAATGCGCTCCACGCTGGCGAGCGCGCGCGTGAGCAGCAAAAACACGTTGGAGATCATCATGAGCGAGTTCATGATCAGCAGCACATAGCTCATAAAGCCCGTGAGCGAGCCCACGCCCAGCTCACCGGCGATAATCATGCGCCCGCCGATCCACAGGATAGAGATGGCGGCCACATACATCGACAGCTGAAACACCGGCAGGTTGAGTACGGCGTTGCCGAAGGTCTTCGTCGCCGTGTGTGCGAGCTCGGTATTGACGGTGTCGAACTTGGCCTCCTCGTGCTCGGCGCGCACATACGCCTTGACGGCGCGCACGGCGGTGAGGTCCTCCTGCACCACGCCGTTGAGGTGGTCCATCGAGGTCTGCAGCTGACGATAGAGCGGGCTGACGCGATAGGTGATAACGCCCAGCACGATCGCCAGCACGGGCAGGATAATCGCGAAGACCATGGCAAGCGGGCGCGACAGCACCAGGGCATAGACCAGACCGACGATGAGGGTCACCGGTCCGCGCACCATGGGGCGAAAGCCGTTGCCGATGGCGTTTTGGATGACGGTGATGTCGGTGGTCATGCGGGTGACAAGCGAGCTGGCGTCGTAGTTGTCCAGATTGCCAAAGGCGAGCGTCTGGATCTTGCGATACTCGGCCTCGCGCAAGTTAGCGCCCAGGCCCGAGGCCACGCGGGCGGATGTGCGCGCGTAGCCCAAGCCCAGTACCAGCGAAAACGCCGCGCACACCAGCATGCATGCGCCCTGCAGCAGCATGTAGTTGACGTCGCCCGCGGGCACGCCCACGTCGATGATGTTGGCCATGATGACCGGGATAAACAGCTCAAGCGCAGTCTCGACCGAGACGAAAATCACACCGAGAATGGCATCGCGACGGTATGCCCCCAAATAGGAAAACAAGATTTTGAGATTGCGCACGCAGGTTCATCCCCCATCAAACGTTGTTCGCAAACGCACGTATTATTGCGCGCCGAGCGATAGTGTCAAGTGTTCCGAAATCGATTTCTGCAAGGCTAGCGCAGGCGCTAAGCCAGCGCGACGCGCGTGCGTATTCAAATGGAAATGATTGAAGGCGCGATTTTTTTCGCCCCACCGGCAACATGGACCTTGACTCTACAATCGTTGTAGGGTTTTCACTACACTGGTACGTAAATGAACCAAGCCAGAAAGTGCCCGCCCATGGAACACGACCTCACACGCGGCAATGTCCTCAAGACCATCGCGGTCTTCGCCCTGCCCTATATGCTCTCGTACTTTTTGCAGATGCTCTACGGCATGGCCGACCTGTACTTTATCGGACAGTTTAGCGGCGCCGCCGGCATCACCGCCGTGGGCAACGGCGCGCAGACGCTCTATATCATTACCGTGACGCTCGTGGGCCTGGCCATGGGAACGACGGTCATCGTCGGCCACGCCGTGGGTTCGCGCCGCTTCGATCGCGCCGAGGCCGCCATCGGCAACACCATCACGCTCTTTATGGGCGTCTCGGTGGTGCTGGCCGCGATCTTGCTCGCTCTGTGCCCGCAGATCGTGGCGCTCATCGGCACGCCGGCCGAAGCCGTCGAAGGCACTGCCGCCTACCTGCGCATCTGCTTTATCGGCATTCCATGCATCGCCGCATACAACATCCTTTCGGCCATCTTTCGCGGCCTGGGAGATTCGCGCTCGCCCATGTACGTGATCGGCGTGGCGTGCGCCATCAACATCGCGCTCGACTTTCTGTTTATTGGCCATATGGGGCTCGGCCCCGTGGGCGCGGCGCTCGGTACGGTGATCGCGCAGACGGCAAGTGTGGCCCTCGCGCTCGTGTGGCTCAAGAGCCGCCGCACGAACATCCACGTCAAACGCAGCGACCTGCGCCCCCAGCCCGAGGTGCTCGGCAGCATCCTTAAAATCGGCGTGCCCGTGGCCGTGCAGGACGGCTGCATCCAGGTGGCATTTATGTTCATTACCGTTATCGCCAACCACCGCGGGCTGGTCGACGCCGCCGCCGTGGGCCTGGTCGAGAAGATGATCAGCTTTTTGTTCATTGTGCCGAGCTCCATGGGCGCCACGGTCAGCGCGCTCACGGCGCAAAACGCCGGCGCGGGCAAGGGCGACCGCGCGCGTCAGGTGCTCAAGGACGCCATGACCATCTCGGTGGTGTACGGCTGCCTGATCACGGCGCTCATGTGGTTGGTGGCACCGACGTTTCTCGGCTTTTTTGCCAAGGACGCCGCAGTGGTCGCGGCCGGCACTGGCTATATGCGCAGCTATATTTTCGACGCGATCTTCGCCGGCATCCATATTTGCTTTAGCGGCTTTTTCGCTGCGTACGGCAAGAGCTACATCGGCTTTGCGCACAACGTGCTGGCCGTGGCGCTCATTCGCGTACCGGGCGCATGGCTGCTGTCGAATGCCTATTCCGACACGCTGTTTCCCATGGGCATCGCCTCGCCGTGCGGGTCGATTCTGTCGGCAGTCATTTGCGTGGTGGCGTTTACGGTACTCAACCGCCGCGGAGCTTTTGACAAGTTGGTGTCGTAGCGGGGCGGCACGAGCCCGGCGCTCTACCCCCTATCGAAAGGAGCGGTCCTGTGACTGACACGCACGCTGAGTATGCCGAGGGTCTGCTCCGCATTGGCGAGGTCGCGCGTCTGTTTAACCTGAGCGTTGGCACGCTGCGGCACTACGAGCAGATGGGCTTGCTGGAGCCGGCGTATGTCGATGCGGCAAGTGGCTACCGCTACTACGGCGCGCGGCAGCTTTCTACCCTCAACACCATCAGCCACCTGCGCGTTCTCGATTTGCCGTTGGCTCAGATTCGCGAATTTGTGACCACGCGCGACGTGGACCTCATGCAGCGCCAACTCGCCCAGCAGCAGGAGCTTATCGAACGTAAACGCCGTGAGCTGGAACGCGTCTCACGCAAGATCGACAACCGGCTTGCCTTGTTGCGAGGCGCCTTGAATGCCGAGCTCGATACTATTTGCGAAGTCGATGCGCCCGAACTTCGTTGCGCCGTGCTGCGCGAACGCGTCAACCCCACCGACGCCTACGCGCTGGAGTGGCAGATTCGTCAGCTGCAAAAAGGCCAACACGAGACCTTCGTCTTCCTTGGCAATCTGGGTGTGGGCATCGCGCCCGAGCGCCTTGCCGCCGGCGACTTTGATGGCTACGACGAGGTCTTTCTGCTGCTCGATGACACGGATGACTACCTGGGCGATGTCGAGGTACGTCCTGCCGCGCGCTGCCTGACCGTCAGCTTCCGTGGCACGCACGGGCAGGCGGGCCCGCACTACGAGTGCCTACTCGATTACATGCACGAACACAACCTGGCCCCCGCCGGCCCCTCGCGCGAGATCGCCCTCATCGACGACATCATCAGCGACGACCCGGCGACCTACGTAACGCAGATCACGGTGCCTGTTACGGTCTCCCAATAAAACCGCCCGGAAAGAGTCGAACTTTCCGGGCGGTTCTTCAATTTGTCTATCGATGCCTTAAACCTGGGGCACCTCACCGGTAGCGAGAATCTGCTCGAGCGCTCCCTCATCCAGCACGGGCACGCCCAGCTGCTCGGCCTTGGTGAGCTTGGAGCCCGCCTTGGGACCGGCGATCAGGTAGCTCGTCTTCTTCGACACGCTGCCCGAGACCTTGGCGCCGAGCACCTTAAGCGCGGCACCCGCCTCGTCGCGTGTGCGATTGACGAGCGTGCCGGTCAGCACAAACGTCAGACCCGCGAGCGGTTGCGCATCGGCAAGCTCGCCCGCCACACCCGCATCGGCCGCGGCCTGCGCATGGGCGGCGCCCAAATCGACCTCGAGCGACAGTCCCGCCTGACGCAGGCGCCCCAGCACGGCAAGGTTCTCGGGCACGGCTAGAAACTGCTTGACGCTCGCCGCGATCTTGGGACCGATGCCCTCGCACTCGGCAATGTCCTCTTCGCTCGCCAAGATGAGCTTGTCAATCGATAAGAATCGCTCGGCGATGACCTCGCCCACGCTCTTGCCCACGTGGCGGATACCCAAGGCAAACAGCACGCGACCGAGCGGCTGGCTCTTGGACTTGTTGAGCTCGGCGATGATCTTCTCGGCCGTCTTGAGACCAACCGGAATGGGATCGCCCTTCTTAACGCCCTTTTTGCTGTTGGAGCCGGCATACACGCGGCCCGTGTCCAAGCCGGCGATGTCATCGACCGTAAGCTTGTAGAAATCCGCGACATCGTGGATCAGACCGGCGGCGATCATCTTGTCGACGATCTCGTCACCCAGACCGTCGACGTCCATGCAGCCGCGGCTCACCCAGTGAAGTAGGCGCTCCTTGAGCTGCGCGGGGCAGTCGATGGAAACGCAGCGGTAGGCGACCTCACCATCCTCGTGGACCACGGGGCTACCGCACACGGGGCAGACCTCGGGCATGTGCCAATCGACCGAATCGGCCGGGCGCTTGTCGAGCACCGGGCCCACGACCTCGGGAATGACGTCGCCCGCCTTGTGCACGATGATGGTGTCGCCCTCGCGCACGTTTTTGCGGCGAATCTCGTCGATGTTGTGCAGCGTGGCGCGTGCGATGGTGGAGCCGGCGACCGTCACCGGATCGAACTCCGCGACCGGTGTGAGCACGCCGGTGCGGCCAACCTGGATGCGAATCTCGCGCAGGATGGTCTGCTTTTCCTCGGGCGGAAACTTAAAGGCGATAGCCCAGCGCGGTGCGCGGGCGGTAAAGCCCAGGTCGAGCTGCTGCTGGAAGCTGTCGACCTTTACGACCACGCCGTCGATGTCGTAGTCCAGATCGCCACGATGCTCGAGCGCCTGGGCGCAGAACTCGTGGACTTCGGCCGGCGTGGCACAGCGGGCCACGTTGGGGTTGACGCTAAAGCCGGCGCTGCGCAGCCAGTCGAGGAACTCACGCTGGCTATGGACGTGCAGCGGGTCGGTATCGGCGATGGCGTAGATAAAAGTGGCCAAGTCGCGACGCGCCGTGACCTTGGGGTCTTTTTGGCGGAGAGATCCGGCGGCGGCGTTGCGCGGGTTGGCGAAGGGGTCGCGGCCCTCGGCATCAGCCTCGTCGTTTAAGCGCACAAAGCTGCCTTTGGGCATGTAGACCTCGCCGCGGACCTCGATGGCGCGCTCGCGGTCGACGCCCATGTGGGCAAGCGCCGGCTCGGACAGGTGCATGGGCACGTCCTTGATGGTGCGCACGTTGAGCGAAACGTCCTCGCCCGTGGT
Source organism: uncultured Collinsella sp. (assembly GCA_937949355.1). Taxonomy (GTDB): domain Bacteria; phylum Actinomycetota; class Coriobacteriia; order Coriobacteriales; family Coriobacteriaceae; genus Collinsella. The sequence continues at coordinate 10,941 of CALEDY010000013.1, read as the reverse complement.
GCCGTCGCCGCGCGTAGCCGCGCGCACGAAGGCGCCATTCTGGTAGGTAAGCGCCACGCCCAGGCCGTCAATTTTGAGCTCGCAGGTATAGGTGACGCTGCCGGCGCCGAGTGCATCCTCGGCGCGCTGAAGCCACGCGTCGAGCTCATCCAGATCCATGGCATCGTCCATGGAATACATGCGCGCCATGTGCGTGACCGGCGTAAACTGCTCGCTCACGTAGCCGCCCACGCGCTGGGTGTAGCTGTCGGGCGTCACCAGATCGGGATAGGCCGCCTCGATCTCCTGCAGCTCAACGAGCATTTTGTCGAAAGCGGCATCCGTAATCTCGGGCGCATCGAGCATGTAGTAACGGTAGGCATGGTACTCGAGCTCGTGGCGCAGCTCGGCCGCGCGCGCTGCCGCCTTGGCGCGGGTATCGGTCGGTGCAGCGTCATCCGCGCTCGCGGGCGCTTCGGTATCGATGTCCACGCCGTCACCAAACAGGCTCGATTGCTCCATAGCGGCACTCCTTCGCTCGATTTCAAACGGATACAAGAGTACCACCGGTCGCAAAGGGGCCGAATAGCGGTCTCAAACCGCACCGAATCGGCAGCCGGCAAACCGGGGTGGACAGTTAGTTCAGATATGTATAAATTTGCCAGCCGGATCAAGCCCAAATGGCGCCATTTCGCTCCATTTGGTCATCCCGGAGCGGCACAATCGGCTTATTTCTCCTTCCGAGCACCCATCAGAGCCCCATTTCCATCCCACAAGCACTCAAAACACGCCCCAAGCCTCTTTCGGATTATACAAATCTGAACTAACTGTCCAGGGCCATATGAAGCAACCCCCCTCACCAGCTCAGACTGATCCGTTTTCCTCCGTCCCTGGGGGATCATTATGGAAAGAGGGGCTGTCCCGAGCATGGCGGGACAGCCCCTCTGGCATTGGTGTGTGCGAAGCAGCTCGTTAGTAACCCTGGCCGTAGCCTTGGCCCCGGCCCTGCTGGCCCAGCAGCTCCTCCAGGTACTGGCGCAGTTGCTCGTCGGTGATACCGCCGTTGCCGGTATCGGTCGAGCTGTCGTTTTGCTGCTGGTTTTGCAGTTCCTCGTCGGAACCCAGCTCGACCGTGACCTTCTTCTCGTCCTTGCCACGCACGAGCGTGATCTCGACCTTCTCGCCCACCTCGTGGCTACGCAGCGCAATGATCAGGCCGTCAGCACTCGTGATTTCGTCATCGCCCAGCTTGGTGATGACGTCACCCTCCTGGATGCCGGCCTTAGCGGCTGGACCGTCCTCGACAACGCTCGCCACATATGCGCCGCTATCGGTGCTCAGCTTGTTGGTACGGGCGTTGAGCGCGTTGACGCTCGAGAGCGTGGCGCCCAGGTACGGATGGACCGGCGTCTTGCCGTCGATAATCTGGTCGGCGATGTTCTTGGCGTAGTTGACCGGAATGGCAAAGCCAACGCCCGAGCTGGAGCCCGAATAGCTCTCGATGAGCGAATTGATGCCCACGAGCTCGCCGTTGTCGTTGACAAGCGCGCCGCCGGAGTTGCCCGGGTTGATGGCGGCATCGGTCTGGATCATGTTGGCATAGATGGTGTTGCCGCTGGTAGAGCTCATGGCCGTGGAGCGATACAGCGCTGACACGATACCGGTGGAGACAGACTGCTCGTTGCCGAACGGCGAGCCGATCGCCATGACCCACTCGCCCACGTTGAGCTTGGAGGAGTCGCCAATCTCAATCGGGGTGAGCTTGGAGGCGTCGGCGTCCTTGAGCTTGATGACGGCCAGGTCGCTCGAGGCATCGTTGCCCACGAACTCTGCCTCGTAGGTGGTGCCGTCGTCCATGGTCACCACGTACTGGTCGTAGCCGTCGACCACGTGGTTGTTAGTGAGGATATGACCCTCGGTATCGAGTACCACGCCCGAACCGACGCTACCCGAGCTATCCGACTCGTCAGCAGACTGCGAAAGCGAGCTGCCCTGGCTGCCGCTCGAAGTGGCGGTAATGGAAACCACGGAGGGCAGCGCCTTAGCGGAAACGGCCTCAGCCAGCGTAGTGTCCTCGGAATCGATCGTGATCTTTTGCGTCGACGAGCCCGAAGCGCCCGCCGTCACGGCATTCTTGCCGCCGCCGATATCGAGCGTGCCACTCATGATAAGCGCGATGACCAGCAGGGCTCCGCAGGCACAACCGGCGAGTGCCGTAATAAAGATCGGCAGCTTTTTGGTCTTGGTCTTGACCACCGTGTGCTTGTTCACGACCTGCTGGCCGCCCAGGGGCCGGCCGGTCTGCGTGTCGTAGGCCTGCACATAGGGAATGTTGTTGCCGCCGGCAGGCGTCGACTCCACCTGCACGCGCGGCTGCTGCTGAGTCTCGCCGGCGCTACCCGCATCCTGGGGACGCTGGGAATCGTTCTCGCTCATAGCTGCGATCCTTTCGTCTAATAACCAAAGGCCCGCCAAACATGTGGCGGGCCATCATTGTTCACGTTGAGTTGTACCCCAATATGCGGGCGTAAGTGTATGAGAACGCAATCTTTTAGGAAGGCTTAAGTTCTGTTGCAAACCCGAAAGGCACCCGCACCTGCGGTAAAACCACCACAAAGGTGCCTGTCCCCTTTGTGGCGAAAATCTAGTCCTTAAACAGGTAGCCCACGCCGCGGACGGTGGTGATGTGCGCCGCGATCTGCGGGCCCACCTTGGAGCGGATGCGTCGGATGTGCACGTCGACGGTGCGCGTGCCGCCGCAGTACTCAAAGCCCCACACGCGGTGCAGCAGCACTTCGCGGCTGTAAGCGCGGTTGGGATGCGTCGCCAAAAAGCTCAGCAGCGAGTACTCCATCAGCGTCAGATCGATGGGCTCATCGTCGAGCGTCACCTGGTAGGTAGCCAGGTTAATCTCGAGGTTGTCGATGTTGAGCACGTCATCGGCGGTGACGGTCTCCTCCTCGCCCATGAGGCGCTGCGCACGAGCCTTGAGCTCGTTGGGCGTCGCCGTGGGGCATACAAAGTCGGCGTGCGCGTGATTCGGCAGACGCAGGGTGCCGAGCGCCTCGTCGTCGACGATTACCAGCATGGGAACGCCGCCGCGATCGTCGAGCCATTTTGCAATCTGATCGATACGGTCGCTGCGGATGCCGTCGGAATCGAGGATCAGCAGGTCAAAGTCGTGCGCCGCAGTCGGCGAATCGGGGGTGGCTAGGCTCACCTCGACACCCAAGGTGGTCGTCAGGCTGCGGGCAAACTCGTGGAAGCGCGTCGTGCGCGCCATGAACAGGGCACTCTTTTCGGACATATCGGCCTCCAAAGAAATGAGCTCAATCGTACTGGGACAAGCCAGCGCGATTAGGAGTTCGCCAGGTAGTGCTTGATCTCCCACTCGGTGATCGTGGACTCGAACTTATGCCACTCGTCGCGCTTCTTTTTGAGGAAGAAGCCGTGGATGTGCTCACCGAGGGCATCCTTCATAAACTGCGAGTCTTCAAACACGTCAAGCGCCTCTTTGAGCGAGCGCGGCAGCGGCGTGTAACCGGCCTCGAGCATCTGACGGTCGGTGAGCTTGAGCGTCTCGGCCGTGGCCTCGGGCGGAAGCTCCAGCTTGCGCTCGATGCCGTCGAGACCAGCCGCCAGCGTGACGGCATTGACCAGGTACGGGTTGGCCATGGGGTCGGGACTGCGCAGCTCAATGCGCGTGGACAGCTGCTTGCCGGGCTTGTAGACCGGAATGCGAACCATGCTCGCGCGGTTACGCAGGCCCCACGTGGCGTACTGCGGCACGGAGTCGCCGCCGGTGGTGATGCGCTTGTACGAGTTGACGGTGGGGTTGGTGATGGCGCTGATCTCGCGCGCGTGCGCCAGGATGCCGGCCATGTAGTGCTTGGCGACGTCGGAGAGATGGTACCTCTCGTCATCCTCGCCCCAAAAGACGTTGTTGCCATCGTGGTCGAACAGCGACTGGTGCAGGAACATGGCGCTACCATCCTCGCCCGCCAGCGGCTTGGGCATAAAGGAGGCGTGGCAGCCACTCTCGTAGGCCTGCTGCTTAATGATGAGCTTCGCCGTGGTGATGGCGTCGGACATGCTCAGGGCCTCGGCGTGGCGCAGGCTCATGCCGTGCTGCGAGCGGCCGGCGGCATGGAAGGTGTACTCCACGGGCACGGACATCTTCTCGAGCGTGAGAACCGTGTTGCGGCGCAGGTCGCGGGCGGCGTCGCTCACCGAAAGGTCGAAGTAGCCCACGTTGTCGAGCGGCTCGGGCGTGTGCTCGTCGGGGAAGTAGTAATACTCCAGCTCGGCGCCCACGTTGAGCAGGTAGCCGGCCTTCTCGGCCTTGTGGAACATGCGGCGCAGGGCATCGCGCGGGTCGCCGGCGAAAGGTTTGCGATCGGGAGTGCACACGTCGCAGAACACGCGGGCGACGCCGTTGTGGCTCGGGCGCCACGGCAGAATCTGGAAGGTCGAGGCATCGGGGAACGCGAGCATGTCGGCTTCCTCGGGCGTGGCAAAGCCCTCGATGGCCGAGCCGTCAAAGCCAATGCCCTCCTCAAAAGCGACCTCGAGGTCCTCGGGGCTGATGGCAAAGTTCTTGAGGCGACCGAGAATGTCGACAAACCACAGACGCACAAAGCGGATGTCACGCTGCTCTACAGAGCGGAGTACGTAATCGATGTTCTGCTGGTTCATGTCGCTCCCCTTTCTTTCGGGCGGGTTTCGACTGTTCTATATCGCAGATACTATCGCAGAAAAATGTTTCCGCAGGGTTAAAGCGTGTCGGGCGCTCAAAAAACGTGCGCGAGCTGGCAAGTGTGGGTCGGTGGCTTAGCGCGAAGTGGAGGCTCGGGACTCGATGTGGCCGGGGATCTCGATGTGTTTGGGCGCGAGCTTTGCGGCCTCGCCCACCGTGGTGGTAACGACGTCGATGCGCTCGGATAGGCGCTCGACAACGCGCTCGGCGATGGCCAGGGTGTCCTGCGCGGCCGTGGTGACGCCGCCAAAGAGCACATGGTTCCAAGGGTAGTCGTCGAACGTCGCGATCTTGAGACCCGCCGGCAGCGAGGGGCCAAGCTGGGCCAGCGCCTCGGTCAGGCGCAAGAAGACCAAACCGTTGACGGCGATAAGGCCGAGCTTTTTACCTGCGTAATCGCGGATGGTCTCATCCAGGCGACTGATGCCCTCGGCGCCACCGTCGGTGAGGGTGACAACCTCGCCGGCAAGACCGCGGCGCGAGAGCTCGTCGGTAAAGGCCTCGGCACGCTCGCGACGCACGGGGCTGTCGTCGCTTGCCTCGGTGAGCAGGCACAGGCGCTCGCTGCCCGCAGCAGCCAGGGCGTCGACCAGGCCGGCAACGAGCTCGCGGTTGTTAGACGTCACCAGATCGATGCCGCCATCCTCGATGTCGCGGTCGAGCAGCACGACCGGCAGGCGTCCCGCAGCCGCGGCGATCGCCCCGTCGTTGCCGCCGCAGGTGTTGACGACCAGGCCGTCCACGCCCGCGTCGATGAGTCTGGTGAGCGACTCGGCCTCCTTGGCGGGGTCGTTGCCGCTGATGGCCGTCATGAGCGAGCAGCCGCGCGCGGCGGCGCTGGCGGAAAGGCCCTCGAGCATGGCGCTCGAGAACGGGTTGGCGATGTCGGCCAGAATCACGCCGATGAGGTTGGTACGCGAACTACGCAGGTTGCGCGCGGCGGCACGGGGACGATAGCCCGTACGCTCGATGACCTCGGCGATGCGGGCGCGGGTCTCCTCGGTCATCTGACCGGGACGGTTGTTGAGGTAGCGCGAAACGGTGGCCGGGCTCACGCCCGCCTCGGCGGCAATGTCTTTGATTCTCATCTGCGCCATGGCGCACCCCGTTTCCCATGTGTCGGCAATCTTAGCCATTTTAGGCATTTTTTTAAAAATCTCGCTTGCAATACGTTGTAGGTGAGTATACTACAACTCGAAACGAAACCGATTTCGTAAACCGATTTCGGTAAGCGTTGGCACGGAGGTGCAAAGATGCACCCTACCGTCTTGGCACCTCCGTGCCAACGCCATAGCAAAGGTGTACGCACAGTCAAGAAGGAGCTACGCGACCATGGGTAAAACGGTTCTTACCTTCGGCGAGATCATGATGAGGCTCTCGCCCAAAGATCACCTGCGTATTGAGCAGGCCACCGAGTTCGACGTCCGCTACGGCGGCGCCGAGGCCAACACCGCGCTTTCCCTGGCCTACCAGGGCGACAAGGCCGCTTACGTTTCCGTCGTTCCGGCCAACCGCCTGGGCGAATGCGCCCTGCGCTCGCTGAAGGTCTACGACGTCGACACCACGCGCGTCGTGCGCCAGGGCGACCGTCTTGGCTCCTATGTGTTTGAGGTCGGCGCCTCGCAGCGCGGCAACGGCTGCGTCTACGACCGCAAGTACTCGGCCATTAACCTGGCCAAGCGCGACGTCTTTGACTGGGACGAAATCCTCAAGGGCATCGACGTCTTCTACTTCTCTGGCGTGACGCCCGCCGTCTCCGACGAGATGGCCGCCGCTTGCAAGGATGCGCTCACCGCTTGCCGCGCCAAGGGCATCACCACCGTGTGCGATGTTAACTACCGCGGCAAGATGTGGTCGCCCGAGAAGTCGCAGGCAACCATGAAGGAGCTCCTGCCGCTCGTCGACATCTGCATCGCTAACGACGAGGACGCACCCGCCGGCCTCGGCATGACCTGCGTCTCCGGCTCCCTTGCCCACGGCATCGAGGAGCGCGACACCTACGTCGAGATGGCCCGTCAGATCTGCGCCGAGTACGGCTGCAAGAAGGTCGCCTCCGTCGTCCGCAACATCTCCTGCGTCGAGCGCTCCATCTGGATGGGCATGCTCTATGACGCCGAGAGCGGCGAGCACTGGTTCTCCCCCGCTCACGACGTGCACGTGCTCGAGGGCGTTGCTGCCGGCGACGCTTTCAACGCCGGCCTCGTCCATGCCCTCATCAACGACTTCGACCCGCAGGACGCCGTCAACTACGCCATCGCTGCCTCGATCCTCAAGCTCACCATCAAGGGCGATTCCAACCTGGTGACCGCCGACGAGATCGCCGCCGTGGCCAACGCCGCCGACGGTGGCACCCGCGTCGCCCGCTAATTCGTTCCCCATTCCGCGGGCTGCAGTTTCCCATACCCATACCTCTGCAGCCCGCTCCCCGATTCCTCCGGTCGGGCAAAACCACCAGTCCCATTCCGGTTTTGCCTGGCATTTCCTACACGACTGGTCGCGCAGCCGGTTTTGGAATTGCTTGTGACCCCAAGCAGTGCCTCCGATAACCAATCCAAAACTGGCTCATGACCAGCCCTTTTAGCAATTACGCGCACTCGCGCGCCGCACATCGAAAGGAACATCATGTTCGATCAGTTCTACACCACGCTTGAGTCCCTGGGCATCGTGCCGGTCGTCGTCCTCGACAAGGTCAAGGACGCCGCTCCGCTCGCTCACGCCCTGATGGCCGCCGGCATGAAGTCCGCCGAGGTCACCTTCCGCACCGCTTGCGCCGCCGAGTGCATCGCCGCTATGGCCGAGGCCGAGCCCGAGATGTGCGTGGGCGCCGGCACCGTACTGACCGTCGAGCAGGTTGAGCAGGCCCGCGCCGCCGGCGCCAAGTTCATCGTCTCCCCGGGTTACAACGAGGACGTCGTCAAGCACTGCATCGACATCGACCTGCCCGTGCTGCCCGGCACCGTGACTCCCTCCGAGGTCACCGCTGCCGTCAACCTGGGCCTCAAGGTCACCAAGTTCTTCCCGGCAGCCCAGTACGGCGGCCTCAACACCATCAAGGCCCTCGCCGCGCCGTTTGTCGGTCACCGCTTTATGCCCACCGGCGGCGTGAGCACCGCTAACGTCGAGGAGTACCTGAGCTCCTCTGCCATCATCGCCTGCGGTGGCACTTGGATGGTCAAGCCGGCTCTGTTCGCCGACGGCGACTTCTCCAAGGTCGAGCAGATCGCCCGCGAGGCCATGGACGTCGTCAAGAAGGTCCGCGCCTAGGCCTAGCTCTCTATCGTTGGGGGCGCCCAGACCGCGCCCCCATTTTTGAAGCGGCTCGGAAGCGTGCCGTTTCCGTCACGGACAAGAACCGAAACCGTCTTGTATGCTGATAGAACGTGACGGAAGCGACACGCCCCCGAGCCGCTTTGTTTTCCCTCGGCTAAATCTTTGCCCCAACATAATCCAGAGCGCCAAAACAAATGCGGTGCCGTCTGGAGGAATCGACCCCTTGCTTCCGGTCTGCTCCTCCAAACGGCACCGCATCTTTTATGCCTCGTCTCGCCCCAACGCAGTTGCGGTGAAATAGGGGCTGTTTGCGCCGCCTGGGCCGCAAAACAATCCCTAATTCACCGCAACTGATGAGGGGATGGATTAGATGGACGAGCCTTTGGGCAGCTCAAAGTAATCGGGATGCAGGGCGATAACTGGGCCCTGCTCTTCGGGCATCAGATGCAGATGCGTCTGCGCCAGATAGCTCGCGGTGTCGGTGTCGCCCTCTTTAATGGCCTCAAGAATTCGACGATGCTGCCGGCGAATCGGTTCCCAGTCCAAATCCTGAGACACCGCGCGTAGCCAGTTATACCGCTCAAAATGCGTGTTGATGCTCTTCATCCAATCCCACAGCATGTGGCGACCGGCAATCTCAAAACACGTCTCGTGGAATAGGTTGTCCAGGTCAAAGAAGCGACGCGTCTCGCTGTGGTCGAGCGACTCTGACTCGGCGAGAATCTGCTCAAGCCGGTGCTTTTGCTCGGGTGTGGCAGCCGAGCAGCATTTGATCAGCACGCTTCTCTCGAGCTTTTCGCGCAAAAAGCAAGCGTTCTCGGCACGTTCCATGCTGATCTTTGAGACATAGGTACCGCTCTTGGGGCGGGTTTCCACCAGCTCTTGCTCGCGCAGGCGCACAAATGACTCACGGATGGGAGTGCGCCCTATCCCCGTCTCTTTTTCCAGACCAATCGCCGAAAGGCGCGTGCCGGGCTTGAGCTCGGCATAGATGATCTTGGAGCGCAATGCGTTGTATGCCTGGTCTTGCAGACTCTGATAATGCTGGTGCTGTTCCATAAAGCCCTCGGATAAGTCCTCGGTTAGTCGAATACCAACACGTAATACTATCGCATCCCCCGCCCCCCATAAGTTGCGGTGGAATAGTTCCTGCTCACGGCCTTCAGCAGCAAAAACAGGAACTATTCCACCGCAACTTATGGGGGGGGCGAAGGGGGTTTACAGGTTGGCGGTGATTGCCTGGGCGATCTCGTCGTACTGAGCCGGCTCGAGCGTGACGCGGCCGGGGTTCATGGCGAACACGTCGCCAAACTCAAACGGGTCATCCTTGTACTTGGGGACGATATGCACGTGCAGATGATGCATGGTGTCGCCGTAAGCGCCAAAGTTAATCTTGTCGGGGTTGAACGCCTTGTGCAGCGCGGCTGCGACGTGGCGGACATCGGCCATAAAGGCGGCAGCGTCCTCCTCGGACATGCAGGAGATGTCGTCAACATGCTGCTTGGAGGCCACGATAACGCGACCCTTGTGGCTCTGCTCCTTAAACAGGATGAGCTTGCTGGCGGGCAGATCGAGCATGGGGATGCCAAAGGCATCGACGAGCGTGTTGTCGGTCCCGCACATGCAGTACGAGCAATCGGTGTGCTGTTCCATGGTGATCCTTTCGATCCGGGTGAAAGCGTTCGCCGCAACGCGACCGACGGGCGCAACCAAGCTGCCCGGCAGTCCACGACGAACACACGATGCGCTCTCCAACCGTTGCGAAATCGGTTTCGAGTATGTCCTTGCCATGATACCGCCAACGAGTTGTTGCGATTAGGTGAACGTTCACCTTTTTATTATTTTTCTCTTTGCAAAAGGAATCCCGTGCGTATACTAAGGCTCAAACGAAACCGATTTCGTTAAGCGTGGGCAATAGGATGCTAAGACGCACCCTACCATCTTGGCATCCTATTGCCCACACGCCGTCATTCGCTATTCTCCCGTCTCGTTGGCCCTTCAGTCCCATTCCGGCACAGCGAGACACTTTCTAGACGACTGACCGTGGGGCCGGCTTTTCTGCTTTTACAGCAGTGCCTCCGATAACCCTCTTTTGCCGGCCCGGGTCAGCCTTTTTCTTCACAACCGAAAGGACGGGCAGCAATATGCGACCGCTCATCATCATGAATGGCGAGAAGATCGACTGGTGCCACACCATCATCAGAATGTTGATGTATTTAGCAGGTGTCGCGACGCTCGCCCTTGGTATGAGCATTCAGACCGCATCGGGTCTGGGCGTGGCGGCGCTTACCTGTTTTGCCACAACGCTGTCCATGCTCACTGGCAAAACGCTCGGTTTTTGGATTACCGCAACCTACGTCGCCTACATCGCCGCACAAGCAGCAATCTTGCGCCGCGAGTTTCAGCCGCGCATTTTGCTCGAGCTCTTTTTCTCAACGCTAATCGGTGGCTTTACCGACTTCTTTATGAACGTTAACCCTCTGCACCCCACCGCGCTACCGGCACAAATCGCGACCATGCTGCTCTCGCTTGCCATCACTGCGTTTGGTGTAAGCCTCGTCGTCAACATGGGAGTCGTTCCCAACGCGCCCGACGGTCTGGTGCAGGTCATTGCCGAAAAACTCAAGCGCCGCTTTGGCGATGTGAAGGTCGTATTCGATTGCTCGCACGTCGCCGCTTCGCTCGTGCTGTCGCTGATCTTTATGCACAACCTGGGCGGCTTTGGCGTCACGACCGCCATCTCCGCATTGTTCCTGGGCCATGTCATCAACGTCGCCAACAAGCTGTTCGCCCAGCGCTTCATCCGCGCGGCGTTCGGAAAATAGCACCACCGCAAAACCCGCAAGCAGCACTATACGTTGCTATATCTCACTATACTTTGCTATATCTTGCTATACGTTGCTATATCTTGCTATACGTTGCTATATCTTGCTATA
>CALEDY010000012.1 GCA_937949355.1 uncultured Collinsella sp. | reverse complement strand
GGTCGTCGCCGTCGAGCCCGCCACCTCCCCGGTGCTCTCCAAGGGCCAGGCCGGCCCGCACAAGATCCAGGGCATCGGCGCCGGCTTTGTGCCCGACGTCCTCGACACCCAGGTCTACGATGAGATCATCCCCGTTGAGAACGACGATGCCTTTGCGACCGGCCGCGCCGTGGGCCACAAGGAGGGCGTGCTCGTGGGCATTTCATCCGGCGCCGCCGTGTGGGCCGCGCTGCAGCTGGCCAAGCGCCCCGAGAACGAGGGTAAGACCATCGTGGCCCTGCTTGCCGACACCGGCGAGCGCTACCTGTCCACGGCATTGTTCCAGGACTAAGGACCCGTCACTTGTCGATAGGCCCAAGGCACGCCGGTCTCCCCTCTCTTCTGGCAGTCTGGGCTCATCCCAACAGGGTGTCCCACATGACGCCCGAACTTGCTACAATGTCTGCGGCGCGGAACCAGCCTCCCGCGCCGCTTTTCTTTTTTGGCCACATGCCACCAAGGAGAACCTCCCCATGCACAATAAGCGCGTGCTCGTCGCCATGAGCGGCGGCGTCGATTCCAGCGTGACCGCGTACCTGCTCAAAAGCCAGAGCTACGAATGCGTCGGCGCCACCATGCGTCTCACCTGCCCCGCGCCCGATCCCGTCACGGGCATGAGCAAGGTCGACCGCGACATCGCCGACGCCAAGGCCGTTGCCGAGCGCATCGGGATCCCCCACCACGTGCTCGACCTGCAGCAGACGTTCGACCGCAGCGTGATCGAGCGCTTTGTGACCGCCTACCAAGAGGGGCTGACACCCAACCCCTGCATCATCTGCAACCGTCACATTAAGTTTGGCGCGCTGCTAAACGCTGCTCTGGACATGGGCTGCGACTATATCGCCACGGGCCACTACGCCAAGACGAGCCAAGCGCCCGATGGTACCTGGCAGCTGCATCGCGGCGAGGACCCCAAAAAAGATCAGAGCTACTTTTTGTATTCACTTACGCAGAAGCGCCTCGCGCACACGATCTTTCCGCTAGCAGGCCTAGATAAAGAACGCGATGTGCGCCGCATAGCCGCCGAACAGGGCTTTACCAACGCCAAGAAGGCCGAAAGCGAGGACATCTGCTTTATTCCCGACGGCAACTACGCGGGCTATATCGAGCGCCGCTGCGGACATCCTGCCGCGCCGGGCGACATCGTATGGCGCGATGGCAGCGTGGTCGGGCGCCACAACGGCGCGCTGCGCTACACCATCGGCCAGCGCAAGGGCCTGGGCGTTGCGATGGCGCATCCCGTGTATGTGACGAGCGTCGACGCCGCCAGCAACACCGTGCATCTGGGCGAGGCCGAGGACCTGACCGCCTCGGCGCTCACGGCAAACGACTGGATCTGGAGCGCACCGGACGCGCGCATGGAGGCCGAGCTGGACACCGGCGGCATTCGCGTGGGCGCCAAGTACCGCTACCGTCAAAAGGATCAGGCGGCGACCCTTACGCGCGGCGAGGACGGGCAGATACTCGTGACCTTTGACGAGCCCCAGCGCGCCATCGCCCCCGGCCAGGCCGTCGTAGTCTACCGCGGCGACATCGTCCTCGGCGGCGGCACCGTAACTGCTGCCCTCAAATAGCCGTATCAATCTCAACCGGCAGTTAACCCTATCCCCCAATAAGTTGCGGTGAAATAGGGACTGTTCAAGCGTTTCAAGCCGCCAAACAGTCCCTATTTCACCGCAACTTATCAAAAGGGGTGGCGCTGGTTTTCTAGACATGCTGGCCAGCGCCGTTATCGGTGCGCCTAGCGCTGGACGTAGGCGCGGACGAGCTCGTAGGTATTGCGCACGCCGTCGATGTGGCTGCGCTCGTAGTTGTGGCTCGCGTACACGCCGGGGCCGATCAGACCATGGCGAATGTCGTAGCCGGCCGAGAGCGTGGCCTCGACGTCGGAGCCATAGTGCGGGTACACGTCGATGGCGTAGTCGAGCTCCAGCTCGCGCGCGATGTTGGACAGCGTGGTTACCAGGTCGTAGTTGTACGGACCGCCCGAATCCTTGGCGCAAATCGAAACCATGCGCTCGGTGCAGCCCAGGTCGTCGCCCACGCAGCCCATGTCCACGCTGATCATCTCGCGCGTGTCGGCCGGCACAAAGGCACCGCCGTGGCCGACCTCCTCGTACACGGTAAAGAGCAACGAAACCTTGCGCGAAAGCGTCACCTCGCCTTCGGCGACGGCGCGGGCCAAACCCAGCAGAATCGACGCGGACAGCTTGTCGTCCAGGAAGCGACTCTTGATGTAGCCGCTCTCCGTCACCGTGGTGCGCGGATCCATAGCGATGATGTCGCCGGTTTGAATACCCAGCTCGAGCACATCGTCCTTGCTGTCAACGTTCTCGTCGAGCAGGATTTCCATATTCTTCTCGATGGTCTTGACCGGCTCATCGGCCACATGCGCCGAAGGCTCGGTATTGAGGACCACACCCGTGTAGACATTGCCATCGCGCGTGTAAACGGTGCAGTTCTCGCCATCGGCCGTAGACCACTGATGCCCGCCGAGGGTCGTGGGGCGCAGGCGACCATTGTCCTTAATGGAACGCACCATGGCGCCCAGGGTATCGACATGGCTCGCCAACACGAGCGGCTCACCCTCACCACCAAGCTCAACGAGCACATTGCCCTTATTGGAGCGCTCGGGCCCAAAGCCCATATCGCGCAACGTCTCCATCAGATAATCAGTCGCCGCACGGGTATAGCCCGTAGGCGAAGCGATAGAAGTCAGCGTCTTAAGCTGTCCTGCGATATAGGAGAGCGTCTCCTCTAGAGAAGCATCAATATTAGAAGTCATATGCATCCTTCCAAGTAAAACTAAGACCGAGTCCCGATTTTAACCGTTCTGCACGTGCAATGCCCCAGGAGCCGAGCCGACTCCAGACGTCCCCGCACCGGTTTTGTGCACGTGCACGGTTTACAATCCCAATCTTGCATAAATCCTATCGGTATCTGCATGGAAATGAGGCAACTTTTTGCTTCGTCTCAGGGTGCCCCACCTTGGGCCGTGCAAAAAACGGAGTATTCAGCACCGTGGGCCCCAACAGCCCCATCGCGAACGACAAAACGACGCGGTTACAGCAGTGTTGCAGGTCGTCGCAAAGCAAAAACTCAGTAACAACCCCCTCCGCTCATCGATAGCCCGCCCACAATGGCTGTCGATGGGCGCCTGCGGGCCACTACGGGCCATTCAAAACGTTATGCATTTTTAAGAGCTTGCTGAATACTCCCAAAAATGCACGCTGGGAAGTGCACCACCTATCCGCAGCGGGCAGTATGCCTTGATTTTGCCCGTCTCGGGGCATCGACGCAGCACAAAAAGCCCCGCCGTGCGTAGCACGGCGGGGCCAGCGGCAAGTCAAAAGTCCATACGCCTACAGGCGAAAGAACACCAAACTAGGCTAGGCAGCCGGGCAGATCTTCTTGAAGAGCTCGATGACGTCGTCGAGCGTCGCCTCGCGCGGGTTGCCCGGGAAGCAGGCGTCGGCCATGGCGTCCTTGGCCAGGACCTCGATCTCGTCGGCCTTCATGGCCTCGCAGACGTGCGGGATGTTCACGTCGGCGGAGAGCTGCTTGACGGCGGCGATGGCGGCGTCGGCAGCCTCGTCGGTGCTCATGCCCGTGGTGTCAACGCCCATGGCGACGGCAACCTTGGCCAGGCGCTCGGCGCAGACCGGCTTGTTGAACTCCATGGCGATCGGCAGCAGCATGGCGCAAGCGACGCCGTGCGGGGTGTCGTAGTGAGCGGACAGGGTGTGAGCCATGGCGTGGTCGATGCCCAGGCCAACGTTGGAGAAGCCCATGCCGGCGACATACTGACCAAGAGCCATGCCCTCGCGGCCGGAGCCGGGCTGGCCGGACTTGGCCTCGGCGACGGAGTCGCGCAGGTTCTCGCTAATCAGCTTAATGGCCTCAAAGTGGAACATGTCGGAGAGCTCCCAGGCGCCCTTGGTGGTGTAGCCCTCGATGGCGTGGGTCAGGGCGTCCATACCAGTGGAAGCGGTAAGGCCAGCGGGCATGGAAGCCATCATGTCGGGGTCGACGACGGCAACCTCGGGGGCGTCGTTGGTGTCGACGCACACGAACTTGCGGACCTTCTCGGGGTCGGTGATGACGTAGTTGATGGTCACCTCGGCAGCAGTACCGGCGGTCGTCGGCACAGCGATGGTGAACACGGCGTGGTTCTTAGTGGGAGCAACGCCCTCGAGGCTGCGGACATCGGCGAACTCGGGGTTGTTGATGATGATGCCGATGGCCTTGGCGGTGTCCATGGAGGAGCCACCACCGATGGTCACGATAGCGTCAGCCTCGGCGGCCTTGAAGGCCTCGACGCCGTCCTTGACGTTCTGGATGGTGGGGTTGGGCTTGATCTCGGAGTAGAGGCTCCAAGCGATGCCGGCGGCGTCGAGCTCGTCGGTCACCTTAGCGGTAACGCCAAACTTAACCAGATCGGGGTCGGAGCAGACGAAGATCTTCTTGTAGCCGCGACGCTGGAGCTCACCGGGGATCTCCTTGATGGCGCCGGAACCATGATAAGAAATGGTGTTGAGAACGAAACGATTAGCCATTGATAGCCTCCCATCGTGTGCGGGGCACCCATTACGCCCCACGCTATGAGTCCCATCCTAACGCTTTTGAAACGAAAAACACGTGAGAACGTCAAATTGTTAAAGCGTTTCAACAGAAGATGAAAAAATAATGCGGCAAAGGGACGGCCCCTCTGCCGCATTCGGTTACTTTCGACAGCCCTCTTTCCAAGCCTCGGCCGCAACCTTCCAGCGAAAACGCAAGTCGCGCTCGCGGTCGATGAACATGATGGCAAACGCGACAAACAGCAGCACGCTCGCCACGACGATGGCGTGCAGGCCTATGCGCTCAATACACCAGTTGCCCAGCACAGCGCCAAACACAAAGGTAAAGATCACGCCAAAGTACAGCAGGCCGTTTTCCAAAAAGCCGCGCTTGTGGGTGATGATGTAATCATCCACGTTTTGCAGCGCGTTGCGCAAGTTGCCGATGCACATGGTCGTGGCGATGCCGTGACCGTGGATCTTGCGGAAGCTCTCGACTTGCATACCGCAGGCAAACGAAGTGAGGCAGTTGGCGAGCAGGTTGAAATCGCCACCGGGAATAAAACTCACGCCCAGCAAGATGACGGCTTCAAAGAACACCGTCACCTGGCGCCAGTGAATCACACTGCCAAACCGCTCGTGAACCAGGTCGGCAAGCATAATGCCCACGGCAAACGACACCACGGGGAAGAAATAGCGTCCCGCCAGCGCCCAGTTGCCCTCCGAGATGCTTACACCCACGAGCAGGATGTTGCCCGTCTGAGCGTTTGCGAAAACATGGTCGCGCCCTATGTACGAATAGACGTCCATAAAGCCACCGGCGAGCGCCAAGATGATGCCCAGCTCAATAGACTCCGATATCTGTTTGGCACGTTGCATCGTCGTGCATCCTCCTTGTTGACGACCCTCTCGTGCGTTGGCGGAAACATAGCCGCCGTTCATACTGTAACCCATTGACAACATGGCGCGCCCACGAGACGGGTCTCCCAATGCGCAGATACACAGTCTGGAAACAAACCGTGAGCGCGGCGCCACACCCGATGCCCGACGCCTCGCGTACTCCACCAGTCTTTTTAGCCCCGTCCCAAAAAGACTGGTTACAATTACGTGCAGCATACAAACACCGGGAGGGATCGTGGCAAAAAAGCCTCAGCACGCTCAGAACAACCAGCGCAGTCAACAGGGCAAACAGGGCCAGCAGCAAAAGCGCGGCGGCAAGGCGCAGGGTGGGCACACCACTCATACTCCAGCAGCGCCCGCCCGCCCCTGGCGACCGGGCCGCGACAAGTTCCTCCCCGTCAGCCGCGCCGACATGAACGCACGCGGCTGGGACCAGTGCGACTTTGTCTACATCTGCGGCGATGCCTACGTGGACCATCCGAGCTTTGGCATGGCCATCATCAGCCGCGTGCTCGACGCGCACGGCTACAAGGTAGGAATCATCTGCCAGCCCGACTGGACCGATCCCGCCAGCATCACGGTGCTCGGCGAGCCGCGCCTGGGCTTTTTGGTCAGCGCCGGCAACATGGACTCCATGGTCAACCACTATTCGGTGACCAAGCACCGCCGCCACACCGACGCCTATACTCCCGGTGGCGAGGAGGGGCGCCGTCCCAATCGTGCCGTCACGGTCTACGGCAACCTCATCCGCCAGACGTTCAAGGACGCTCCCATCATCATCGGCGGTATCGAGGCAAGCCTGCGCCGCCTGGCCCACTACGACTACTGGCAGGACAAGCTCAAGCGCTCGGTACTGCTCGACTCGGGCGCCGACATCCTCATCTATGGCATGGGCGAGCACGCGATTGTCGAGATCGCCGACGCGCTCGATGCCGGGCTGCCCGTCGACCAGATCTCTTATATCAACGGCACCGTCTACCGCACCAACTCGCTCGACGAGGTCTACGACTACGACCTGCTGCCCAGCTGGGACGACCTTGCCGCCGACAAGCTCAACTACGCGCGCAGCTTTAACGTGCAGCAGCAGAATATGGACCCCATCACCGGACATCGCCTGGTAGAACCCTACCCCAACAGCGTCTATGTGGTGCAGAACCCGCCGTCGGCGACGTTAACGACCGATGAGATGGACGAGGTGGCCGAGCTCCCCTACGCACGCGATTGGCATCCCGACTACGACGCGGCGGGCGGCGTACCGGCCTTTGCCGAGATCAAGTTTTCCATTAGCTCCAACCGCGGCTGCTTTGGTGAGTGCTCGTTTTGTGCCCTCACCTTCCACCAGGGTCGCGTGCTGCAGATGCGCAGCCACGATTCGATCATGCGCGAGGCCGAACTGCTCACGCGCGATCCCGAGTTTAAGGGCTACATCAACGACGTAGGCGGACCGACGGCAAACTTTAGTCGCCCCGCCTGCGACAAACAGCTCAAGCACGGCGTGTGCAAGAACAAGCGCTGCCTGTGGCCGAGCGTGTGCAAGAACATGGTGGTCGACGAGAGCGGCTACACGCAGTTGTTGCGCGACCTGCGCCAGCTGCCGGGCGTCAAGAAGGTCTTCGTCCGCAGCGGCATCCGCTTTGACTACACCATGGCCGACGCCTCGGACGAGTTTTTGCGCGAGCTGCTGGAACACCATGTCTCGGGCCAGCTGCGCGTAGCGCCCGAGCACGTGAGCGATGCGGTGCTGAGTGTGATGGGCAAGCCGAGCCGCGCCGTCTACGATGCGTTCTGCCGTAAATTTGAACGCCTGAACCGCGAATACGGACTCAAGCAGTACGTGGTGCCGTATCTGATCTCGAGCCACCCCGGCTCGACGATGAAGGAAGCCGTGGACCTTGCCGAGGCCGTGCGCGACATGGGCTACATGCCCGAGCAGGTGCAGGACTTCTACCCCACCCCGTCCACCATGTCGACCTGCATGTACTACACCGGCGTGGACCCACGCACCATGCAGCCGATCTACGTGGCACGCGACCCGCACGAGAAGGCCATGCAGCGTGCGCTCATCCAATACCGCAAACCCGAGAACTACAAGCTCGTACGCGAGGCACTAGAAAAGGCCGGCCGCCGCGATCTGATTGGCTACACCAAGCATTGCCTGATTCGCCCCGTGCCGCCGCGCCCGGGCGAGACATCTGCCAACGGCGGACATGGCACCGGCAAGAAAGGCGGCAAGCCGCACGGTGGCGCCGCCGGCAAGGGACCCAAAGGCAGCAAGGGGCACGGCGGCATGTCGCGCGCACAGAACACTGCCGGTCGCAATCGCGCAGCCCAAGGGCGTCAGGGCGCCAACGGAGGCGGGCGTCGCAACTAGGGCAGCGGTGCGCTCGCTGCGTCCATCCCGCACGCGTGGCGCAGCGAGCGCATTGCCTCAACGAGGATGACGCCGGCGATAGCGACCGTAATTGCCACGTCGAGCGGTGTGTTCACAAACCAGAGCAACGTCATGAAATACGACCCGGCATTAAAGGCAAAGTGCAGCAGGATCGTGTAGCGGAGCTTTCCGGTCGTCACGAGCACCCAACCAAAGATGAGGCCGGCGGCGCCCGCGTAGCAACCCTGTACCCAATTCATGTGCATAAAACCGAAGATCGCCGCCTGCAGCACAATCGCCGCGGCGCTACCCCACGTGCTTGGGGCCGCCCAGGGCACCATGGCGCCGCCCTGCGCGCTCACACGACGCCGGCACTTCCAAAGTGGGCGGCACTGCGGATTAAACGCTCGGAGCGAAAACTCAAAAATAATGCCGCGCACCAGCAGCTCTTCACAAAATGGGGCGCCGAGCACCGTAGTCAGTACGGCCAGATAGCTGGTGTCGCCCATGCCTGTTTCCTCGACAAGCTCGCTGTAGTCGGCCGCGGCATCGGGCAACAGCGACAGCACAGCGTCGGTCACGTAGCCAACGACCACCTGCAGGGCAAGGCCGATCACGATAACGCAGGCGATGCGCTTCCACGCCCCACGCGCTCCCCCGCCGAGCGGATGCTCGCCCTGCCAGCGCGCCATAAACGAGCGCGGCCACAGATAACGCCACCACAGCAGCGCCATTAAAAACGATGCCGTCTGCACGACGGCCTGAAGCAATTGAATGTCGAGATCATCGATCGAAAAACCCATGAACACCGATGCGACGCCAAGAGCGGAGAACAAAACGACGCTCAGGGCAATATCGGCAGCGACGACGCCAAAACAGGCAAGCGCCCAAATCATCGCATTGAGCATGCCAACCTCCTCAAAACCCGGCACTTAGGGACGTTCCTTAACTGCCGGCAGAAAAGGAACGTCCCCAAGTGCCGGCAGTTTGGGACAGTCATTGTTGATGAGAATCGGGCGAAATGCCAAAGGCCCCGTTGGGCGAGATGTCGAACGGGAAGGTGCCGCAGCGATTGAACGCAGCGATAAACATGCGGATGGCGTTGGACGGCGTGGTGCCCACGAGCTGGGTTGCCGCCGCGAAGGCTGCCTTCTCCTCGGGCAAGACCTTCGCGACTACAGGGGTCATGTGTTCTGCCATGGCGCTTCCTTTTTGAAACGACGGTAGTGCGGATAGATGCGGGCCACGCGGCTGGGCGACGGGCTGTGAAGGCAACCCGATTGGCCCGCATCCGGAGTTTGTTTCTACGGCGTTGGTATTACTTGGTATTCCTAAGTATTACCCCGCAGATAGAATACCACAACCGACTCTATGGGGACGGAGGAAAACGAATCATTTTGTTGTTGAGTCAGTATTTAGAGCGTGATGATGTCCGAGATATCGAGGGCCTGAGCATCGGCGACATCGTGCGTGGCAAGCAACAGCATACGGCCGTCGAGCAGGTCGATCACAGCCTTGGCCGTCGCATCGCGCGCGGAGGCATCCAGGCCGGTAAAGGGCTCGTCCAGAATAACGGCACCGCCCGGGCACAGCAGGGCTCGAGCGATCTCGACGCGACGGCGCTGTCCGCCCGAAAGCTCGGCCACGCGAGCATGCACATCGATTCCCGGCACCAGCAGGCGCAGCAATGCCGCGGCGCTCGAAGCATCCACGCGTACATCGGCGCACACCAGCACGTTTTCCAGCGTCGAGGCGGACTCAACCAGGCGCGCATCCTGAAACACCATCGAGCACGGCGCGCGCTCCCCCGCTGCCAACGAAAGCAGCGTCGACTTGCCCATGCCCGAAGCGCCCATCACACAGATACGCCCACCCGCAGGCACGTTGAGCACCAGTCTGTCGAGCGCCGGCGCCCACGGAGCGCGATCGCCCACGGCAAGCGCAAGCTCCGCTGCAGCGCCATCGCTCGCAGCCCCCGCACGCCCGCGCAGTCCATGTCCATGCGCCCGCACGGCCGCGCGCCACGCCACGGGTCCCGAAACCCGCAGCAGCCACACCAGCACGCGCTCGCACGCCCACGAGGCGGCAACGACCAGCACGGTCCAAGCCAGCAGGTCGGCCGTCTCAATCAAAAGCTTTGCCTGATAGATGCGCTCACCCACGGTGCCCACCGCCATGCCGATCAGCTCGGCTGCCACGCCGGCCTTCCAGCTCATGCCGATCACGGCACGGGCACACGAAAGCACAAACGGCAGGACTTCGCGCCAGGTATGAGCGCAAAACAGGCGCCATCCCCGCACGCCATGCAGGCGGAACATCTGCTCCAGCGGCTTATCCGCTTGTGCCAAGCCCTCGACCAGAGAGAAATACACGCCCGGCAGCGCCATCAAAAAGACTGCCGCGATGCTCACGCGCGCCGACCCCAGCCAGATAAGCAACAGGACCACCACGCAGGCGACCGGCGTCGCCTTTACAAACGACAGCGCCGGAGCCACCAGGTGCGCAAACGCACGCGAACGTGACGAAATCCCGGCAAGTACGCCACCGCACACCGCGGCAAGCGCCAACCCGCCCAGTATCCGCGCGCCCGAGCCCGCCAAAATCGCCCAGGTACCGCCATCGCGCACCAGGCGCAGCAGCGCCAAGGCAACAGCACCCGGCCCCGGCAAAATCAGCGGCTGCGCCACCAGCGCCGCCACCAGCATCCACGCGGCAAGCCAAAAGGCGGCGACGGCACCTACTGCCGCCACCGCCTTCATACGCTCTGTCATTTGTCGAGCAAACGCACGCACGGGCTACTCCAAGTAGTAGAAATCGTCAGCCGGAAGCTTACCACCAACGGCGCTCGCGTCCGCGTCGAACAGTACCTGCAGATACCCGCTAAGTGCCGCCTTCATATCCTTGCCCGTCTGGCAGACAAGCATGCACCCGGGAATCGCCTTCTCGGCGATCTTGGCGTTATCCACGATGCCGGCATCGACCACGGCCTGCGCCCAGTCTGCCGGCGCCGCATTGACAGCCTTAACGCTCGCCGCATGGCAGCTCAAGAACTCCGCCACGGCCTCGGGATGTTCCTCGGCAAACGCGCGGCGCACCACGGTCACGCCCGTCAGCAGGCGCGAGCCCGTGTCACCCGCCAGCTCGTCCCACACATCGGTCAGGCTCACCGGCGCCGATAGCTTGCCCTCGCTCTTGGCGATGGCAGCGGTCTTGAACGGCTCCGGCAGCACGCCCACGGCGGACGGGTCGGCAAGCAGCGCCGACAGCACCTCGGTGGGCTCGCTCTTAAACTCAAGCGCCACCTGGCCGGTCAGGCCCGCGCGCTCCAGCAGGTAGTTCATGACGTACTCCGGCGTGGTGCCCTTGCCCGTCATATAGACGGTACGCCCCGCCAGATCGCCAAACGAGGCCACGCTCGCATCGCCCGTCACTACGTTCAGCACGCCCAGCGTGTTGATGTCGATGACCTGGACCGCGCCCTCGGTCTTGTTGTAGAGCACGCTCGCCACGTTGGCGGGCACCAGGGCAATGTCGATATCGCCCTGAATGACCTTGGGCACAATCTCGTCGGCGGCAGTGTTGATCGCAAAGTCGAACTCATTGTCCGTCTCGCCATCGGCAGCCTGGTCCATAAACTGCACCAGGCCAATCGAGGTCGGCCCCTTGAGCGAGGCGACGTGCACCTCAACCGGCTCTGCGGCGGCACCGTCAGCGGCAGACCCGGCAGCCGAACCCGCGGCGGACCCGGCACCGGTAGCCCCGCCGCCACAGCCCGCGAGCGCAAGCGACAGAGCGCCCGCGGCGAGCGCCGAGGCAAACCCCCGGCGCGACATCTCAAAATCAAATGCGCGCATCGCTAGCACGTCCCCTCGTTCGGCATCGTCCATGCGTGGTGGTCGGTATGCAGCAGCTCCTCGGCCAGCGGCGAGAGCGGCGCACCCAAGAACTCGCGGTAGCACGCCTGGACATCGGGGTTCTCGTGCGAAAAGCGAATGTCCGCCTTCGCATCCAAGCCCCACAGCACCTGACCGCGCTCGGCCGCCAGCTCGCAGCCGTCGTGGATGGGCTGACCGCCGCCACCGACGCAGCCGCCCGGGCACGCCATGACCTCGACGAAGTCATAGCTCACGCGGCCATCGCGAATCGCATCGAGCAGACGGGCGGCGTTGCCCAGCCCGTGCGCCACGGCGACGCGCACCTTGGTGCCATCGATATCGGCCACGGCTTCCTTCCAACCGTCGAGGCCGCGCACGTCGGTAAAGAAGTCGGCATCGGGGTTCTTGCCCGTCACCAGGTAATATGCCGAGCGCACCGCGGCTTCCATCACGCCGCCCGTGGCGCCAAAGATCACGCCCGCGCCCGTGCCAAAGCCCAGTGGCGTATCGAGCGGCTCCTCGACGAGCGTGTCCACGCTCACGTGGTTCGCGCGGATCATGCGCACCATCTCGCGCACCGTCAGCGCAACGTCAACGTCGGGCGCGCCGTCCTCGCCCACCATGCTCGGCAGCGCGCACTCGGCCTTCTTGGCCGTGCACGGCATCACGGACACCACAAACAGACGCTCGGGCTCAACGCCCAGCACCTTGGCGTAATAGGTCTTGGCAATGGCGCCAAACATCTGCTGCGGCGACTTGGACGTGGACAGGCTGTCGACAAACTCCGGATAGCGCGCCTTCACAAAGCGCACCCAGCCCGGGCAGCAGCTCGTGAACATGGGCCAGCCACGGCTGTCGCCCTCGCCCTTGGCGGCCTTGACCAGGCGTTCGAGCAGCTCGGAGCCCTCCTCCATAATGGTGAGGTCGGCCGAGAAATCGGTGTCGAACACGTACTCAAAGCCCACACGGCGCAGCGCGCAGGCAAGGCGCTCAACGGTAGCTTCCTCGCGCGAAATGCCGAGCTCCTCGCCCCAGGCACTACGCACGGCCGGCGCGATCTGCACCAGCACGATCTTGTCGGGATCGGCGATGGCATCGAACACGGTCTCGGTATCGTCGCGCTCGCGCAGCGCGCCCGTCGGGCAATGCGTGATGCACTGGCCGCACGCCACGCAATCGGTCTTGCCGATCGGCGCGCGCCCGCGGGTGCCCACGGCGGTGTGCGTGGCGCGGTTGGTCAGGTCCCAAATGCCGAGTCCCTGCACGCTCTCGCACACCTTGATGCAGCGCATGCACTTGATGCACTTGTCGTTGTCGCGGATGATGGGAAAATCGAAGTCCCAGCCCTCGCGCGCCAGGTGCTGCTCGTACGGCAGATAGAAGATGCCCAGGTCGTTGGCGATGGTCTGCAGGTTGCAGTTGCCGCTGCGCACACAGCTCGTGCAGCGCGAATCGTGCTGGGACAGCAGCAGCTGCACGTTGGTGCGGCGCGCCTCGCGGGCCTTGGGGCTGTTGGTGTGGACCACCATGCCGTCGAGCACGTAGTTGTTGCAGGCGGCGACCAGCTGGTCGCAGCCCTCAACCTCGACCACGCACACGCGGCAGCCGCCGATCTCGTTCAGATCGCGCAGGTAGCACAGGGTGGGAATCTGGATGCCGGCGGACTTGGCCGCGTCCAGGATCGTGGTGTGCTCGGGTACCACGACTTCGCAATTATCGATCGTGAGCTTGACCATGTTGAGTGCTCCGCTTTCGGTGTTGTCGCTGACAGTGGGGTTGTTGAGCTCTACCATTCCAGGTTCCTCCCTCCGCGGAACGCGCCAAAGCCAAAGTGGTCGCAACGCAGGCAGCGGCTTGCCTCCTGGCGTGCCTCCTCCTCGGTAAGACCCTGCTCGACCAGATTCCAATCGTGAATGCGCTCGCCGGCCTCGCGCTCGCCCAGCTCGCAGCGGCCGCACTCGTGCTTGCCCTTAAACTGCACGGTCGGCAGCTCCACATCGAGCTTGATCTTGTGGTCGAAGCCCAAGTAGCGATCGATATTTGCCGATGCCACGCGGCCGGCGTTGATGGCGCGGATGACGGTGGCGGGGCCGGTCTGACAGTCGCCGCCGCTAAAGAGACCGTCGAAGTTGGGCACGGCGCCGTCCGAATCGGTAACCACGCAGCCCCACTTGCAGGCAATGCCCATATCCTCAAACGGCTTGGAATCGATGTCCTGGCCAATGGCCACGAACACGCGCTCACACGGAATGACGCGCTCGGGCGTGGCGGCGGCACGCGGAGCCGGACGCCCGCGACGGGGCTCGCCGATGATCTGCGGCTGCACGCGCAGGCCGCTCACGCGACCGTCCTCGCCCGTCTCGATGGCGAGCGGTGCGGTGAGCTCCAGCACCTCGCATCCCTCGGCCTGGGCGCCGGCGATCTCGGCGTCCTGGGCCGTCATGTCGCAGATGCGACGGCGGTAGACGATGCTCACCTTTTCGGCACCGCAGCGCACGGCGGAGCGTGCCACGTCCATGGCCACATTGCCGCCGCCGATGACGCACACGCGCTGGCCGCTCAGGTCGGGCAGCTCGTCGTCGCCGATGGCGCGCAGCATCTTGACGGCCGACTCCACGCCGGGCGCCTCTTCGCCCGGAAGGCCGAGCTTCTTGTCGCTGTGGGCACCGATGGCCAGGTAGACAGCATCGAACTCGTCGCGCAGGCGGGCAAGCTCCTCGCCGTTGACGGAGTGGTCGAGCTCCACGTCGATACCGGCGCTCAAGATCCAGTCGATCTCGGCCTGCAGGCGCTCGCGCGGCAGACGGTAGCTGGGAATGCCGTAGCGCAGCATGCCGCCCAGGTGGTGGCGCTGCTCAAAGATGGTCACTTTGTGGCCCATCACGGCCAGGTAGTAGGCGCAGGAAAGGCCGGCCGGGCCGCCGCCGATCACGGCGATGCGCTTGCCGGTGTTGTCGGCCACGGTGGGCTTGTAGTCGTTGAGGTCACTATGCTCAACGGCAAAGCGCTTAAGGGCGAGAATGTTCATGGGGTCATCGACCATGCCGCGGCGACAGTGCATCTCGCAGGGATGCTCGCACACCAGGCCGCAGACGAGCGGCAGCGGGTTGTTCTTGCGGATGACCTTGACGGCGTCGGCGTAGCGGCCGGCCTCGACCAGCGAGATGTAACCGGGAATGTCGACGTGCGCCGGGCAGCCCGAGACGCACGGGACGCGGGCCTCGCGGTCAAAGCCGCAGGAGTGCTCGCGGATGTGATGCTCAAAGTCGTCACGGAAGCCGCGGATGGCCGTGAGTGCCATGGCGCCGGCCTCGTAGCCGATGGCGCAGTCGCTCGAAAGGTAGATGGTGCGGGCGGTGCGCTGAATCAGATTGAGTGTGGACTCGTCGGCGCGGCCCTCGAGCACATCGGCGAGCAGGTCGCTCAGCGCGCTCAGGCCCACGCGGCAGGGTGTACACTTGCCGCAGCTCTGCGTCGAGCACAGGTTGACGAGTGCCGCCGTAAACTCAACGGGACACGGAGCGAGCGAACTCACCGCCAGACGGCGTCCGAGCGCATCGTGCAGGTCGTCCATGACGGCCTGAGCGTGGCTGCGTTCCATTACGTGCAGTCGAGCCATAAGATCCCCTCTCAGTGGCAGCCCGGAGGCGAGGCCGGGCGAAGTTGCTACACGCACAACACTGACCTAAAAATGTGTTAGGTATCAACACAGTTCGGCAGGCGGTATGAAATGCGACCATTAACGGTGGTAAAGACCTTTACCGCAGATTAACGCCATATTTGATAAAACGCGTTACCAAACGGCAATGCCCCGCCCGCGTACAACACGCGGACGGGGCATTGTTCAAGTTATGTGGCCAGCGGCACGGTCACCCTTACTTAAGCTCGGGCCAGTAACCCTTGTTGGCCTCGATCATGTCGTCGAGAACCTCCTTGGCGACCTTCATCGAAGGCACGGTCTTGTTGAGCGTAAAGGCCTTGAGCGCCTTCTCGTAAGAACCCTCGATCGTAGCCTCGACCACGAGCTTCTCGGAGTTCAGCTGCTGCATCATGAGGCCCTGCTGGAACAGAGGAATGTTGTCGCGGCTGATGACCTCGGGGCCATTCTTGCCAATGTAGGCAGGCAGCTCGACCATAGCGTCGTAGGGCATGTTGGGGATGGCGCCCTTGTTCTCGCAAATGACCAGGAAGCGCTGCTTGGTGTCGTTCTTCAGAGCGATAGCCAGATCGGCAATCCAGTCGCCGTGGCTGCCCGCATAGAACGTGCTCTCGTCGATCTCGCCCGTCTTCTCGTAGTGGTCGATGCCGTCGAAGAGGTTCTTCTCACGCGTCTCCTCAACCTCGTTAGCACGGGTGCGCTCGGGGTTGGAATGCTCGACGAACTCCTTCTGCTGCAGGTAGTAGTTCAGATACGTGTTGGGCAGGTACTCCGGGAAACACTCCATGATCTCGTACTCGCCCTTCCAGACGTAGTACCAGCTGCCCTTGGTGTGGCGGTTCTGCTCGGGGTGCTCGTCAGTAGCCTCCTCGGGCTTCTTTGCCATGAGCGAGCCCATGCCCTTGAGGTAGGAGTCGGGCAGCAGAATCTCATGCTCCTTGATGTACTCGCGCAGCTGCGGGAGCACCTCCTCGCCCTTGTGGCGAATCGAGGTGAACCAACCAAAGTGGTTGAGGCCAAAGTAATCGTACTCGACATCCTTCTTGTCGATATCGAGTGCGGCGCAAACCACGTCGATGATCGCGATCGGCATGTCGCAGATGTTGATGATGCGAGCGTTGGGACGCAGCACGCGGCAGCCCTCGGACACGATGGCAGCAGGGTTGGAGTAGTTGAGAATCCAGTAGTCCTTCTTGGCGTACTTCTCAACGTCATCGATCAGCTCGACCATGGGGAAGATGGTGCGCATGCCGTAGGCAAGGCCGCCGCAGCCGCAGGTCTCCTGACCCACGCAACCGTGGCGCAGCGGAATCTTCTCGTCCTGCTCGCGCATGGCATAGCCGCCCACGCGCATCTGGGCAAACACGAAGCTCGCGTCGGTAAAAGCCGTCTTCTTGTCGGTGGTCACCGTGAGCTTGATGTCCAGGCCGAGGTCCTCGTGCAAAATCCAGTCCACGAGCACGCCGATCTTGCGCTGGCGCTCCTCGTTGATGTCGTACAGGCGAATCTCGTCAACGTCGAGCTCGTCCTTGCGCAGGGCGATGGATTTGACGATGCCGGGGGTAAAGGTGGATCCGCCACCACACAGAGTAATGATCATTGTTTACTGCTCCTTCTCAATTGCGTTTTCGACCTTGTCGCGCATCTCGGCGACCTTCATGCCAAAGATGATCTGGATATTGTTGCCGTTGCGGTTGATGCCGCTGTTGGGCACGTGGTTGATGAGGTTCTCATCGATGAGGTCCGGGTTCTTAACGTTCACGCGAAGACGCGTAAAGCAGTTCTCGAGCTCCTCGATGTTGTCCTTGCCGCCAAGACCTGCGACCAGGTCGGCAATACCAGCATCGACGCCCTCTGCGGGAGCTGCGGCAACAGCGCCCTGCTTCACCGCGACAGACGCGGCGGCCTCGCCCTCGGCAACGGACTCGGCGAGCTCGGACTCCTCCTCGCGACCAGGCGTGTGGAGGTTGAGCTTCTTAATAAGGAAGGTGAAGAGGAAGAAGTACAGCGCGGCGTTGACGACTCCAAGCACCAGCATAACCGGCCAGTTGGTCTTGTCGACACCGAGGACCAGGTTGGAAACCACGATGTTGATGATGCCGCCTGCAGTCGAAGCGGGCACGGAGAGGACCTTGAGCAGGACCAGGAAGATGCCGGAAAGAACCGAGTGGACGACGAAAAGCACGGGGGCGGCGAAAACGAACAGGAAGTCCATGGGCTCGGTCACGCAGGAGAGCACAGCGGTGATGATCAGCGGGATGATGACGGCCTTGGTCTTATCCTTGTTCTCCTTGTAGGCGGTGAAGATAAAGGCGAGACCGATACCGATGTAGGGCCACAGGTTGTTGAAGGTGTAGCTGTTGAAGTAGGTGCTATCGGAGAAGGGCTGACCCGTCATAGCCATCTCGGCGACACGGATGGGGTAAGCACCGGCGATAACCTGGTCGCCCAGTGTCAGAGTGCCGCCCACATCGGAGAACTGGAACGGGGTGTAGATGAGATGGTGCAGACCAGTGGGAACGAGCAGCTTGTTGAGCATGCCGTAGATAAACAGACCGATGTTGCCCGACTCCTTAATGATGCCGGCAACGGAGGAGATGGCGCCCTGGACAGGAGGCCAGACGATGCAGAAGCCGGCGCCCATGATCCAGGAGATGATGATCATGATCAAAAACGGGAAGCGAACGCCCGAGAACATCGAAAGAGCGATGGGGAACTGCTTGTTCGAGTACTTGTTGAACACGGCGCCGGTAATGCAGCCCAGGATAATGCCGCCGAACACGCCGGTGTCGAGCACCTGGATACCCATGACGGTGCTCTGGCCGGTTCCGGTAAGGCCAAGCATGCCGCTCGCATCGGCAAGGGAGCCGGTGGCGTTGAGCACGATGTTGTTAGCCTGCAGGAACAGGAAAAACGACATCAGGGCAATGAGCGATGCGTGGCCCTTGTTCTTCTTGGCCATGGCGCCGGCGATGCCCACGCAGAAGATAATCGAGAGGTTGTTGATGATAAACATCAGCGACTGATAGACAACGGCACCCACGAGCTGGAACGGGCCAGAGCCCAGAACGGGAACCATGGCGCAGATGGTCTTGTTGGTCAGAATGATGCCCACAATGAGCAGAATGCCGGCAACCGAGAGATACATCATCGGCTGGACGATCGACTTCGCGAACACCTCCAAAGGCGCTTTGAAGTTGGCTTTCTTTTTTGCGGTCATAGCGGTACTCCCCTTCCTTATTCCGCAAATAGAGACAGGTGTGCCCTGGACAAGACCATGAGCCTTGTCTTATATCAATCGATGTGTGGGCACGTTATGCTTAGAGACCAGGTTCTCCAAGCAGGTTAACAATGTGGTATGCGAGATAACTCTTCTCGGCATTGGAAACGACAACGTTATAGGTGGACGACAGGTGGGCGGCAATGGCATCTGTGCACGAAAACGCCGCCGGGAATCTAGTTTCATCGATTCGGAACAGCGCATCGTCATCGATCTGCCCCGCCGCGGGATCGAGCGCCCGCTGTGCGAAAAACTGCAGATGGCGGACGAAACGCTCATAGGGCAACGAGGTGTCGTCAAGGGTCGTAGCGTAGCGATCGGAAACAATCGCGAGTACGTCGCGAACAAGCTGAACCGAGATAATCAAACGGTCGGAGCGTTGCGGCATGGTGGCGTTGACGATATGCAGCGTAATGAAACCCTGCTCCCCCTCGCTCATCTCAAAGCCCATATACTCCTTGATGATTTGCAGTGCACGGCCCGCAAGCGCGTACTCCTTGCGATAGAACTGCTGGATCTCGAGCAGCAGCGGATTCTCGCACGAAACGCCCTTGCGCTCGCGCTCGAGGGCGAGACTGATATGGTCTGCGAGAGCGATGAGAATCTTGTCGTTGATATCAACGTTGAGCTCTCGACGGAGCATCTGAACAATGTCCTCGGCAATCACGAGGTTGACGGTGGGGATGGACTCCAAAAGATGAGCCAAGCGGTCAATCGTACGCGAATCCTGCGAAGTACCCTCCTGCAGCGCGTAGGTCTTCTCTATCGACGCCTCATCGATAGCGTCGCCGGCATGGCGGCCAAAGCAGAGGCCTCGGCCGATGACGATGAGCTCGGAGCCATCGTCCGAAGTGACCATTGCGACGTTATTGTTGAAAACTCGCTTGATAACCACGGCATCCACCACAAGAACTTACTCGGAAAGCCAGACGACAGGCTCTTTAACAGCAACAGGACCAGAAGCGTGCTCGCGAAGAAGAGAGTTCTCCGGGCGCTCACACACGATAACAAAAACCGTGGGGTCAAAGCCAGCGGCGCGAACCACATCGAAATCAACCTCGACGAGGGGCTGACCCGCATCGACGTGATCGCCCTGGGCAACAAGCGCATGGAAGCCCTTGCCCTCGAGCTTGACGGTGTCGATTCCGATATGCAGCATTACCTGAGCGGAGCTGTCGTCGCACATGATGCCCAATGCATGGTCAGTCGGGAACAGCGCCGCGATGGTACCGGAGACAGGAGCGCACACGCATCCCTCGTTGGGGATCACGGCAACGCCGTCACCCACGGCACGGCTGCTAAAAGCGGGGTCATTGGTATTTTCTAGGTGAACAAGCTCGCCGGAAACAGGGGCGAGGATTTCGAACTCGGAGGTCGTAGTCTTCTGCTCATCCGAGCCGCCCATCAGGCGAGAAAAGAAACCCATGGTAACATGTCCCTTCATAAATATAGCCCAACCAAAATCAAGCGAATGCATCCATAGAGACGCATCCGTTCAAAGACTTTGGTTAGGCCCACGTCCGAGGGACTCGGTAACCTTCCGCATTTCTTTTTATGGAAGCTATTGTAGACAAGCCCAAAGCCAGAATAATCATTATGACCGGTGAACGGTATTTATTCTCCGATAAACGGTATTTAGGCAGCACTTGGGGACGATCCTTGTTTGGTGCATTGGGGACAGGTTACTTTGCAACAATCATGAGTTGCGGTGAAATAGGTACTGAAAAGCCACTCAAAAGGCCAAAACAGTCCGTATTCCACCGCAACTTCAAGACGTTGGTGCATATGAACCTGTCCCCCTTGCACCAAAAAGGGCTCCGAGCAAAAACATGCCCGGAGCCCTCTGGTCGCCTCGCTCTAGCGCGCGACGCGTATGTTACTTGCGCTTGCCGCCGCCGTCGCCGGGACGACGGGAGCTGCCGCCGCGCTTGCCGCCACGATTGTTACCATAGCTGCCACGGTTATCGCGACCGCCGGCACGACCGCCGCGGGAGCCGGCCTGGTTGCCGCCACGCCCGCCGCGATAGCCGCCACGGCGCTCCTCGCGGGTGTCGTCGTAGTTGCGCCAATCATCGCGACGATCGCGGCTGGCACGCGGGTCGCGACGATCGCGCGACTCATTCGAACGACCGGCGCCGCTGCGGCCACCGTTGCCACGAGCACCCTCGCGACGCTCGCCGCCACGGCCACCGCGCTCGTCAAAGCGCTTGCCACC
>CALEDY010000011.1 GCA_937949355.1 uncultured Collinsella sp. | reverse complement strand
CCCTTACGCCTGGGGCTGGGCGAGCACCGTCCCCTCGGGGAAGGCGCGACGGAACAGGAAGCGGGCGATGGGGCCGGCAACCAGCAGGTTCCACGGCAGGGCCATGATGAAGTTCCAGGGAATGTTGGTCAGCCAGGCCATGGGCACGACGGCAAGGGTGCCGGCGTGAAAGGCGCCCTCAAAGGCACCGTAGAGCGACATGATGATGACCATCGGGAAGACCATGCAGGTGGAGACCGCAAGCGTCATGGCGCGCGGGCTGCTCTTGCCCGGGGTCACCAGGTACTTGAAGGCAAAGCCCTTGGCCAGCGGGCTGGCAACAAACCAGTCGCACAGCATGGCAAAGACGTACGCAGGCGGGAAGCCAATCCAGGCAGCAGCAATCACGTCGGCCCCCATGTGGCCATACTGGCGTGCCACGTTGTAGATGCTCATCCAAAGCACCATGAGGAAGCACATGATAAAGGTGAACAGAAGGCTCTCACGCTTGTTCTTGGGCATAAAGTAAAACAACTCCTTATGATCGAAGTCCTGTCTCGACGACCTGCCGCCGCCCAATGGCAGACAGGCCGGAGCCAGCGCAGCGTGAGCCATGGTAACCAGAAACGCGCGCGCTTCGTAAGCGTTAAGTTTGTGAAGTAATTCCCGGCCGGCAAGTCCGACTCCTCCCGACCTTCTCGCCAAACCGCGCCTCAGCGAAACAAACCGTTTACCAAATGAGGCTTGCGCCGCCGCCAAAGACGCGCGTATATTCCCAACCAACGCAAAGGCACACGGCCTTTTTACCGAGTATCCAGAAGGGAGCGCCAACATGTTCAAGTCCATGAACAACAACTGGTGGTGGCGCAACCTGAACTCGGTCGGTCGATCGTGAGTCTTGTCGCGTACCCATAATCACGCGAAGTCAAGGGGCTCCCGGTTTGACCGGGAGCCCCTTTTTTCGTGCAACCACCCCTCGCAAAGGAGAAACGCCATGTCCCAGAACGCCAATGCCCAGCAGGCTCGCACCGTCACCACCGTCGACCACGGCAAGCTCGACCTCAAGGCCCTCACCCTCTACGCCATCCTCCTGGCTGCCGGCTTCGTGCTCAACATGACCGTCAGCAAGTTCTTCTCGGGCCTCACCGGCGGCATCCTCTCGCCCGAGTTCATCATCGCGGCCTTCTGCCTTGAGACCCTCATCATCAGGCCCAAGGTCGGGCAGGCCGCCGTCCTCGGCCTTCTCGCCGGCGTGGTGATCCAGATCACTGCCTCCGTCAAGGGCCCCGACCTCATCGCCGAGCCCGTCGCCGCCGTGGTCATGGCGCTGCTGGTCTCCGCCCTGGGCAACGGCGGCGCCAAGAAGGTCCTGCCCCTCGTCGGCACCTTTGTGGTCACCTGCATCTCCGGCCTCATCTACGC
>CALEDY010000010.1 GCA_937949355.1 uncultured Collinsella sp. | reverse complement strand
GCAGTTCGCCTTGTCGTTTCCGAAGATCTGTTCGTCGAAGGATCCGTCAGCAACATGGCTCACTCGTAGCTCAACTCTTTTCTGCTTGGCAAGGAGATTAATTGTTGGGGCTTGGCCATGAAACTCTCGTAGGAGAGGATGTTTGTCGGAGATCATGATGCCGAGTTTGATCGGAAAGAGCGGCATGTGACGCAGCATCGGAGGGATGTTGAGGTCTGTGCTGATGACGAAGTCCAATTTCCCAGAGAGAAGACTTGCGAAGCTGTCGCTTGTTCGGCTCGTGTGCTCGAGCCGACAGTGTGGGGCACGCTTTCCTAGTTCGGCAATCAAGTGAAGGACAAGGGAGGTTTCGATTAACCCACGGATTGCTATATGGAATGTCTTTTCTGCTGTAGCTGGATCGAACCGTCTGGGAGTGAGAAGCTGTTCAAGGGAACGGTTGGCCTGGAGCAGGTCTCCCTCCATGGAAAGCATCACAGGCGTCGGGACTAGGCCGTGATTCGTGACGATGAATAGAGGGTCTGTGAACGCGGTACGCAGGGCGTCCAACCGTCTGGAGGCGGACGAGATGCTCAGGCCGAGGTGTTGAGCGGCGAGGCTCAGGTGACGAGTGGTCAGTAATTCAAGCAACAGACGGATCGCCGTCTGGTTGAAGGGATCGTTTTTCGAGTTCTGCAAAATGGGTTCTCAATACAGCCCGTTGTTTTTAAGGGGGATTGTATGGGAATCTTGATGTCGCTAGAGAGGCATAGACCTCTAGACCGATGCAAGAAAACCCTGAAAGGAGTCACAAAACATGCAGTTGAAGAAGACCATCGCAGTCGCTGTGCTCGCCATGATCGCCGCCGCTGGCGCGAATGCAGAGTCCTTCCCTCCTGCCCCCCCGCCCGCAGGAACGCACCTCGGTGGCGTGATCGTCAATCCTTATGGTCATACGCCATTAGTCGCAATTATCAACAGGGACGGCAAGAGTGCTGAAAACATCCATGTCACTGTTCACGGACGCGGTGAGAACGGCGTGGATATCTCCTATTATGTTGGAAAAACTGCATTTTTGACGCATGACGGCATTCCGGTATTTGGTCTCTACCCGAACCATACGAACCTTGTAACCGTGACGTACACGCAGGACGGCAAGGCGATCAAGGACGAGTACAAGATTATCACGGGTGCCATCTCGAACTCTTACATTGACTCCCGCAACATCTCAGCCTTGCCTACTCCGCACGTGATCAAAGTTGACCCGAATTTCAAGGATCGCTTGTACTTCGTCAACTCCGGCACTCGTCCGCAAATGGGCTCCGACATCAACTGGGTCATGGCGAAGCCGAAGAACGCAAGCAAGACGGCGGCCAATCCTTCCGGCGGTTCGGTGCCCTTCCAAACGGTCCCGCTGAACTATGTCCTTGACACGCAGGGTGAGTTCCGTTGGTGGATGGACCCTGAAGCTGTCTTCGACGCGCGCAGCATCGATCTTGCCAAGCGCGGCTACGCCATGGGTTTCCGTCCGACTGCATCTGGGACCTATACCTTTGTCCAGGGACAGAAGTGGTATGAGATGAACTTCATGGGCAAGATCGTTGGTGAGCATGATCTGCCGCGAGGGTATATCGACCTCTCTCATGCTTCCTGGGAGATGCCGAACGGGCACATTCTCCTCCGCGCTGCCAAGGCCAACTACCTCCGTCCGGACGGACAGAAGGTCCATACGGTTCGTGACCACATTCTAGAGGTCGATCGCTCAGGGAACCTTATTGATGTTTGGGATCTGAACAAGATCCTGGACAACACGCGCGATGACCTTATCCGTAACCTTGACCTAGGCGCCGTTTGCATGAATGTTGACGTGACTGCTGCCGGGCAGAAGGTCGCGAATGAGCCTGAAGCCCCGTTTGGTGATGCTCCTGGCGTTGGCGCCGGCAGGAACTGGGCGCATGTCAATTCGGTTGCTTATGATCCAGCCGACGATTCGATCATCATCTCCGCGCGCCATCAGGGCGTGGTGAAGATCGGCCGTGACAAGGAGGTCAAGTGGATCCTGGCGCCCTCTACGGGATGGAAGAACGGTCTGGAGAAGAAGCTTCTCAAGCCTGTGGACAAGGCTGGAAAAGCTATCAAGTGTTCGGACAAGGGCGAATGTGAGGGAGACTTCGACTTCACCTATACCCAGCATGCAGCGTGGCCGAGCGCTTCCGGCCGTGGCAATCTGACAGTCTTCGACAATGGCCAGATCCGGCACTATGACCAGCCGGCTCTTCCTGAGATGAACTACTCGCGGATTGTCGAGTACAAAATCGACCCGAAGAACATGACGGTCCAACAGACGTGGTCATTCGGCAAGGAGGCGGGAAACAGTTGGTTTGCCCCGATCACCTCGAACGTCGAATGGATGAAGGACCGCGACACGATGATGTCGTTCTGGGGGTCAGTCAGCATTTTTAACCAGAAGGTTGGGACGATCGGACGTGTAGCTGAGATTGACTACGACACGAAGGAAGTCAAGGTGCAGATCGACGTCAACAATGACAAGCCGGCGGCTACGCACTATCAAGCGCATATCTTCGATCCTCAGTTTGCCTTTGGGGGACTGCCTTAAAATAAGTGCATGATTTTCATCAAAAGTCATGCGCTTTTGGCTCAATAAAA
>CALEDY010000009.1 GCA_937949355.1 uncultured Collinsella sp. | reverse complement strand
AGTGGCGCCCCACTCGATGCCCGACTACCAAATCGTTAACAATCGAATGTGCTACACCGGGCACGCCACTGTGGGCAAGCCTCGTCGCTCGTCAAAGCCAAAGACGATATTGGCGCACTGGACTGCTTGGCCCGCAGCGCCCTTGCACAGATTGTCGATGGCGCCCGTCGCCACCAGCACGCCCGCGCGCTTGTTGAGCGCGAGGCCGATCTGGGCGGCGTTGGTGCCGACGACCGAAGCCGTCTTGGGCTGCTGACCGGCATCGAGTACGCGTACGAAGGTGCGACCGGCGTAGAACTGCTTGTAATGGTCGACAACGTCCTCAAGGGTCAAGGTATCGATAGCCTGCGGCGCAAGCGGCAGCGTCACCGTGGAGAGCAGACCACGCTTGAGCGGTGCCAGGTGCGGGGTAAAGACGACGCGATCGGTCAGACCAAGGATTTGCTCAATCTCGGGCGTGTGGCGATGCTTGCCCACGCCGTAGGCCTCCAGGTTTTCGTCCGCGCTGCAAAAATGGGTGCGGGCGTTGCAGGACTTACCGGCGCCCGTCACGCCGCTAATGGCATCGACAATCACGGGGCCGTTCTCGGCCACCCAGCCCGCGCGCACGGCGGGCGCGGCGGCAAGGCTCGTTGCGGTGGGATAGCAACCGGCGCAGGCGACCAGCACGGGTTTGCCGTCGGCATGGTCGGATGCGGCGGTCTCCAAGTCCTGGCAGAACAGCTCGGGCAGACCGAAGGCACGGGTCTTGAGCAGCTCGGGGCTCGTATGCTCGGCGGCATACCAAGCCTCAAAAACGGACGCGTCGTTCAGACGGTAGTCGGCCGAAAGATCAAAGCAGGAGACGCCCGATGCAAGCAGCGCGGGCACCTGTGCCATGGCAGCCGTGTGCGGCACGGCCAAAAAGACCGCGTCGCAGTTCTTGAGCTCGGGGGCATCATGCGTCGTAAAGACAAGATCGCTTACGCCGGTGAAGCTCGGGTACACCGCAGACAACGGCTGGCCGGCATCGGCGTTGGACGTAATGGCAGCAAGTTCAAACTCGGGATGACCGAGGACGAGGCGAATGAGCTCGGCTCCGGCATATCCAGCCGCGCCGACGATTCCAACCTTCAAAGACATATCAGACTCCTTGTCTGCGATTTATGCACCGATGCGCATTTCGCAGCGGTCGTTATGAAGTGGGTTGAAACTTTAGCACCAAAAGATGCATGAATACGTAAATGGCTTGCATATTCATGCATTGAAACATTCCCGACACATTCGCTTGAAGGAATTGACAAATGGAGCGGGCCCCGTATTGACCGGCGCTCCCAACGGCGCCGGGCAATACGGGGCCCGCCCATGCGAAAACCAAGTTGTTAGGATGAGCCAGCTGGCTAGAGCTCGACCGGCACCCATTCGTCGTGATTGCAGATAAAAGCCTCGGGATCCTCGACGCTAAAGAAGACGAGCGTGGGGTCGTTAGGCCCCTCATAGTGCTCGCCCAGGCGCTCTAGATGCTTCCACCCAGCTTCGCGCATTTCGCCTAAAGCCCGGTCATCCAAGCCGGCACGCCCGCGCAAGATGAGCCAGCCATGGCCCGGCCACCAACTCGTGGCCTCAAAGCGCTGGTTTTGCAGCAGCTCTTGCCACACATCTTTGGTGCGCGCTGTTACAAACCACAGCTTGCCGTCCTGGATCTGCGCAAACGAAAACGGACGCACATGAGGCTGTCCGTCAACGCTCGTCGCCAAATACCA
>CALEDY010000008.1 GCA_937949355.1 uncultured Collinsella sp. | reverse complement strand
TCAGGGAATTGTAATTGATGGTGAAGGTTCAAAGGTTATTTGCAAAGACTAATTTAAAAATCCAGTTTGCTGCACTCGTTCCTAGCAGGGTTTGGGTCAGGAGGGGCGCAAGAGACGGGAGGACCGTGTACGCGTTCCTGCGCGAGGACCGCGGGGAGGGACTGCCTGGGTACGGCACCTGTCAACTCGGTCTACGTCTTTGATGACCTGGTCGTACTCAATATCAACTTCACGGATGATGCCAAAACGGTCACCCGTGAGGAAGTGTTGGATTCGAGTGCTGTGGACAATGTTCCAACATGCTGGGGTCGAACTCGCTTGCCGGGATCACGCGGTAGCCGTGGCGGAGCAGCAGGTCGACAAAAACACCGTTCCCCGCGGTGAGCGTGCCGCTAAAGGTACCATCGTAGACGCGACCCGCACCGCACGAAGGACTACGATCCTGCAGGATGCACGCGACGATCTCGGACGGCCCGCCCGCTTGCTCACACATATCGAGCGCGCGCTGGGCGCCTAGGCGAAACTCGCGATCGACCGAGATGCCCTCGCAGGTGCGAACCTCACCGTCCACGATCTCCGACGGCTTGCGCGGTGTGGGCAAGCCACCAAAGACCTCGGGGCATACCAACAGGACCTCGGTCCCCGTACGCTCGCAGGCCTCGACCAACGCGCGATGATAGTTGTCGAGCCCGTTATACTTGCAGCTCTCGCCCATCAAGCAGGCACTTACCACGATCTTCATTCCCCAACCTCCCAAAAATCTACCTAGAGCAGAACGCCCCATTTGAGATAGGCACTCAAATGGGGCGTTCGACGCTGTGCAACCAGCCTTACTGCTGCTTTGGCATCAGCGGATTCTCGCGCGTGAGGAGATTCATAAACTCCTCGCCCGTGATCGTCTCCTTCTTGTACAGATAACGAGCCAGCTCGTGGAGCTTAAACTTGTTCTCCTTCAGGATCTGCAGAGCGCGGTCGTGCGCATCCTCGATCAGTTTGGCGACAATCGCGTCCACGCGCTCGGCCGTACCGGGGGCGCAGGTGAGCGACGTGTCCTGGTTGAGGTACGCATTCTGAACGGTACCGAGCGCCATCATGCCAAACTCATCGGACATACCAAAGCGCGTCACCATGTTACGGGCGAGCTTGGTGGCCTGCTCGATATCGTTGGCGGCGCCGGTCGTCATCTCGCCAAAGATGAGCTCCTCGGCTGCACGGCCACCGCAATAGACGGCGAGCTTGTCCAGGACCTCCTGGCGCGTGGTCAGGAAGCGCTCGTCCTCCTCGACCTGCATGGTGTAGCCCAGGGCACCGCTCGTGCGCGGCACGATGGTGATCTTCGTGACCGGCGCGGAACCCTTCTGGCGGGCGGCAACGATGGCATGGCCGATCTCGTGATAAGAAACGACCTGCTTCTCGTGGTCGGACAGCACCGTGGACTTGCGCTGCTGACCGGCGATGACGACCTCCACCGACTCCTCAAAATCGTCCTGCGTGGCGCGCTTGCGACCCTCGCGGACGGCACGCAGCGCGCCCTCGTTGATGATGTTGGCCAGATCGGCACCCGAGGCACCGGGCGTGGCGCGGGCAATCGCGGTCAGGTCGATCGGCGGCTGCGTCTTCACGCTCTTGGCATGCAACTCAAGAATGTTCTTACGGCCGGTCAGGTCGGGCAACTCAACGGGGATACGGCGGTCAAAACGGCCGGGGCGCAACAGAGCCGGGTCAAGGCTGTCCGGGCGGTTGGTAGCAGCGAGGACGACAATACCCTTGTGGTTATCGAAGCCGTCCATCTCGGTCAGCAGCTGGTTGAGCGTCTGCTCGCGCTCGTCGTTGCCGCTAAAGCCGCCGCCATCGCGCTTCTTGCCGATGGTATCGATCTCATCGATAAAGACGATGCACGGGGCCTTTTCCTTGGCCTGCTTAAACAGATCGCGAACCTTAGCGGCGCCGCGGCCGACGAACATCTCAACAAACTCAGAACCAGAAATACTAAAGAACGGCACGCCCGCCTCGCCGGCCACAGCCTTGGCAAGCAGGGTCTTACCGGTACCCGGAGGGCCAACAAGGAGGGCACCGCGCGGCAGCTTGGCGCCGATCTCCTCGTAGCGCTGCGGCTTCTCCAGAAAGTCGACGACCTCCTTGAGGGACTCCTTAGCCTCTTCCTGGCCGGCAACATCCTTAAAGGTCACGCCCACGTCCTTGGAGGCGATCACGCGAGCGCCGGACTTGCCCAGTCCACCGCCGCCAAAACCGCCGCCACCAAAGTTCATCGACGGACCGTCATCACCCATAGCCTTCTTCATGCGGCGGTTGAGCCACCAGCCGATCAGGAAGAAAATCGCCATGGGAAGAATGAGGGTGAGCAGGTAGTAGGTCATCAGACCCGAGTTCTTATCGGGAACGACCGACTCCAGCGAAGCACCGGACTCAAGCACGCGATCGGTAAAGCCCGCGTCATTCGGAACACCGGTCGTCTTGTAGGCGATGTTCTCGTCCTCGCCCTTCTTGGTGTAATAAATCGTGTAATCGTCCGTGTTGTACTCGACCTTGTCGACGCTCTTCTTATCGAGCGCTTTGACAAACGTCGAGTAATCGGTCTTCGTAATCTGCTGCGTGTGACCGATGTTGGGGAACAGAACGGTCGAGAGCACGAGGTAGACGACGAAGGCGATGAGCACGTAGAGGATCATATTCCGTCTACGTTTGTTGTCATCCATCTCCATCTGCTTGAACTCCATCTACTGGGGTTGATAATGTTTTCTAGAATACCCAACCCGGACGGCGATAAACCCACGCCGGGCACGAAAGGACAGAGATGGCATCACTGGAAGTCGGCAAGGTTCAAATCTATACGGGCGACGGCAAGGGCAAGACGACGGCTGCGCTGGGACTCGCGCTGCGCGCCACGGGCTATGGACTTAACGTGCTCATGCTTCAGTTTGCCAAGAAGCTACACTGCGCCGAACATGACGCAGCGCCGCGCCTGGGGCTACGCATCACACAAGCCAACCGCGACACGCCCGAAGCCTGTGCCGCACAGATCATGGAGCTCGCACGCGAGCAGATTTCACAGGTCGACGTGCTGATCTTGGATGAGCTGGGGGAAGCCATGCGACGGGGCTTTGTGACGCGCGAAGATGTCGAAGCGTTGATCGCGATGAAACCAACCACCACGGAGCTCGTGCTCACCGGCCGCGGCTTGCTGCCCCTCGCCGACCTTGCCGACCTAGTCACCGAAATGCGCCCCGTCAAACACTACTTCGACGAAGGCCTCCTAGCCCGCCAAGGCATCGAATACTAGCCATTGGGGACGTCCCCAATGGCTAGGCAGTGGCGCGGCCGAGCCAGTTGCCGCTGTGATGGTAGACGGTGAACATTATGGCGGTGATTACCCAGGTTACGGGGTAGACCAGCAGCAGGTGCTCAAGCGACGGATCGAACGGCATAATCGCAAACACCCAGATCACCCTGAGCACAACGGTGCCAAAAATCGTGAGCAGCATAGGCTGCAAGCTCACGCCAGCACCGCGAATGGATCCCGACGCGTTCTCGATAATCGAGAAAATCGCGTAGAACGGCGCGATAAAATGAAGAATCGTCG
Source organism: uncultured Collinsella sp. (assembly GCA_937949355.1). Classification (GTDB taxonomy): domain Bacteria; phylum Actinomycetota; class Coriobacteriia; order Coriobacteriales; family Coriobacteriaceae; genus Collinsella. The sequence continues at coordinate 5,691 of CALEDY010000008.1, read as the reverse complement.
TGGTGTACGCCGAAATCGAAGCATCGTCGACAAACAGACGAGACAGCGGACCCGAGAATACAAGCAGCACGGCAGACAGGCCACCAATGAGCATAAACGACAGCACGAGCGACGTATGGTAGCCCTTGCGCATGCGCTCGTAGTTGCGCGCGCCAAAGTTCTGTGCCGAGAACGTGGTGATCGACACGCCAAGCGCCTCGGTAACCATCCAGACAATGCCATCCAGGCGGCCCGAAAGACCCCAAGCCGTGGTGACATCGGCACCAAACGAGTTGACCGACACCTGAATCAAAACGTTGGAAATCGAATACGCAGCAGACTGAAAGCCAAGCGGCAGACCACACGAGATCATGCTCTTACAAATGCCAGGATCAATGCCGAGTTTGGACAGTGAAAGCCGCCACGCACCCGGTGCGTGCATCATACGAATCACGATCATCGTGGCGTTGGAGCAAATGGTCAGCGCCACCGCGATACCACAGCCCAGAGCCTCCATATGAAGCACGGCAACGAAGATGACATCCAGCACCGCATTAACAAGGCAGCCGGAAGCGATGATCACAGCAGGCCCGCGCGTGTCGCCCACGGCGCGCAGCAATGCCGTTCCCATATTGAGCAGCAGCGCCGCAACCATGGCGGCAAAATAGCAACGGGCATAGGCCACGCCCTCGGCCAATAGTTCATGCGGCGTGTTCATAAGCACCAGCATGGGCTCAACGAACACTATGCCAAGAATCGAGAAAACGATACCGCCCACCAGCGCGAGCGTCATAGCCGTATGGACCGATCGGCTCAGGCGCTCGTCATCGTGCTGGCCAAAAAACTGGCCCGTAATGACCGCGCAGCCGGCACCGACGCCGACACAAAAGCCGATGCAGAGCTCTGTAAGCACCATCGTCGCCTGAATGCCACCCAGCGCGAGCTTGCCGCCAAACTGACCGACGATATAGGTACCGATAAGCGTGTATGCCTGCTGAAAGAACGAACTAAAGAAAATGGGAACGCACAGCGACAGCAGCTGCTGCCAAATGACACCCTGCGTTACATCGATAGCCGTAGATTTCTTAGCCACACGCCCTCCCCACTAGCGTACGTCATACAACAAAACAGCAATTTAAGACCAAAGCCGACACCAGCTTAGCACCGACCAGCGTCGGCCGAAACGCCCCGAACCACAGCCAGGTGCGAAATATCTGTTTAGTGATACAAACCCGGCTGGTAGTGATACTCATTGCTCACATGCGGACACAGCTGCCAAAAGGCGACAGCACTTGCCGCGGCCACGTTGAGCGAATCGACCCCGTGCGCCATCGGAATTCGCACGGCGCGGTCACAGCCCGCAATGGTCTTGGCGCCCAAGCCAGCACCCTCGGTGCCCATAAAGATTGCCAGGCGGTCAATCTCTTGCAGCGCGGGATCGTCCAGCGAAACCGAATCATCCGTCAGCGCCATCGCGGCACACGAAAAGCCGGCATCGTGCAGCGCCGCCAGGCCATCATGCGGCCATACGCGCGCCTCGCTGCCAATGCGCGTCCAGGGCACCTGGAACACCGTGCCCATGCTCACACGGGCCGAGCGACGGTACAGCGGGTCACAGCAAGTGGGGCTCACCAAAATGCCATCAACGTTCAGCGCAGCCGCCGAGCGGAAAATCGCGCCGACGTTGGTGTGGTCGACAATGCCCTCGAGCACGCACACGCGCACCGGGCGCTCCCCTGCCGCCTCGACGACGCCGTCCAAGAACTCATCAACCGGAATCTGACGCGGACGACGGAATGCCGCGAGCGCACCGCGCGTCACGTTAAAGCCCGTCAGCTGCTCCATAAGCTCCATCGAGGCCACGAACACGGGAACCGGGCCCGCACCTTCGCGTACCGCCAGGCGCTCAAACAGCGGCATCATCTGGTCGAGCCAGCGTTCGCCCAAAAGAAAGCTCACCGGCTCGTATCCGGCGCGCACCGCGCGCTCGATAACCTTGGCACTCTCGGCGATCAAGATGCCCTTTTGCGGCTCCAGCACGCAGCGCAGCTCGCGCTCGGTCAGTCGCACGTAGGCATCGAGCCGCTCGTCCTCGAGCGAATCAATTCGCAGCACCTCAACGGCATCAGTCATAGCAGCCAGCCCGCACCCTTCTTTACAGCACATCTATACCAAACGAGGCGACGCTAAGCGCCGCCCCATGCATTCAAACAACCCGATGATACCGTTCACGCCAGACGATTTACGCCTCGACGCGACGATACGTCACGAACTCATAATCGAGACCCTCGTCACCCTCGCCCGCGGCAATCGTGGCAACACCGCCACGACGCGTAATCTCCCACGCGGGATCGGTATCCAGATCGGGAAAGTACGTATCCACGTCATGCACGCAATGGTCATGCGTAACCTCGGCCTCGACGCAATACGGCAAGAACTGTCGATACACCTCGCCGCCGCCAATCACCCACGCAATGGGCTCATCGGCCACGGCGGCCAAGGCCTCGTCGACGCTATGCACCACGTCGACACCCTCGGCAGCAAAGCTCTCGTCGCGGGTGAGCACGATATTGCGGCGATTCTTGAGCGGTCGTCCGCCGGGAAAACTCAGAAGTGTCTTGCGTCCCATAATGACCGGGCAACCTTTGGTGCACGCCACAAAATGGCGCATATCGGAGCGATTGGACACGACCATGTCACCCTCGCAACCAATGCCCCAGTCATCGCACACAGCGACAATGGCAGAAAGCTTACACGTCATGCGCGTCACCTACACCGCAATGGGGATGTTCTTGACCTGCGGGCCGTGCTCATAGCCCTCAACAATCAGATCATCGGTCGTAAACGCGTAGAAATCATGCACATCGGGGTTGAGCGTTACCTTGGGAGCCGCAAACTGCGGACGCTCGATAAGCTCGCGGACGATATCGACATGACGGTCGTAAATGTGGGCATCGGCGATCACATGCAGCAGCTCGCCAGCGATCATATCGACCGACTGCGCGACCATCATCAGCAGAATGGCGTACTGGCACACATTCCAGTTGTTCGCGGCCAAAATGTCCTGGCTACGCTGGTTGAGAATCATGTTGAGCGTCGGCTTGTCGTCCTGAGGACGCTGCGTGACGTTATAGGTCACGCTGTAGGCGCACGGATACAGATGCATCTCGGACAGATCGCTGAACACGTACGTGTTCGTCATAATGCGGCGGCTGTACGGCGTGTTCTTAAGGTCGTACAGCACGCGGTCCATCTGGTCAAAGTCACCCTCGGCATAATGGCTCTTCTGGCCAATCTGATACCCGTAGGCCTTGCCGATGGAACCGGTCTCGTCGGCCCACTCATCCCAGATATGGCTGTTGAGGTCATGCACGTTATTGGACTTCTTCTGATAGATCCATAGGATCTCGTCCATGGCAGATTTGAGGGCCGTACGACGCAGGGTAAGAGCCGGAAACTCCTCACGCAGGTCGTAGCGGGCCGTGACACCAAAGTTTTTAATGGTATAGGCAGGGGTGCCATCCTCCCACACCGGGCGAACCTTTTGGCCCTCGGTGGTGGTGCCATGGTCAAGAATATCGCGGCACATGGTTACAAACTGTTGATCAGCTTTGCTCATTGACCCTCCTGTCAGTCGTCTATAAGCGAGATTCATTGTAGCCCAGGCGCACGCGGCCCCACAGCCCAAACATAAGCCCTCACTTTCTGACATATGCCAGAAATTCCTTGCGCAATTCTGCGCGTTCGCTATTCTATTGTTGACATATGTCAGATAAGGAGCACGTATGGCAGGAAGACGCGAAAAATTGCGCCGCGTCGGGATCATCCCCGAATATCGCGGTTTTACCCCCGATGGCCTGGCGAGCGGCGACGCCATCGACATGACGGTCGACGAACTCGAAGTCCTGCGCCTGTGCGACCTGGAAGACCTTAACCAAGAGGCAGTCGCACAGCAGATGGGTATCGCGCGCGCCACGGTGGCGGCAATCTGCAGCCGCGCGCATCGCAAGGTGGCAAGCGCGCTGGTCAACGGACGAGCGCTCATCATCAAAGGCGGCAACATCGCGTACTCCCCCATTACCACGACGACGGCCGCATGGCCAGCAAAGGAGATCGGCACCATGAGGGTGGCAACCACGTACGACAACGGCAACATCTTTATGCACTTTGGCCGCAGCGAGCAGTTCAAGATCTACGACATTCAGGACGGCAAGGTGCTCAACGAACAGGTCGTGGGCACCGGCGGCACCGGCCACGGTGCCCTTGCGGGCCTGCTCGCCAACGGTGGCGTGGACACGCTCATCTGCGGCGGCATCGGCGGTGGCGCTATCAACGCGCTTGCCCAAGCCGGCATCACGGTATACGCAGGTGCCCAGGGCAGCTGCGACGCTTGCGTCGAGGCCCTTATCGCCGGCACGCTCGCACAGAACGGCGAGGCCACGTGCGGCTGCCACGGCCATGACCACGACCACGCCCACGAACACGGCGAGTCCTGCAGCTGCCACGACCATCACGAGCACGAGGGCCACGAGGGCTGCAGCTGCCACTAACGGCACGACACCGCGAGCTCGGGGTGCGACGCCGAACGCAACCCAACAATCAAAGCCAACAACAAAGGCCACCCGGTAGCTTCCGAGTGGCCTTTGCCATATCAAGCTGGAATTACAGCCCTATTTCTTATTGCGCATCTGCGCTTCCATCTGGCGCAGCAGCTCCATATCGGACTTGGGACCGCCCGTACCCAGGCCGCCCATGCCGCCCAGACCCATAGCGTCCAGGCCAGGGATATTGGGCATGCGCATCTTCTTGCCCTTCTTACCCTTTTTGCCCTTCTTGCCGCCGGCCTGTGCCTGATTGGCCATCGTGCGCATGCGGCCCATCATCTTATTCATCTCGCCCCACTGCTTCATAAGGCTGTTGACCTCGGTGGGGGTTACGCCAGCTCCCTTGGCAATGCGGGCGCGGCGCTGGCCGTTGATGATGGAGGGACGCAGACGCTCCTCCTTGGTCATCGACATGATGATGGCCTCGTTCTTGTCGAAGATGCCCTCGTCCAGGTTGCCGCCCATCTGGTTGAGCGCGCGCTGGCCACCGGGGAGCATGCCCAGGATACCCTTCATGCCGCCCATCTTTTTGACGGCCTTCATCTGGTCGAGCATGTCGTTCATGGTGAAGCCCTCGCGCAGCATACGCTCGGCAGCTTCAAGCTGCTCTGCGTCGGCCGCCTCCTGGGCCTTCTCGATAATGCCGACAACGTCGCCCATGCCCAAGATTCGCTTGGCCATGCGATCGGGATAGAACGGCTCCAGCGAATCAGGCTTCTCGCCCATGCTCACGAACTTGATGGGCTTGCCGGTCACCTGACGCACCGAAAGTGCGCCACCGCCACGGGCATCGCCGTCGAGCTTGGAGATGATCACGCCGTCAAAGTCAGTGCGATCGGCGAAGGTCGAGACGACGTTGACGATATCCTGGCCGGTCATGGCATCGACGACCATCAGCACCTGGTCGGGCTTGACGGCCTTCTTGATGTCGACGGCCTCCTGCATCATCTGCTCGTCGATCTGAAGACGACCGGCGGTATCGACAATGACCACGTCGCGCAGGTGGTCGACGGCCTCCTGGATGGCACCCTTGGCAATGTCGACCGGGTGCGCTCCGTCACCGCGGAAGACCGGCACGCCGATCTCGCCACCGAGCGTGGCCAGCTGG
>CALEDY010000007.1 GCA_937949355.1 uncultured Collinsella sp. | reverse complement strand
GTCGACGGTGTGGCCTGTCAGCGCGGCAGCAGCCATGATGCCGGCGACGACGCAGGTGGAGCTGGAACCCAGGCCGCGGGCGACGGGCACGTCGGTCTGAATGTCGATAGCAACGGGAAAAGCCGGCTCGCCCCAGGCGGCCAGAGCATCGACAAAGCTCACATAGACCAGGTTATTCTCGTTTTGGAACTCCTCGGGGCAGCCCGTGATGGTGAGCTTGTCGGCGCGCTCGAAGGTGAAGTGCGAGTAGAGGCTGACGGCCATGCCGAGGGTGTCGTAGCCGATGCCTAGGTTGGCGCTGGTTGCTGGGACGGTGATTTTGATCATGTGGGTCCTCCTGGGCGGGTCTGGCCGTTTAGTTCGCTGCTCGGGCAGTCCTGGCTCGCTCGGAAAGCACATTAAGTGCTTTCTGGCTCGTGCGGAACTCGCGACGAACTAAACGGCCAGACCCGCTCGCATGCTCGTCATTATCCCAAAAGCTAAATAAAAAGAAGATGCGCCGGCTTTCGCCGGCGCTTAATGAGGGATCTAGTTGGTGCTCATTCGTTTTGCTGCGGACTCGACGTAGCTTGCCATCTCATTGACGTCGCAGACGTCTTCGAAGCGGACGGGCTTGGATTCGAGTTCGGCGAGCTGGGTCGGGGCAACCGTGTTGGTGGCCTGCTCGAGCATGCGCATGGCCTCAAAATCATCCTCGGGAACGTCGAGTCCCAGGGCGTCGCAGCAGGCGCGCGGGAACTTGTAGGGGCTGGCGGTCGAAAGCAGCACGCGGGCCTTGGCGCCCTCGGCGGGAGCGACCTTTTCAAAGACGTGATAGCCGCAAGCAGTATGCGGATCGATCACGTAGCCATTTGCGTCCCAGCAGCTCTTGATGGCAGCGCGGACCTCGTCCTCGCTGGCCCAACCGCAGCCAAAGACGCTCTGAATCTTTGCCAGCAGGTCAGTGGGAACCTCGTAGCGACCAGTCTGTGCCAGCTGCTCCATAAGGCCGGCAACGAGTTCGCAGTCGCCATCGGACAGGAAGTAGAGCATGCGCTCGAGGTTGGAGCTGATGAGGATGTCCATCGACGGCGAGATGGTCGTGAAGAACGGGCGGTTACGGTCGTAAACGCCGGTGGTCAGGAAGTCGGCAAGCACGTTGTTCTTGTCGCTCGCCACGACGAGCTTGGCGACGGGCAGACCCATGCGCTTGGCGTAGTAGCCTGCCAGGATATCGCCAAAGTTGCCGGTGGGCACACAGAACTCAACGGCGTCGCCGGCCTCGATGGCGCCGGCGCGCAGCAGCTGCGCATAGGCGGCAAAGTAGTAGACGACCTGCGGTACCAGGCGGCCGACGTTGATGGAGTTGGCGCTCGAAAGCACCGTGCCGGCAGCCTCCAGACGCTCGGCAAGCTCCTTATCGGCAAAGATGCGCTTGACGGCGCTCTGGGCGTCGTCAAAGTTGCCGCGGATGCCGCAGACGGCGACGTTATCGCCCTCCTGCGTGGACATCTGCAGATTCTGCACGCGGCTGACTTTGCCCTCGGGATAAAAGACGGTGATGCCCGTGCCCGGCGCGTCGGCAAAACCGGCGAGTGCGGCCTTGCCGGTGTCGCCCGACGTGGCGGTGACGATCATGATGCGCTCGGCGCCGCCGTCCTTGGCGGAAGTGCGGGCCATCAGACGGGGGAGCATCTGCAGGGCGACGTCCTTGAAGGCGCTCGTGGGGCCGCCAAAGAGCTCCATCACATAGGTCTGAGGGGCATCAGCGCCCGGCGCAGCGTCGAGTTTGACGAGCGGCGTAACCTCTTCACTCGCAAACGTGCCGCGGTATGCCTCGTCGACACACGCCGAAATTTCTTCGGCCGTGTAATCATTCAGTAACATTCCCAACACATCTTGAGCGATTTCAAAGTACGATTTATCTGCAAGCGAGCTGATATTGACCTGCTGGGTGCCGAGCTCGTCCGAGACAAACAAACCCCCGTCGGGAGCGATGCCGGTGCGGATTGCCACCTTACTTGAGCACGATAAAGTGCGTCCTCGTGTACTATGATAAGTTCCCATATAACACTGCTCCTCGGATGCCTTGGTCCCAATCGGTGACCCCATGGTATCAGAGCACGCAAAACAGGTTTGCAGAGGCTTTTAGAAAGGTAACCTCAAGCCCATGATTAAGATTGCCAAGTTTGGCGGCTCGTCGGTCGCCGACGCCGAACACTTTAAGAAGATCAAGGCCATCGTCGATGCCGACCCTGCCCGCCGTTTTGTGGTGGTTTCCGCCTGCGGCCGCCGCTTTAAGGGCGACACTAAGGTAACCGACCTGCTCTACCTGGTTAACGCGCACGTTAAGTATCACGTGTCGTGCGAGGAACTACTCGAGGACATCGGCCAGCGCTATTTTGATATCGCTGACGAGCTGGAGCTCACCTATCCCATCCGCGAGGAGTTCGCGGCCTTTGCCGAGCGCGCCCGCTCGGGCGGTTACTCTACCGAGGAGCTCGTGAGCCGCGGCGAGTACTTCACCGCTCGCTTGATGGCCGAGTACCTGGGCCTGCCGTTCCTGGACGCCGCGACGGTTGTGGCGTTCCATCACGACGGTACGCTCAGCATGAATCGCACCTCCGAGCTGGTGCAGGAGTACGGCCAGCAGGGCGGCTTTGTTATGCCCGGTTTCTACGGCGCGACGCGAGAGGGCCAGATCAAGCTGCTCGACCGTGGCGGCGGCGATATCTCGGGCTCGATCCTGGCCAAGTGCCTGGGCGCCGATCTGTACGAGAACTGGACCGACGTTTCGGGTTTCTATTCTGCCGATCCGCGTATTGTTCCCGAGGCTCAGCCCATTGCGCGCGTTACCTACGAGGAGCTGCGCGAGCTTTCGTACATGGGCGCAAGCGTCCTGCACGAGGAGGCCGTGTTCCCCGTGCGCGAGGCGGGTATTCCGCTGGTCATCAAGAACACCAATGCGCCGCAGGACCCCGGCACCATCATTAGCGAGACGGCTGATGAGGGTGAGGCGGAGCCCATCATTACCGGCGTGACCGGCAAGCGCGGCTTTGTCGCCATCAACGTTGCCCGCGACCGCACCAAGCCTCGTGTTGGCTTTATGCGCCGTGCGCTCTCGGTCTTCGAGCGCTATGACGTTTCCGTCGAGCACATGCCCACCGGTGTCGACCGCTTTGGCGCCGTGGTGCAGGAGAAGGATGTGCACGATTCGCTGTACTCGCTTGTGGGCGACATTCAACAGGAGGTAAAGCCGCTCGAGATCGAGGTTGTCGAGGGCCTGGCGCTCATCGCTACCGTCGGCCGTAACCTGCGCGGCCGCGCAGGTATCTCGGGCCATCTGTTTGGTATGCTTGGCCAGGCCGGCGTGAGCGTGCGTATGATTTCGCAGAGCTGCGACGAGATCAACATCATCATCGGCGTGGAGGAGAAGGACTTCGATTTGGCGATCCAGACTATCTACCGTGCTTTCTCGGACGAGAACGGCATCGTCAAGGTCTCCGATCTGGAGCCCAGCGCGCCGCTCGAGCCCACGTTGGCCGCGCTTCACAAGTAAGGGCCACTCCGGTAGATTTCTGGGACATGCCTGAAAATCTACTGCGGGGCGTTTCGTTTCGGTTTCGTTTCGGCGGGGCGGGTTTTGTGTCCGCCCCGTTCTTGTATAAACTGGGCAACAATATTCAGCCTGCTCGGCATGCGGGCAAAGCCACAACCTTTAAAGGGGGAAGCATGAAACAGTACACGGTTGCTATTTTGGGCGCGACGGGAGCCGTGGGCACCCAGATGCTCGAGTGCCTGAACGAGCAGGAGTTTCCGGTCGGTAAGCTCAAGCTGCTGGCGAGCGCACGCTCTGCGGGCAAGAACGTCGAGTTCCGCGGCGAGCAGGTTGTGATCGAGGAAGCTTGCCCCGAGGCCTTTGAGGGCTGCGACATCGTGCTCGGCGCTGCCGGCGATGACATCGCCAAGGAGCTGCTGCCCGAGGCCGTCAAGCGCGGTGCCGTCGTGGTCGACAACAGCCACGCCTTCCGCCTGGATCCCGAGGTGCCGCTGGTCGTGCCCGAGATTAACGCCGACGACATCAAGTGGCATCACGGTCTCATCGCCAACCCCAACTGCGCGACCATCATTGGCCTGGTCCCCACCTGGCCGCTGCACCAGCTCGCGGGCGTGAAGCGCATGATCGTCTCGACGTATCAGGCTGCTTCGGGCGCCGGCGCGCCCGGCATGGCCGAGCTCGAGGAGCAGCTTGCCGCCCTGGGCCGTGGCGAGGAGATTCCCGAGCCGCGTGTCTTTGCTGCCCAGCTTGCGAGCAACTTGATTCCGCAGATTGGCGGCGTCAAGGAGGAGGGCTTTACCTCCGAGGAGATGAAGCTGCAGAACGAGGGCCGCAAGATCATGCACCTGCCCGAGCTGCGCGTGAACTGTACCTGCGTGCGCGTGCCCGTGCTGCGCTCGCACTCCGAGAGCATTACGCTTGAGTTTGAGCGCGACATCACGGTCGAGGAGGCCCGCGCTGCGCTGGCCGCCGCTCCTGGCGTCAAGCTGGTTGACGATATGGCTGCCGAGGATGCACGCGACCGTTTCCCCATGCCGATGGATACGTCCGACCAGGACCTGATCTGGGTCGGTCGCGTGCGCCGCGACATCTCGAACCCCGAGGCTGCGCGCGGCATCACCTTCTGGTGCTGCGGCGACCAAATCCGTAAGGGCGCGGCAACCAACGCCGTCCAGATCGCTAAGCTGCTCTGCGAGTAGTGGTGGACCTGTCCGGCGGGGGCCGGGCTTGGTTTTCAGAACGTCCTCGACCATGTGTGGCGCCTTGTCCTGCTCCTTCGGAGCCGCGGACAAGGCGCCGCACTGGTCTGCGGAGTGTTCTGAAAACCAAGCCCGGCCCCCGCCTGCGGTGACGCTGCTACGAGCGGCCTGCGATGGGGCCGTTGTCGGTTGGGACTGCTGGGCTGATGTGGGGGCACGTGGCTGTTGCGGGCCCTGGTCCCGGCGGCGGCCTCGGCGCTTTGCGCCTGCCGCCTTGGGGGACTGTGGGGCGCGGCCGGCAGCTGCGGCGCGTTGCGCCTGCTGCCTGGGGTGACTGCGGGGCCGTGACGGCAGCCGCGGCGCTGTCGCGCCTGCTGCCTGGGGCGACTTTGGGGTTGGGGTGAATCGGGGTCTAATACTTTGCCGAGAAGTGAACGACCTTATTTGGGCCCCCGAAGCATTGGCATATTTTGACCGCTATTTCCTGCGGTTTTGCAGCGCGAATCCTGCGGTTTTCTGGTCTAAAGGTCTGGATACTCCGGGGCTTCGTTTTTACTCGTTCACTTCTCGGGAAAGTATTAGAGCTCAGCTGATAGAGGTACCGCTCTGGCGTCGATGCCCCGCGTCTTCTTCGCTTGATTGGGGAAAACAGCCTCGCTTAAGCAATTGCGAGCCCGCCCAGACGTATCTGCGGGGTTGTCTGCACAATTCGCGGTATTATGTTGCGGAGTTTTGAAAGGAGCCGCTGGTGGTCACGACGACGTTTGCCTCGCCTTTGGGCGAAATCTTGCTTGCCGCTGATGGCCGCGGTCTGACGGGGCTTTGGTTTGAGGGGCAGGAACATTTTGGCTCCACGCTTCTCCGGGAAGACTCCGAACATGTTGAAGGCGCCGACGCGGTTTCCGGTATTGGCGGCATGTCTTCGGTGAGTCCGGCAAATGGCGCGGCATCTTCGGTGCTTGAGCGTTCTTGGGCTTGGCTGAATGCCTACTTTGCGGGGCAGGAGCCTCGGTTTACGCCGCCGTTGCATATGATTGGTACGGCGTTTCAGCGCGAGGTTTGGTTTGAGCTGCTTTCTATCCCGCGTGGCGAGGTCGCTACGTATGGTGAGATCGCCCAGCGTGTTGCGGCTCGACATCGTGTGCCGGGAAACGAGGCTCCTGTTGTGTCCCCACGTGCCGTGGGGGCTGCGGTTGCACGCAATCCCATTTCGATTATCGTGCCGTGCCATCGCGTGGTTGCCGCCGACGGCTCGCTTAACGGACTGTCTCTTATA
>CALEDY010000006.1 GCA_937949355.1 uncultured Collinsella sp. | reverse complement strand
CGGGCAATGTTGGGCACCTGCGCGATGGGCAGGTGCATAACAGCACCGGCAGAGGTCTTGTAGCTGCCCACGGTCACGCCGGCGGCACGCTTGTTGGCGATGATGACGCCCGCCGCGCCCACGACCTCGGCGGAGCGCACGATCGCACCAAAGTTGCCATCGTCGGTCACATGGTCGAGCACGACGACGAGCGCCGGTCCGTCGCCCGCGCGATCGAGGATATCGGCGACATCGGCATAGGGGAAATTTCCCACCTCGAGCGCAATACCCTGGTGAGCGCCATGGCTCGACAGCACATCGAGCTGCGCGCGCGGCACATACTTAATGCGGACGCCCGCGGCGTTGAGGTCATCGACCAGACGAGACAGGGCGGCATCGCGCTCCCCGCCCTCGGCGATAAGCGCGCACTTGATGGGAAAACCGGTGCGCAGCGCCTCGGCGGCAGCACGACGGCCTTCGATAAACTCGCCCCTGGGAGCCTGGACAGCGTCGCGGTTGCGATCGCGCTGCGGACGTGCGGGCTGGGTGCGATCGCGCTGGCCCTTGGGAGCGGCAGCGCGATCGTTGCGGCGAATCGGACGCGAGCCAGAAGCGGCCTGCTTGCCTCCGCGCGATGCACGCTTGCGATTGTCGGCCATATAACGGCCTCCTTAAATAGATAACGAACAAGAATCGACCGTCCGAGCCACGGCACCTTGCCTTTCAATCGTCGGGCATGACCACCAGGTCTATGCCCTCCTCTTTCAAGGCAATCTGCCGCACCTCGAACGGTCGACAAATACTAGAGACTCTTAATACGGGTGCCAGCGGCAGTATCCTCGATCGTCAGCCCGAGGTCCTTGAGCTGGTCGCGGATGGCGTCGGCCAGATCCCAGTTCTTGGCGGCGCGGGCCTCGGCGCGGGCCTCGAGAATCTTGGCAGCGGCCTCGTCCACGTCGTCACCCGTGTAGGCGACCAGACCGGCGGCAACGCCCAGCAGACCCAGCGGCAGCTCGCCCTTGGGCTCGGGAAGCTCAACGCCAAATGTGTCGAGCAGCTCGACCAGCGTATCGGCGGCGGCAAGCGCGGCGGCCTTGTCGGCAGCGTCGCCCGCCTGCTCCAGGTACTGGTTGCACTCGGTCACAAAGCCAAAGACGGCGCCCATGGCGCCGGCGGTGTTAAAGTCGTCGTCCATGCACTCCTTAAAGGTGGCACGGGTCTCGGCGGCCTTGGAGGCAAACGCCTCGGATGCTGCCTCATCGGCGTCGGCCGTCGCATGGTTCGCGGCCCAGCGCAGGTTCTCGACCGTACCGGCGATACGCGTGAGCGAGTTCTCGGCACCCTCCAGGCGCTCCCAAGAAAAGTCGAGCGGCGAGCGATAGCTCGTCTGCAGCATCAGCAGGCGCAGGGCGGCAGCGGAGTGCTGCTCGAGCACCTCGGCCAGCGTAAAGAAGTTGCCGAGCGACTTGGACATCTTCTCGCCGTCTACCAGCAGCATGCCCGTGTGCATCCAGGTGTTGGAGAAGCCCTGGTGCCAGGCGCAGGTGGCCTGGGCGCACTCGTTCTCGTGATGCGGGAAGGCAAGATCGGAGCCGCCGCCGTGGATGTCGATCGGGGTGCCCAGGTAGCGGTGCACCATGGCGGCGCACTCGGTGTGCCAGCCGGGACGGCCCTCGCCCCAGGGGCTCGGCCAGCTGGGCTCGCCGGGCTTGGCGGCCTTCCACAGGGCAAAGTCGAGCGGGTCGTTCTTGTCCTCGTTCTCCTCGATGCGCGCGCCAACCATAAGGTCGTCGATGTTGCGGCCCGAGACCTGACCATAGTTGGGATCGCTGCGCACGGCAAAGTACACATCGCCGTTATCGGCTGCGTAAGCGTGGCCCTGCTCGATAAGCGTCTTGATCATGGCGATCATGGGGCCGATCTCCTTGGTGGCGCGGGGGCGCACATCGGGATCGAGCACGTTGGCGGCGCGCATGACGCCGATGAACTTGTCGGAGAACTCCGTCGCGACCTCGGCAGCCGTACGGCCCTGCTCGTTGGCGCGCTTGATGATCTTGTCATCGACATCGGTGAGGTTCTGGGCGAACGTGACCTCGTAGCCGCTCGCGATGAGCCAGCGACGAATCACGTCAAAGCTGATGAACGTGCGGGCATTGCCGATGTGGATGTTGTCGTAGACCGTGGGGCCGCACACGTACATGCGGACCTTGCCGGACTCGATGGGCTGGAACTCTTCCTTTTTATGGGTAGCGCTATTGTAGATACGCATTCGTTACTCCTTAACGGTTTTCTGTAGCAGGCAGACGGCCCAGGCACCGATTCCCTCGCCCTGGCCTTCCCAACCGAGCTTTTCGGTCGTAGTGGCGGCGACGCCCACGTTTTCGACGTCAACGCCCAAGGCATGGGCAAGGTTGGCGCGCATGGCATCGCGGTGCGGGGTGATCTTGGGCTGCTGACAGGCAATGGTGCAATCGGCATCGACAAACTCAAAGCCCAACTCGCGCGCATAGTCCATCACGCGAGCGAGCAGCACCATCGAATCGGCACCCTCGTAGGCGGGATCGGTGTCGGGGAATAGCTTGCCGATGTCTCCCCCGCGGCAGGCGCCCAGAATGGCGTCGGCCAAGGCGTGCGCAAGCACATCGGCATCCGAGTGGCCCAGCAGGCCGCGCTCGTAGGGAATGTCGACCCCGCCGATGATACATCGACGCCCCTCCACCAAACGGTGGACGTCGTAGCCGTGGCCAATGCGCAGGTTACTGAACATGGGGAAGGTCCTCTCCCTCGGCCATACGGCCAAGCAGAATCGCGGTTACGGGGCGCAGGTCCTCGGGCACCGTCACCTTAAGGTTATCGCGCGGGCTCTGGACGCAGCGGACGCGCCCACCCATGCGCTCGACCAGTGACGAATCGTCGGTACCGATAAAGCCCTCGGCAATGGCTGCAGCGTGGGCGCGCTTCATAGCATCGACGCTAAAGATCTGCGGCGTCTGCGCGGCCCAATAGAGCTCGCGCGGCGGCGTCTCGACGATATTGTCGCCGTCGACGATCTTGAGCGTGTCGATCGCGGGCTGGCCGCACACGACGCCGTCGAGCGAGCGGTCACCCACAAGCACGTCGATCGCGTGATCGATGGCCTCGGTCGTGATGAGCGGACGGGCGCCGTCGTGGATGGCGACGTATTCAAAGCCCGCCGGTACCGCATGCACGCCGGCACGGGTGGAGTCCTGGCGGGTATCGCCGGCATCGGCAAAGCTGATGGGCGTGCTATACGAATACGGGCTGATGGCCAGGCGGCGCATCTCGGCACGACGCTCGGCAGGACACACCACCACGATGTGACCGACCTTGTCGCTACGATCGAACGCACGGATAGACCAGCTCATGAGCGGACGGCCCGCCACGTTAACGAGCTGCTTGCCGCCGGGATTTCCAAAGCGCTGGCCGCTGCCGCCGGCAACGACCACGGCGCATACGGGCGCCATTATGCGTTCCCCTGTTTGGTGCCCTTCATGCGGTACAGCGAGTCCGCAAGAATGGCAGGGTTGTTGACGCCAAAGTCGCCCAGGCGCTCCGGATCCTCGCTGATGTCGTCCATGAGCTCCTGCAACGAGCCGTACTCGTCGACGATCTTCTCGGCCACGCCGTCGCGCACGACGGACACGCGCGAAAGCGTGCGCAGGCCCAGCGGCGTCATGACGGAGTCCTCGTCCAGGTCGTCGTAACCCAGAACCGCCGCCACATGCTGTGGGTCGGACAGGTCCTTAGGTGTCATACGGCTCAGGTTGGCGCGAATCTTCTCGGCATTAGCCTCGGAAGAATCACTTGCGTAGTCGCGGATCATCAGGTCGTATTCGGTATCCATGCTGGAGCCCGCGAGCTGCTCGAGCTGCATCTGCACGAGCTTGCCCTGGTTGCCCAACTTGACGATGCAATCCTTAAGCTCGGTCTTTGCCTGCTGCATGATCTCGAAGCTCGAGAAAATACCGGTAATGTCGGCGAGCGTAACGTAGTCGTCGAGCTCGAGGGCCGTCAGGCGCAGCAGGGAGCGGTCGAGCGACTGACGGGTAGTCTGGAGCGTGGCGACGAGCTGGTTGACCGAGCTCATGATGGTGGTGACGGGCTGGATCTCGTAGCTCTTGCCGTGAACGTACACGTTGACGACGGCACGACGGGCCGAGACCGAGATCACGATGGCGTCGGTGAGCACCGACATACGAGCGGCGGTGCGATGACGCATGCCCGTCTCGCTCGTGGCAAGCGAGGGATCGGGATTGAGATGGAAGTTGGCGCGCAGGATCTGGGTGAGGTCGCCGTCGATGACGATGGCACCGTCCATCTTGGAGAGCTCGAACAGGCGGTTCGAGGTGAACGAAATGTTGAGCGGGAAGCCGTCGTTACCGGCAGCGAGCACGTTTTCGGTGTCGCCAACGCAGATAAGGGCGCCCAGGTGACCGGCGATGATCATGTCGAGGGCAGTGCGGATCGGCTGACCAGGTGCCGTCAGGCGGATAGCCTGTTCCATACGCTTTTGCAGCTCGTTCTTATCCAAGGCATCGCTCCCATCGTATACGCTCCATAAACGCTAAATAGTTTCTCACGGTTTGTCCCCACGGCGCTCGCGAAATCCGATGCTTACAGAATGAGCGAACACCGCTAAGATAGCTAATTTGGGACGGGCTCTTTTGACTACCCAATCAAACATGTGCCAAGGTTAGTCTTTTTGTTGCTCCCCCAAGAGGTACACGCGGGCCTGCCCGCAGAGAGGGAGCCAGACTATGGGACTCGTAGAGCTCGTGCTGCTCGCCATTGGCCTTTCGATGGACGCCTTTGCCGTTTCCATCTGCAAGGGCCTTGGCATGAAGAAGATCAACCTTAAGGTCGCCGTGGTGCTCGGTCTGTTCTTTGGCGGCTTCCAGGCCGGCATGCCCGTGATCGGATGGGCGCTTGGCAGCCAGTTTATGGGTATCATCGGCCCCATCGACCACTGGATTGCCTTTATCCTTTTGGCCTTTATCGGCGGCAAAATGCTGTGGGAAGCCTTTACCGAGGACGAGGATGAAGGCGACGGCAAGGATGCCGAAAAGATTGACCTGGGCGAGTACATGATCCTCGCCATCGCCACCTCAATCGACGCCCTAGCCGTTGGCATCTCATTTGCCGTGCTCTCGGTCGACATCGTTCCCGCCGTATCGCTTATCGGCGTCACAACGTTTATCTTCTCCGTCGCCGGCGTAGCGATCGGCCACACCTTTGGCGCGCGCTACGAAAAGCCTGCCACCATCGTGGGTGGCGTCGTGCTCATCCTCATCGGGCTTAAGATCTTGCTTGAGCATCTGGGGATTTTGGCGCTGTAACGAATAACGGCCGCCCGGCATTACGCCAGGCGGCCGTTTTCATAGCCAGCCGTTTTAGAGCGGCTTAGTCAAGGCGACCCTTACGCGGCAAGGCGCTTGAGGACGTCGATGAGCAGCTCGTAGAAGCGCTCGGCAGAAGCGAGCTCCATGCTCTCGTCCGGGGTGTGGACATCGGAGAGCGTCGGTCCCACGGCGATGGCGTCCAGGCCGTGCAGGGCCTCGGCAAACAGGCCGCACTCAAGGCCGGCGTGAATGGACTCGATGCGCAGCTCGGAGCCAAAGAGCTCGCGATAGCTCTCGACGAAGATATCGCGGATCGGCGAATGCTCGGCATAGCTCCAGCCGGGATACTCGAACTCGAACTTGGCGTCGAAGCCCAGGACATCGGCCAACGTCTGCAGGCGGTCCTTGAACTCGTTCTGCAGCGAGGTGATCGAGGAGCGCGGGGACAGCATGATCTTGACCTGGTCGTCGGAAGTGGCGACCACGCCGATGTTGGAGGAAACCTCGACGGAGCCGTCGGTGGCGACGTTGCGGCGAATCACGCCGTTAGGGGCAAGACGCAGGGCGCGGATGAGGGCAAGCGCGGACTTCTGGTCCATGGCCTCGACCTCGGCGTCGTCGGCAATCTCTACGGTGCAGGTAAAGCCGGGGTCGAAGACTTCGAGCTCGGCAGTGACGTCGGCGATGATGCCCTTTGCAATCTGGGCCGCGGCCTCGGCGGCAGCGTGATCAGCGTAGACCAGCTCGGCCTTGCACTCACGGTTGATGGCGTTGTCCTTGGTGCCGCCGTTAAAGCTGACGATGGCGGGCTCGCCGGCGACCATCAGGCGATCGATGATGCGGGCCATGATGAGGTTGCCGTTGCCGCGCTCCAGGTGGATGTCGGCGCCGGAGTGACCACCCAGCAGGCCGGAGATCTCGAGCGTAAGGGTGCTGCCGGTCTTGTGGTCGCGCACGATCGGGCAGGTGTAGGTAACGACGACACCGCCGGCGCAGCTGACGGTGGCCACGCCCTCCTCCTCGGAATCGAGGTTGATCATGGTACGGGCGCTAATCTGGGACTTGTCGAGCGTCTCGGCGCCAACCAGGCCAGTCTCCTCGTCGGTGGTGAACACGCACTCGAGGGCCGGATGAGCAATCGAATCGTCGTTGAGCACGGTGAGCATCAGAGCGACGGCGATACCGTTGTCGGCGCCCAGCGTGGTGCCGTTAGCGGTGAGGACGCCGTCCTTGACGACCAGGTCGATACCGTCGGTCGCAAAGTCGTGCTCAACGGAACCCAACTTGTCGCAAACCATATCGATGTGGCCCTGCAGCATCACGGTCGGGGCATTCTCGGCGCCGGCAGATGCGGGCTTGCGAATGATGACGTTGTAGACCTCGTCCTGATACACGTCGAGGCCGCGCTCCTTGGCAAACGCAACCAGGAAATCGCTGATGCCCTTCTCGTTGCCAGACCCACGGGGGATCGCGCTGATCTCCTCAAAGAAATGGAACAGCTGGGCGGGCTCGTAGCCGGTAATCTTGTAGTCCATGGTGCCTCCTTGGCGCAACTGGTTAGACAGTAAGACATGCGACTTGTATATTCCCAGACTTTGCGTGCATAAACCAGTCGAAAACGCCGAGCGCTCTCGCATCATCGGCTAACGGTGAGGAAACGTCACTTTATCAAGATAAAGCAGCTTAGACGGGCCGCGCCGAAGGGACGTTGGACCCTTCAACCAGCCTCAACGCCTGTTGAACGTTAATGCATACACCATTGGTATGTTTAATAAGATTCTTGTCCTCCGTCACGACGTAATCGGCATCAATGCGATTGGCGACGCCCAGCATCAGGTCGTCCTCGAAGTCGTTGTGATGATACTTGAACACAAAGGAGTCGAAGACCTCGTCTGCACCGACCGGCGCGATGAGGGCGAGCTCGCGCATCTGCCGAACGCATGCCCAGGCCGTTTCGTCCGCCGCCGCAATGGCGTTATCGCTCAGCAAACCATTCTTCCTTCGGCACTCCCTCTTAATCGCCGCCGAGACAAGATACGAGACATCTTTGACCGAAAGAGACGAGGCAAACAGGGCAATCTGCTCCGAGACATCGGCAATCTCGAATAGACGGGCGACATCCGCTGTCCGGTCCGACCTTCCAGAAAAGTAATCCATCCATACGTTGGTGTCGATGAGCAACTTGAGAATGCCGTCTGCACTCATAGCTCCACCCACTCGGGATAGCACTCCGCCATTGCTTCCTCATAGAGGTCATCGTAGTCACCCGAGAGGTCGGGAACAGGGATGCCGTATTTGAGGCACGCATCGCGCACGATGTGGCTGCCCTGCGTAACCCTTGATTCCACCGACGCAGTCGCTGGCACGTTAGAGCTCGGTGCCGCAACCCCCGATCTCGAGGGCATGCATCCGTTGACGACCAGATATTCCCAAAGTGTCCGCACCGCTTGAGACGGCGTCATGCCGATATGCGCCAGCACGGCGTCCCCAGCCTCTTTGAGTTGGCGATCCATGCGCACATTCATCTGGACCGGCCGTGAGTCGAGTACCGATATAGGCATGCTAGCTCCTTCTGCTATACATATTTATATTTCGAGTATAGCACCATTTACTCATAAAAAAGGGGCGCCCCGACAGGAGTGCCCCTTCGCAAAGCTATGTTAACCCCTACAGCGCGCCGGAACCGGCTTGCATCATGCCGCCGGGGCCCGAGGTCACGCCGCCGCTCACGGGCGCGGCGTTGCCGGTGTGCGGTGCCGCCGGGGCGGTATCGCCGCCGAGCGTGCCCGCCGGACGCGGTGCCGGGATCTCGCCCGTGCCGTGGCTAAAGACAAACTTGCCATCGGCCACGTCGCACAGGACGGTATCGCCCTCGCCCCACTCGCCGGCCAGAAGCTCCTCGGACAGCGGGTCCTCGATGAGCTTTTGGATGGCACGACGCAGCGGACGCGCACCGTTGGTGAGGTCGGTACCCTCGGCCACGATCTTGTCGTACGCCGCATCGGTGAGCTTGATGTTCATGCCGTTGGCGATCAGACGCTGACGAAGGTCGTCCACCAGCAGGTGCGCGATCTTGGTGAGATTCTCGCCCGAGAGCTTCTGGAACACCACAATATCGTCGATACGATTGAGCAGCTCGGGGCGGAACAAGCGCTTGAGCTCGCCCATCGCGCGGCCGCGGATCTCGCTCGACGTGAGACCCTGCTCGCCGGTGGTGCCAAAGCCAACGCTCGCATCCTGCGCAATCTCGCGGGCGCCCACGTTGGACGTCATGATGATCACGGTGTTGCGGAAGTCGACCGTCTTGCCCTGGCTATCGGTCAGGCGACCCTCCTCCAGCACCTGCAGCAAGATGTTGAAGATATCGGGGTGCGCCTTCTCGATCTCGTCGAACAGCACGACCGAGTACGGGTGGCGACGAACGGCCTTGGTGAGCTGGCCGCCCTCGTCGTGACCAACGTAACCCGGAGGGCTACCGATGAGCTTGGAGACCTCGAACTCGCTACCGAACTCGGACATATCGAAGCTGATGAGCGCATCCTTGCTGCCAAAGAGGTACTCGGCGAGCGTCTTGGCGAGCTCGGTCTTGCCCGTGCCGGTGGGGCCCAGGAAGATAAAGCTGCCGCCGGGGCGACGGGGATCCTTGAGGGGTGAGCGGCTGCGGCGCACGGCCTTGGCAACTGCCTCGACAGCCTCATCCTGACCGATGATGCGCGTCTTGAGCACGCTTTCGGCCTGCAACAGGCGACGGCTCTCGCTCTCGGTAAGCGAGGACACCGGCACGCCTGAAGTCACAGACACGATATCGGCGATCTGACTCACATCGATGGTGAGCGGACTGGCGTCGAGCTCGGCGGTCCAGGCGGCCTTGGCCTCGGCGAGTTCAATCTCGGCGGCCTTCTGCTGCTCGGTGATCTCGGCGGCCTTGTTCATATCGTCGCTCTCGGTGGCCTCCTGCGCGGCGGCCTTGAGCTCCTCGATGCGATGCTCGGCTTCGCGCACCGGCTCGGGCGCGCGATTCGCGGCAATTCGAGCGCGAGCACCGGCCTCGTCGATGAGGTCGATGGCCTTATCGGGCAGGAAGCGATCCTGGATGTAGCGGTTGGAAAGGTTCGCGGCGGCCTCGATAGCACCCTGCGTATAGCGCACATGGTGGTGCTCCTCGTAGCGCGGCTTGAGCGCGGTCAGGATCTTGACCGTGTCCTCGACGCTCGGCTCCTCGACATCGATGGTCTGGAAGCGACGCTCGAAGGCCGGGTCCTTGGTGAGGTACTTGCGGAATTCCTCGGCCGTGGTAGCGCCGATAATCTGGAAGGCACCGCGCGCAAGCACGGGCTTGAGCATGGAGCTCGCATCGATGGAGCCCTCGGCAGAACCGGCACCGATGATGGTGTGCATCTCGTCGATAAACAGGATGACGTCGTCGGCTTCGGTCGCCTCCTGGATCACGTTCTTGAGACGCTCCTCAAACTCGCCGCGATACTTGGCACCCGCCACGAGGCCCGGCAGGTCGAGCGTCCAGATATTTTGGTTCATGAGGTTCTCGGGCACGTTGCCGGCAGCGATCTGCTGCGCCAGGCCCTCGACGATGGCCGTCTTGCCCACGCCGGGGTCGCCCAAGATAAGCGGGTTGTTCTTGGTGCGACGCGAAAGGATCTCCATCATGCGCTGGACTTCCTTTTCGCGACCGATCACGGGGTCGAGCTCGCCGTCGCGGGCCTTCTGCGTAAGGTTGGTGGCGAACTGCTTAAGCGTGTCGGTGCCACTCCCCTTTTGCTGAGAGGCATCCGAGCCGCTAAAGAACGGCAGACCCGCACCGGGACGACCAGCACCGGCGCCGGCGAGTGGACGCTTCTTGTCCTGGTCCTTGGCGGTGAGCTTCTCGATAGCCTTTTTGATGGAGGCGGACGACACACCCAGGCGCATGAGGATATCCATGGCCATGCCGTTGCCCTCTTCGACGATACCGATGAGCAGGTGCTCGGTCGACACGTAGGTCTGGCTGTTCTCACGCGCCACGCGGAATGAACGCTCCATCACGCTAATGACGAGCGGCGTAAAGGCGAGCTTGGCCGCCTCGGTCTCCTCGCTGGGCTCGGGAACGGTGGTCTGGACCTCTTTAAGTGTGTCCATGATGTCGTCGTAGGAGATATCGAGCGAACGCAGTGCCTCGGCGGCAATGCCCTCGTCCTCCTTGGCAAGCGCGAGCAGCAGATGCTCGGTACCCACCTTATTCGAATGAAGATCGAGCGCCTCTTGCTTGGCCATGGACATGACCTTACGCGCACGATCGGTAAAACGGTCTAACATGCTAGTTCCTCTTAGACGAGCTAGTTTTTTCAAACGCAAAGCGCCGCCCCGCGGCAGCGCTTTGGTCTCTTTACCCATATGGAGTATATGTTAACCGTTGGGACCTTTCCTGCCCGTAGCCGCGCGACAACGTCTACAAAAAAGGAATTGCTCGGGTCCGTTTGGCGGTTTGGTTTTGAGCTGCTGTCTAGCAAGCGGGCTCAGCGTCCATGCGCTCGGCAACATCATTGTCGGCATCGGCAGCGGGAGCGCCCGGCATGTGCACGAGCTCCATGTGCGGCTCGGCAAAGACCGTGCCCATGGGGAAGGCGCGGCGGAAGACAAAACGAGCAACCGGACCAGCCACCAGCAGGTTCCAGGGCAGGGCCATGATAAAGTTGCGCGGAATGTTGATGAGCCACATCATCGGCAGCATCTGCAGGTTTGCGAGCGGGCCGCCGGGCATGTGGAGCAGACCCTCGCACGCACCGTAGAGCGACATGATGATGACCATGGGAACGACCATGCAGGAGCTGACGGCGAGCGTCATGGCAAGCGGCGAGCTCTTGCCCGGCGTGACCAAGTACTTAAAGGCGAAACCCTTGGCGAGCGGGCTGGCCACGAACCAGTCGCAGCACATGGCAAAGACATAGGCAACGGGGAAGCCGAGCCACGCGGCGGCAACAACCTCGCCGTTGATGGCCCCATGCTGCAGGGCAACGTTGTAGATGCTCATCCAGAGCACCATGCAAAAGCACATGATAAAGGTGAACAGCAGGCTCTCTCGTTTGTTGATAGGCATAAAGGGCATGGTCCTTTCTGTGTTACGCCGCGGCACCACGCAACAAAAACGGGCGGGCAAGATGGAGCTGTTGGGACTTCATCTCGCCCGCCCGTGATACGTGCGTCTGCGACTACTTATGTGGTGGAACCAGCCTAGCACGAAAACCCCGCGCTTCGTAAGCGTTGAGTTTATGAAGATGCAAGCACCATTAATCCCCCGACCCCATAAGTTGCGGTGGAATACGGACTGTTTTGACCCTTTAAGCAGCAATTCAGTCCCTATTTCACCGCAACTCATTTGATGCAAAGTGACCTGTCCCCCTTGCACCAATTAGCTGGTGTGGCGCCAGCGAGGGTCGGTGAGCGTACGCGCCACGCCCAGGCCAACGGGCAGAAACGCCACGATGAGCACTGCACGCACAAACCAGCCGAGCATATTGACCGTGTCGAAGGTGCACATGTAATACATCGAGCGATACAGATACAAACCCGGCACCATAATGACAATCGATGGCACCGTGAGGGCGATACGTGGGTAGGTGAGTTTGATTTCAGCTAAGCTCGCGAGCAGCCCCGATACCAGCGCACCGATAAACGCAGCCGCCTCGGGAGGCATGCCCGCACTCAGTCCCAGGAAGGGAAGCATCGTCGGCGCATCGACGAGCGTAAGGCGCAAGGTATTGGACACGGCGCCGATGAGCCCTGCCGCCGCTGCCATCTTTACCGGGCTGTTGAACATAACCGAGAAGCCAAATACGCCGATAAAGCTCATCAGTATGCGCAAGAGCGTAAGAGCCAACGGTGAGAGGCCGAGCGGGGCGAAGTCATCCGGCGCCAGTCCCACGCACTCGGCAACCATCCAACCCACGAGGGTCGCCATCACAATAATCGACACAGCATACGAAAGGCGCTCGATACCGCTTCGCATGTCGAGCTTAGCGATGTCGAGGCCTGCCGTAATGAGCGGAAAGCCAGGAATCACAAAGAGCATGGCGCCGATATAGCCTTCTTGGTGCGACATTGCCCCCGGTATGACCTGGCCAAGACCGAGCAATGCCAGCAGATACGAGACGCAAGCGAGTGCAACGCCGATCGTCAGCGCGCTAAACTGACCAAGGCCCTGCTTGAGAATATGGGAGCGAGCAAAGTTGCCGACACCAGCGCCTACGAACGCGCATGCCATCTCAATGGGACCGCCACCAAGTAAAAAGACAAAGGCGCCACAGGCGCAGGCCGCCGCAAGGCCCTGTTGCCAGGGAGAGTAATCGGGCTTTGAGCTCTCAACGGTCTTGAGCATCTCGTGGTACTCGTGCACGGTAAACCGGCGCCCGTAAATCTCGATTTCCTTTAAGAAGCTCTCCATCATCCAAATGCGATGGGTATTGACTCCCGTTGTGGGTAGGCTGACGACCTCGTTAAAGCAGTGGCCATCTTCGATGCAGGTGCACTCAAACGATAGGAGACTCAGGTCGACGTGAATCGTGACGCCAAGCACGGCAGCAACACGATTCATGGTATCGCGCACGCGCCAGGCACCTGTTCCGCTTGCCAGCATAAGCATGCCGGTGCGGCAGATGATGGACGACTTATCGGTGAGTGGTGCATCGACGGCAAGCTCATCGCCTGCCGTCACGATCTGGTGCCAGTCAGTTTTCATATGGAGCGCGCCGGCACGAACGCCGTGGTGCATGGGGGCTCTCGAAAGCAGCGAGTCAAGGCGCGAAGGCTGTGGAGGCTCCGCTGATTCGCCCTCAACCTCATCAGCCTCTTCATCGACCAGATCAAAGGAATCAAGCGGCGCTGGCTCGCGACGGTCAATCAGCTCCTCGTCCTCATCATCAAAGTAGTTGAACTGATCGAGCATGTCCTCTTCGATTGCACGATCGCTCGCGTCGTCCATACAGACGCTCCCTTCCTACCGACTAACCCCCATCCTAGGCAGCGACGGCTAAAGGAAACATAAAAGAGACGACTGTCATGCACGGAAGGCGTAAACCCTCAATGCACCGGTAGACCCCAGGCGGCTAGGACCGTCCCCAAGTGCCGGCACAAGAGGAACGTCCCTAAGTGCCAACCAGGGCAACGCCGCAGGTAGAGGACGGACAGCGAAAGCCCGCCAGAGCGAGCAAGGTGCCTTCAAGCAAAATGGCGCCGCAGGTTGAGCATAAGTCAGCGAGCGGGTCGCATTTGAGGCAAGGTGGCGTGAAACGAAAGGGCGCTGACCTTCTGGTCGCGCCCTTGAAGTTGAACGTCAGATTGCCCAAATGCGGCCCGCGCAGCGTCGAGCCGTTACGCGGTTCGTAGAACCGCGTAACTAGTTAGTACATCTTTGCGCCGGCAGGGATGGAGGCGTCGAGCTGGATCAGGTTGAGGCGCTCCTCGCCCTCCTCCTCGTGGATGGCGCTGATGAGCATGCCGCAGCTGGGGATACCCATCATCTTGCGCGGAGGCAGGTTGGTGATGGCGAGCAGGGTCTTGCCGACCAGGTCCTCGGGCTCGTAATAATCGTGAATACCGGAGAGGATGGTGCGGTCGGTGCCGGTGCCGTCATCGAGCGTAAAGTTCAGCAGCTTCTTGGACTTCTTGACGGCCTCGCATGCCTTGACCTTCACGGCGCGGAAGTCGCTCTTGGAGAAGGTATCAAAGTCGACGAACTCCTCAAACAGCGGCTCGACGGCAATCTTGGAGTAGTCGAGCGTGGGCTTGAGCGGCTTGACGAAGGGGCTCGCGGTGTTGCCGGCCTCGGCAGCCTTGGCAGCGGCGGCACCGGACTGGAAACCCTTCTCGGGCTTCATGTGCGGGAACAGCAGCACGTCGCGGATGGAAGCCTGGTTGGTGAGCAGCATGACCACGCGGTCGATACCGATGCCGATGCCGCCCGCAGGAGGCATACCGTACTCGAGGGCGCGCACGTAATCCTCATCGTACTCCATGGCCTCGTCGTCGCCGCCGGCCTTCTCGGCCATCTGGGCAGCGAAGCGCTCGGCCTGGTCGACCGGGTCGTTGAGCTCGGAGAACGCGTTCGCGTACTCGTGGCCGGCGATGACCAGCTCAAAGCGATGGGTCAGGCGCGGGTCATCCTCAAAGCGCTTGGCAAGCGGGCTAACCTCGATGGGGTAATCGCACACGAAGGTGGGGTTGACGATGGTGTCCTCGCCCAGCTCATCGTAGATCTCGGCGATGATCTTGCCGGCAGTCCACTCGGGCTTAATCTCCAGGCCCTTCTCGCGCGCGGCGGCAGCAAGCTCCTCGACCGGCGTGTCGATGGTGACCTGCTTGCCGAGCACGTCGGAGACGATGTCGGTCATGGGACGGCTTGCCCACTCACCGGACAGATCGATGGTCTGACCCTGGTACTCGATGACCTCGGGGTTGCCGATGGCCTTGTTAGCGGCCTTAATGACACCCTGAGCGAGTGCCTTCATGCCCTCAAGGTCGGAGAAGGCGCGGTAGGCCTCCATCGTGGTGAACTCGGGATTGTGGGTAAGGTCCATGCCCTCGTTACGGAAGATACGACCGATCTCGAACACGCGCTCAAAGCCGCCGACGATGCAGCGCTTGAGGTGCAGCTCGGTGGCGATACGCAGGTAGCACTCCTGATCGAGCGCGTTGAAGTGCGTGATGAACGGCTTGGCAGTAGCTCCGCCCTGGATGGTCTGCAGGATAGGGGTCTCGACCTCCATGTAGCCATCGGACTCCATAAAGCGGCGGAACGTGGAGAGAATCTGCGAACGCTTGCGGAAGGTCTCGCGAACGTCGTCGTTGGCGATCAGGTCGACATAGCGCTGACGATAGCGGGTCTCCTTGTCGGAGAGACCGTGGAACTTCTCGGGCAGCGGGCGAACGGCCTTGGACAGCAGCGTCGCGCTCTTGGGGGCAACGGAAAGCTGGCCACGCTTGGTGCGCACGACTACGCCGGCCACGCCCAGGATATCGCCCAGGTCGAGGGCCTTGAGCGTATTCCAGGCAGCCTCGTCCATGTCGTTGATGCGGCAGAACAGCTGAATCTCGGCAGTCGCATCGCGCACGACGATGAACATGATCTTGCCCTGACCGCGCTTGGCGACCACGCGGCCGGCGATCTTCACGACATCCTCGGTGTCCTCGCCATCGGCAAGCTCGGCGTACTTAGCCTCGATATCGGCGACGTAGTCCTCAAGCTCAGAGTGCTCGGGATACGGGTTCTGGCCCGCCTCGAACAGGGCGGCGCGCTTGGCCAGGCGGGTGGCGCGCTCGTCGTTGAGCGTCGATGCCTGATCGGCGGCGTTCTGGTTCTCTGCCATAAGTTAGCTCCTCAAACTAAAACGCTCCCCAGGATTCGGTCCCAGGGAGCGAAAACATACCTTTACGCGGGACCGTGGTCTAGCGTGCGATCTTGGCGATGGTGTAGACGCGAGTCTTGCCGGAAGGCGTAACGACCTCGACGGAATCGCCCTCGCCGTGACCGATGATGGCGTGACCGACCGGAGACTCGTTGGAGATCTTGTGCTCGAGCGAGTTGGTCTCGGTGGTACCGACAAGCGTGACCTCGATAAGCTCACCGTTGGGGTCGACCAGGGTAACAGTCGAGCCAATGGAGACGGTCAGGTCGCCCGTGCTGGCAGCGATCTGAGCGTTGGCGAGGATGGCCTGGATCTCGGCGATACGAGCGGCGTTCTGGGCCTGCTTGTCCTTGGCGGCATCGTACTCGGAGTTCTCCGAAAGGTCGCCGAACGCGCGGGCTTCCTTGATGTCCTCGACGATCTCCTTGGCGTAATCGCCCTCACGCCAAGCGAGCTCCTCGACGAGCTTCTGGCGACCCTCAGCGGTCAGTACGATCTGGCTTGCGTCCATACGGATATCTCCCCAACTATGATGTAACGATCAACTGTCAACAAAAACGAAAAAGACCGGCTAGCCTGCGGGCAAGCCGGTCAGGTGCTCACCCCAAAGGGATGGGACTACTCTGCGTCCGCGTCGCTGTCCTCTGCCTTCTTTTGCTTGGCAGCAGCGAGCTTGGCCTCGAGCTCTGCGATCTCCTTGTCCTCCTTGGACTCCTCGACCACAACGTCCTCGGCCTGCTTGGTTTCGCCCTTATCGTCGCCCTCCATACCCTCGCGGATATTCTTGACGGTAGAGCCGAGGGACTTGCCGAGCTTCGGCAGGTTCTTGGGCCCGAAGATAATCAGGACAACGACGAGAATAATGATGAGCTCAGGAGCCCTCAGTCCAAACATGTAGACCTCCACAATACAGCGAGACAAGCTCGAATGAGTATACCGCGGGTATCGCGGTATCACAACAATAGCTAAAAAAAGGGACCGCCAGAAGCGGTCCCTCCTCATGCTCTGGTCGGGTTGACTGGATTTGAACCAGCGACCCCTGCGTCCCGAACGCAGTGCTCTACCAAACTGAGCCACAACCCGTTAGCTCGACTATAGTAACAAAGATTTCCGTCGTATGCTAGAGAAATTTTTACTTCTTTGGCACTTCGACGCGAACCGTGTTGGGAATGAGCTCCGTCGCACAGGACCACCAGCCGTTTTGTTGGGCGGCTTCTGCAAGATTGGCTGCCGTAGCGGCCGTATCGCAAATGGCAAACGAGCAGGCACCCGATCCGCACACGTCTACGGCAACGGTACCGTCCTGCGCGCGCAGCCAGTCGAGCACGGTTTGGATCTGCGGCTCCATTTGCGCGGAGATAACGCCCAGGTTGTTGTGGACGAGCGCGTAGGCCGCCTCTGCGTCTCCCGAGCGAAGGGCCGATGCGATTGCACCGGGCTTCTCCGCGGGCACCGGGGTCTCGTCGAAGCGTCGATAGGCTTCAATTGTTGAAACGCTTGCCTCGCGCGGCTTGACCAGCACGACGGGCGTCGCGGGCAGTGCGGGGTATTCAGTTGCCAGCACGTCTCCCCCGCCCACGTAAAACGCAGGGCTGGCATGCAAAAAGAAGGGGACGTCGGCGCCGATGCCGCGCGCGATGTCGTCCAGCGCGGGATCGTTGCGGTCGATACCCCAAATCTCTGCCAAGGCGACAATGACCGCCGCAGCATCCGTCGAAGGACCGCCCAAGCCGGCACATAACGGGATGCGCTTATCGATGGTGACGCAAATATTGGCTTCGCGGCCATAATGCTCGGCCATAGCAGCGGCCGCACGATACGCCGTATTCTTTTGCATGGGAAAGTCGGATGCCGGAACCGTCTGGACGGTCAGCGCCTGCGCAGGCGTGACCGTCACGGTATCGACAAGACCGACGGCGGCCATTAGGGAATCGACCTTGTGGTAGCCGCGGTCGTCACGCTCGGTATGAACCCCCAGGTAGAGGTTAATCTTTGCCGGCGCGGAAAGGGTCAGGGACCAATCGGTCACCGTTAGTGCTCCTCGAGCTGATTGCCGAGCGGGGTAAAGATGTGCTCGCCGCTCTCGGGGTCGAACAGCTCGACCTGGCCGGTGAGGACATCGATATACTGGTAGGACTGACGCGACTTGCGGCCACGGCGCTCGTCAACCTCGACAATGAAGACGGCCGGGTGGACGCTCTTGATGGTGCCCATGCGCTCGACGACGCGGGTGCGGCCCATGTTGGCCTTCACCTTGACGCGATCGCCCACCATATCGGTCAGCTTCTCGTGGATGTCGTCGACGTGATTGACTTCCATCTCTTCCATGAACAGGGCCTCCAGAAGGTGCAATTCAAAAAGGGGATAATACCCCTAAGATAGACAAAACTCTAATACTATAGCACCCTGTTGCAGCCATGCGCAAGACGTTTCTGAAATTACTTGCATAGCTAGTTCGCGCCAGCGAACGGCCACCATTCGAGCCAAGGTGTCGCGAAAGAGGAGCGACGCGTACTTTGGTACGCGAGCGACGGTTTGAGCGACAGATTGGACGAATGGTGGCCGTGCAGCGTCGAGCAGTTACGCGGTTTGGTAAAACCGCGTAACCTACAGGTTATCGGTATCAAGAACGATGGTGAACGGGCCGTCATTGACGAGGTCAACTTTCATGTCGGCGCCGAAGATGCCGTGCGCTACGTGCTCGACGTCTTCGCGCACGAGCGTCAGGAAGTACTCGTAGAGCTCGTTGGCCACATCGGGCGCGCCGGCATCCGTAAACGACGGACGCCTGCCGTGGCGGCAGTCGGCGAACAGCGTGAACTGCGACACCACGAGCACCTCGCCGTCGACATCGGCGAGCGCTAAGTTGGTCTTGCCGTTCTCGTCCTCGTTGATGCGCAGGCCGCGGAGCTTACCCCACAGCTTATCAGCCTCGGCGCGCGTGTCGCCGTGACCCACGCCCAGCAGCACCAGGTAGCCACGCCCGATGCGGCCCACGCACTCGCCGTCGACCGTCACGCCGGCGCTGAGCACGCGCTGCACCACCGCGCGCACGGCTTACTCCTCGCCCGTCAGCTTGGCGGACAGGTGCTCGAGCGCGTGGAAGCGGTGGCTGATGGCGTTCTTCTCCTCCGCCGTCAGCTCGGCCATGGTCTTACCCGGCGTATCGACCGGCAGAAACAGCGGGTCGTAGCCAAAGCCGTGATTGCCGCGTCCCTCGTGCGCGATAACGCCCTCGCAGGCGCCCTCACCATAGGTGACCAGGCCGTCTTGGTCGATGAGCGCGACAACGCTCATAAAGCGCGCGGTACGGTCCTCGTCGGCCACGCCCTCCAGGTTCACGAGCAGCTTGGCGTTGTTGGCGGCATCGTCGCCGTGAACGCCCGCATAGCGCGCGCTATACACGCCGGGCTCACCGTCAAGCGCGTCGACGACCAGGCCCGAATCGTCGGCGATGGCCATAAGGCCTGTCTCCTCGACGGCGGCCTGCGCCTTGATGATGGCGTTCTCCAAAAACGTCGTGCCGTTTTCCTCAGGGTCCTCAAAATCGCCCAGCTGGCCGAGCGCCACAAAGCGCACCTCGGGCATGACCTTGCCCAAAATGGCCTCGATCTCGGTGATCTTATGGGCGTTGCCCGTGGCAACGACAATGGTAGCCGCCGGGTCGAGGGTGTCGATGTCGATCTTTTCAAGTGCCATAGCTGGCCTCCTTGTCCGTATAGCAAAGCCGCCCAAGGGGAATTGGCCACGAGCCCTCTCCCCTCCTTGGCGGCAAAAACCTTTACAGTTCTGCGTTTCCGCAGATAAAACCTGCCAAAATAAACCTGTCCCTTTTTGGTAGGTTAGGCGAGGGCCTGGCGCTGGAGCTCGATGAGCTCGGCGATGCCCTTGTCGCCCAAATCGAGCAGGGCGTTGAGGCGCTTGCGGTCGAAGGGTGCCTGTTCGCCGGTGCCCTGGAGCTCGATCATCTCGCCGGTGTCGGTAGCGACGAGGTTCATGTCGACCTCGGCGTGGCTGTCCTCGGAATAATCCAGGTCGAGCAGGGTGTTGCCGTCGACAACGCCCATGGAAATAGCGGCGACCTGACCGGTGAGCGGAATGCGATCGATCTTGCCGGCCTCGACCCACATGGCAAGTGCATCGTGCAGCGCCACCCAGGCGCCGGTGATGCTCGCCGTACGCGTGCCACCATCGGCCTGGATAACGTCGCAGTCGACGGTGACGGTGTACTCACCGAGTGCCTTCATGTTGACGACCGTGCGCAGGCTGCGGCCAATCAAGCGCTCAATCTCCATGGAGCGGCCCTTACGGTTGGCATGCTCGCGCTTGCAGCGCTTGCCGGTCGATGCCGGCAGCATCGCATACTCCGCAGTCACCCAACCGGCCTTGGCTCCCTTGCGCCAACCCGGCACGCCCTCCTCGATGGTGGCGGCGCACAGCACGCGCGTGTCGCCAAACTCGGCCAGGCACGAACCGTGGGCGTGCTTCATGACGCCGCGGGTGAGCTTAACAGGGCGAAGCTCGTCGGCAGTACGGCCGTTGGCGCGGTTGACCTGCATATACTCCATGGGATGATCCTTTCGGCTAAAGATGAGGCGAAGGCTTTGGCGGCTATTGCGCGCCTAGCCAAGTTCGTCGATATCGATATGTTCGATGCTCTTGAGCGGCTGACCAAAGATAAAGCTGCCCGCCACCGCAAACTCGGCAATGTTATCGGCCGTCGTGGCAAAACGATGCTGCGGCTCGGCGGCGACGCCCGCCAGCTGCTCGCGGCGCGTAAGGATGTCGGTCAGCTCGCGCGTGGTCTCCTCGGCGGAACTCACGACGCGCACCCCAGGCCCCAGCGTATGTCGGATAGGTCCCACCAACAGCGGAAAATGCGTACAGCCGAGCACCACGGTATCGATACCGTGGTCGCGCAGCGGCTCAACCGTGGCACCCACCAGCGCACGCACGGCAGGCGTATCGAAGATGTCCTCGTTCTCAAGCCACTGCTCTTGCAGATGCGCACCCGAGGCGAGCTCGTGTTCGACAACCTCGACAAAGCTCGAGGCGGGGCAGCCGTATACGTCGACGCCGGCATCTAGATCCTGAATGGCGCGCGTGTAAGCGCCCGAGCGAATGGTGAGGTTGGTGGCGAGCACGCCCACGCGACGCGAACGGGTGCTGTTGATTGCCGCACGGGCACCCGGCGCGATCACGCCGATCACGGGAACGTCGAGCACCTGCTGGGCCAGACGTAAGGCCGCAGCTGTCGCCGTGTTGCAGGCGATGACCATAATCTTGACGTCGTGCTTCGACAGCCAACGGCCCGCCTGCAACGCAAACGAGCGCACCTCATCCTCAGTGCGCGTGCCGTAGGGGCAGCGTTTGGTGTCGCCGAAGTAGTAGACGGACTCGTGCGGCAGCGCCGTCGCGATGGCGCGCGCAACCGTCAGACCGCCCAGGCCAGAATCGAACACCCCGATCGGGCGCGTGTCGCCTGCCGGATTCTCGATATCGGACATTACCTCACCAGTCTCTCTCGAAAAGACATATCCAAGTGCGGCGACGCCGCGCTACGAACGAGCCGCGACCAGCAGCTCGGCCGTTGCCACCCAGCCGTCGACAATCTTGCCGCGCGTGACGTAAGCGTTATCGCAAGCGTCCAGGAACTCGGGCGCGCCGGCGCTGGTCAGGCCGTTCTCGACCAAACAGAACGTGCCAACGTGGTCGGCCATGTAGAAATCGGACTCGGAATCACCGAGCGCCAGCGTCTCCTCGCGCTCGATACCCAGGTGCTCGCAGAAACGTGCGATGGCAACGCCCTTGTTGAGGCCGGCGGGATTGATGTTAAACGCGCGACCATCCTCGACGCGTTCGAGCTCGAGCGTCGTCGGCTTGGACAGATGTGTCAGGTGGCCGTTGCAGGCCCAGACCAGACCGCAGTCGGCCTCGTCCAGGATGGCCTGGACCTCGTCGTCGGGCACATCGCCGCGCATGCCGACGGTGACCTCGCGGTACTTGTAGCCAGTCGACATGTCGTTGTGGTACTCGATCTTATGCGGCCAGCGGGCGAGAATCTTCTCGCACACGCCAGTCTGCTCGATCACCTGATGTGGCGTGAAGCCGCAGGCGGGGTCGTAGGGCATATCGCCGGTCAGATACTCCCAATCGTTGGCCTTGAGATCGTACATGACCAGGCCACCCATCTCGCCGATGTAGGAGTTGAGGCCGAGCACGCGCGCATCCTCGTGGATCATGGTGCGGTTGCGGCCCGAGGTGGGGACCACCTGGATGCCGGCGCGGGCAAGTGCCACGACAGCCTCGACGAGCTTGGTCGAGGGGTTGCCGTCGTTGTCGCGCAGCACGCACGAGCCGGGCGCAAGCATGGTGGCGTCCAGGTCGGTAAAGACGTACTTAACCTTGGCAAGACGCTCGCGCATCTCGCCCGAAAGCTCAGCGACGATCGGCAGGGTATTGTGGGACATGGTCACTCCATTACGTAGAAGGGGCTTCTGGTCTTAGGCAGCGCGCCTCACTTGAGGGAAAACGCGCTTGCAACGGCAGCGCGCTCAGGACGCCGCCCTCATCGCAGTTCATTAGTCAAACTGGGTAACATCGATTAAACGGTTGGCAAGCGAAAGATCGCTCTCGATGGGTACGAACTCATCACCCACGTGCATGAGCTCTTCGTCGCCCTTTGCCAACAGCAAGACGATGGTAGGCACATCGGGGCTGACGTATTCCTCGCGCGCCACCTTGAATGCCGCGTGCACAGCAGCCTCGCGATCGAGGATGATCTTGTTCGGGGTATCGTCGGGAACATGCTCGGCAAGCTCGCGACAGACCTTCATCGGGTCCTCGTGAGCCGGATCCTCGTTGGTAAAGATCAGCAGATCAGAATATGGCGCGGCCTCGCGCGGAAGCTGCTCACGGCGCTCCTGCGCCTTGCCTCCAGCAGCACCAAACAGCGCAATGACCGGGCTGGTGGGAAACGCGCGCTTGACCGATGAAAAGAGTGAGCGGAACGAAAGCTGGTTGTGAGCGTAGTCAACAACGCAAACCACGCGTCCATCCTTCGACTCCACGACCTCCATGCGGCCCGGCACGCGCAGCTTGGAGAGGCCCTTCTTGATGGCATCGATTCCGATGCCAATCTCGCGCGCGGCGGCGATAGCGACCAGCGCGTTCTCCACGTTAAAGTCTCCCGCGATACCCAGCAGGACCTTCTCCCCCGCCTCGGGCTCGTCGGCGCTCATGCCATGCAGGTTAAACTCGATGTTAAAGCCGACCATGCGGACATCGCTTGCCCACAGGCTCGCCTCGGGATGCTCGACGCCAACGGTCACCAAGCGCTCGGCCGTCGACGCGGCCTCCAGCACGCGTTCGACTTCATCGGTGCCCAGATTCACTACGGCGGTCTTAGCCTGATCGAAGATCCTGAGCTTGCTCTCAAAATAATCCTCGAAGGTCGGGTGCTCAATCGGTGAGATGTGGTCACGCCCGATGTTGAGGAAGCACGCCACGTCAAACGGCAGGTTCTCGACGCGTTGGTACTTGAGCGCCTGGCTTGAGACCTCCATGACCATGGACTGGCGACCAGACGCGCGGCAGTTGGCGATATGGCGCCAGACCTCGGGGGCCTCGGGCGTGGTGTTGGTGCTCTCGTAGCACTCGATACCATCGTCGGTGTTCACCGAGCCGATCATGCCACAGGACTCGCCCGCCGCCTTGATGATGGACTGGAGCATAAAAGCGGCCGTGGTCTTTCCCTTGGTACCGGTGATACCCACGATCTTAACGTCGTGGTCGGGGCGGTTGTAGACCTCCGGCGGCAGCAGGGCCATGGCCGTGCGCACGCTATCCACGACCAGCATCGCCGCACCGTTCTCTTTCGCCAGCGGCTCCAGAGACTCGACCAACGACTCTTCGCACACAAATGCGACGGCGCCCGCATCGAGCGCCATGCTCAAAAACGCAGGCTTAAAGGCAGCGCCCTTGCAAAAGAACACGTCACCCGCCGAGACCGCACGCGAATCAAACGAGCAGCCGGTCACGGCACGCTCGTCAACCTGCTCCGATGCGCGCAGCTCGCCGCACACATCGAGAAGCTTGGCAAGCGTATCGACCGTGGTCACGGTCGCGGAATCCGAATGGTGCATCTTTCACCTTTCTCAGCCATTTGGCAGGGACGGTTTTCATAGTAACTGAAACGTGCTCGCGCAAAAACGGCTCCCGGAGGAGCCGTTACGCGCAGGCATTCGAAAGCCGATGCTAGGCAGCCTGAACAGAAGGCTGGCCCTCGTCGATAAAGAAGCGCTTGTACCACACCAAGAACACGAGCGGCGTATAGATCTTGCGCTGGAAATCGCCCTTGCCCGCAAAGTGCAGGTCGAGCAGATGCATGAGCTCCTCGGTGTCGAAAAACTCGCTTGCCCACGGCGCGGTGAAGTACTCCTTGACATAGTCGTACCACTTTTGCTCGCGCAGCCAGTAGACAATCGGCACCGGGAAGCCCACCTTGGGACGGGTGGCCCACTCATCGGGCAGCGACTTGTTGGCGGCGTGGCGAAGCACCTGTTTGTTGCCGTTCTCGTTGATGCGGTAGCGGTCGGGAATGTGCTCGGCGAACTCCATGACCTTGCGATCCAGGAAGGGCACGCGCAGCTCCAGCGAGTGCGCCATGCACATCTTGTCGGCCTTGAGCAGAATGTCGCCCGGGAGCCACATGTTCATGTCCAGGTACTGCTTCTTGACCAGCTCGGGCTGGCCCTTCACGCGTGCGTAGATGGGTGCAGCGAGCTCAAAGGCGCCGTCGCCGGTGTTGTACTCGGGCTTGAGTACGCCGTCGACCTCGCGCTCAGGCCATACCAAAGCCTGGCCCAGGAACGACTTCTCGGGGATCTCGGCACCCTTGACCAGGAAATTGTGGCCCTTGAAGTACGGCATGTGCAGCGCCAGGTTACCGAGCGCGCGACGGATGGGCAGCGGCACCATCTTTTTGTACTTGCGCACCGGAACCGTGTCCTCGTAATAGGCGTAGCCGCCAAAGAGCTCGTCGGCGCCTTCGCCCGAAAGCACGACGGTGACGTCCTTGCGGGCCATCTCGGCCAGGAACCACAGAGGCACGGACGACAGGTTGGACTGCGGCTCGTCCATGTGATACTGAATATCCTCGAGCGCGCCAAAGAACTCGTCGGCGGTGATCATCTTGCGGACGTTCTCGACACCGAGCTTGTCAGAGAGCTCCTTGGCGTAGTTGGTCTCGTTGAAGTTCTTGTAATCGAAACCCACCGAGAAGGTCTTGTCGGGCATGAGGCAAGCGGCGATGTAGCTGGAGTCGACGCCACCGGAGAGGAACGAAGCGACCTTGACGTCGGCGATGCGATGGGCCTCGACGCTCTCGTGCACGACCTCGTCCAGCTCGTCGACGTACTCGTCGAACGGCTTCTCGACGGCAGAGTAATCGCAATCCCAGTAGCGCTCGATGTTCATCTTGCCGGTCGGGATATCAACGGTAAAGTAGTGCGCTGGCGGCAGCTTGTAGACGCCCTCGAAGAAGGTCTCCTCAGTCGCCGAATACTGCAGCGTCATATACGGACGCAGAGCCTTTTTGTTGACCGCCTTGTGGAAGTGCGGGTAGTCGAGAAAACTCTTGATCTCGGAGCCAAAGAGCACGCCCGGCGCACCGTCGCCCGCATCGGCCATGGGATAGTAGTAGAGCGGCTTGATGCCAAAGATGTCGCGGGCGCCAAAGAGCTTGTTCTTCTTCTTGTCCCAGATGACGAAGGCATACATACCGCGAAGGCGGTCGAGCACGGCCTCGCCCCACTCCTCGTAGCCGTGCAGGAGGCTCTCGGTGTCGGCGCCGCAGTGGAACTTGTAGCCCTTGGCCTCGAGCTCGGAGCGAAGCTCCTGGAAGTTGTAGATCTCGCCGTTGAAGACGATGACGACGCTGCCGTCCTCATTGGCCATGGGCTGGGCGCCGGCCTCGGTCAGGTCGAGGATCGACAGGCGGCGGAAGCCGAGGGCGACGCGGCCATCGATAAACTGGCCGCCCATGTCGGGACCACGATGGACGATGCGGTCCATCATCTTGGTGAGCACCTCGGATTGGCTATCCGTCCCACCGACAAAACCGACAAAACCGCACATATACTATCCCCTCTGCTGTTGCTGGGCATCAAATCGAATCAGTAGCTTTTGAGTATACCCGAGGGCGTAAAGAGGGACGGAATGTTCAGGCAATCTCAACTGAATCAGCTCCACGCCGACACGCGCCAGTTACCTTTAATGGATATGAGGTGAACAACCCGATTGTTTTGCTATACTCTCTCCGCACGGGCGATTGGCGCAACGGTTAGCGCAGGTGCTTTACACGCACAAGGCTGGGGGTTCGAATCCCTCATCGCCCACCATTTGGTTGATAAGGCTCCCAGCGATGGGGGCCTTTCTTGTTAGAGCCCAGTGCATGGGATTCGAACCCGACAGGGTGCGGAGCTGAGGAAACGCGAAGCGTTTTCCAGCGCAGCACGCAAGGCGCGCCAGCGCCGCAGCGAAAGCGGGCGGCGAAGCCGCACGCGGACATCCCTCATCGCCCACCACTGATTTGGAAACGGTCCTCGCAAGGGGACCGTTTTTTGTTTGGGCCCAGTGCATGGGATTCGAACCCGACAGGGTGCGGAGCCGAGGAAACGCGTAAGCGTTTTCCAGCGCAGCACGCGAGGGCCGAAGGCCCGAAGCGGGAGCGGGCGGCGCCAGCCGCACGCGACATCCCTCATCGCCCACCATATGATTGAAAAGGCTCCCAGCAATGGGAGCCTTTCGTTTTTGGGCCCATCGCAAAGGGATTCGAACCCGCAAGGATGCACCCCGCTTCAAGGGCCTTGTGCAAAAAATGCCAAATATGAGTACTGCTACCATTTTAGTAGCAGGGTTATCAAGGCCTCAGAGGGCAAATCAAACATCAAAACGACGACCGACAGTCCAGATGGGCAGTATTTCTGACTGTAAAACTGGACATATGTGGTTTAACTAACCTAAACGCACCCAATTTATATGTTATACGATTAGTTACAGTACTCATATTTGCCACTTTTTGCACACCGCCCTTCCTAGTCGGCGTGAATCGATAGCAAAAACGGGTTCCGGATCGCCAGATCGCGCCGTATATGGCACGTCGGCAACCTGGAACCCGTTTCAAATGGCTATATTTGCCCGCGCTAGGCCAGGACACCCGACAGAATCTCGATCAGGCTGTCCACGTCGGCTTCCTCGCAGACAAGCGGCGGCAGGAAACGCAGCGTATGAGCGCCAGTAGCGTTGATCACGGCACCGGCGGCCAGCGCGCGGGCAACAATATCATGCGCATCGCCCGCGGCGTCATCCAAATCGCAACCGAGCATTAAGCCGCGACCGCGTGCCTCGACCACATGCGGCAGCTTGGTGAGTTTTGCCTCCATATAAGCACCCACCTTGGCGGCATGCTCGGCATAATCACCGCGCACGAGCGCGGAGAGCGTCGCGGCGCACGCCGCGACGGCCAGGCAACTACCGCCAAACGTCGAACCGTGGTCGCCGGGCTTAAAAACATCGGCGATCTCCTTCTTGGCCACCACGGCGCCCATGGGCACGCCATCGGCAATGCCCTTGGCAAGGCTCATGATGTCGGGCTCCACGCCATAGGTCTGGAATGCGTATGGCTTACCAGTGCGAAAGATACCGCACTGGACCTCGTCGGCGATAAGCACGGCGCCCACCTCGTGCGCCATGTCGCGCGCCGCCGCCATAAACTCCTCGGTCATGGGGTGTACGCCGCTCTCGCCCTGAATCGGCTCGAGCATGACGGCGCAGATCTCGCTTCCCAGCTGCTTAAAGATCGCACGCAGTTCATCGACATCGTTGGGCGTGCAGGCCACAAAGCCGCCCGGCAGCGGACGGAAGCTGTCCTGTAGCCAATCCTGCATGGTGGCGGCAATGGTCTCGAGCGTACGGCCGTGGAAACCACCGCGCATACACACGATGGTGTTGCCGCCGTTACCGGCGCGCTTGGCGTACAGGCGCGCGAGTTTCATCGAACCCTCGTTGGCCTCGGCGCCGGAATTGGCAAAGAACGTCTCCCACACCTGCTCGTCCACAGCCGGAGCACCGAGCGCGGCAGCCGTGGTCTCGTCACCAGCGGCAATGGCCTCGGCAAGCACGCGCGCACCATCCACGTCATCGTTAGCGAGCTTGGACAGCAGCGCCGCGACCTGACCGCGCTGCTCAATGTAGAAGTAATTGGAAACATGCATGAGCTTTTTGGTCTGTGCCTCGAGCGCCGAGAGCACCGCAGGATTGCCGTGACCAAGGCTGCACACACCAATACCGGCAAGAAAGTCGAGATACTCGCGACCATCGTCGCCAGCGAGCTTCATGCCATGGCCTTCGACAAACTCGACCGGGGAGCGGCCAAAGGTATGCATAACGTAATGGGATTCGAGCGATTGTTGAGCTGCAAGTGACATGGGATGCCTTTCGTTGAACGCCAGGTGGCGCGAGCTATGGGTGTAGAGATGCGACGATTGCGGACAGGCTAAACGGTCTGGAGCTTTTCGACCTCGTCGAGGTTCTCGGTCAGGCGCGCCGCAAAAGTCGAAAGCGGGTGCGGGTGTGTATCGAACTCGTAGGCCGTCTCGGTGGAATGGATCACGGTACCGACGCCGGCATCGGTCAGCAGCTCCAGCAGCAGCGAGTGCGGCGTGGTGCCGTTGATGATGTGGGCGCGGAACACGCCAGCGGTCAGAGCATCGACGGCGGCACGAAGCTTGGGAATCATGCCCTTATCGACCTCGCCGCCGTAGAGCATCTCGTTGACCTCGTCGAGCGTCAGGTTGGAGATGAGCGAATCCTTATCGCTAAAGTCCTTGTACAGGCCGTCGACGTCGGTCAAGAAGATCGCCTTGTGCGCATGGAGTGCCGCCGCGACGGCGCCGGCGGCGGTATCGGCGTTGATGTTGAAGAAGCCACCGTCCTCCCCCGCCGCGACCGTGGCGATAACGGGGATGTACTCGCTGTCGAGCAAACGCTCGATATAGTCGGTGTTGACGTGCGTGACTTTACCTACGCGGCCGAGCTCGGGGTCGAGCGGCTCGGCGATAAGGGTGCCGGCGTCGCTGCCGGACACGCCCACGGCCAAGTTGCCGTGGTGGTTGAGTGCCGCGACCAGCTCCTGGTTGACCTTACCGCCCAGCACTTCGCGCACGATATCCATGGTGGCCGGCGTCGTCACGCGCTGGCCGTTCTTAAACTCGACGGGGATGTCGCAGTGGCTGAGCGCCTCGTTGATGGCCTTGCCGCCACCGTGCACGATAACAGGGCGCATGCCGATAATCTTGAGCAGGACGATGTCGCTCATCACGTCGCGGCGCAGTTGCTCGTCGACCATAGCGGCACCGCCGTACTTGATAACGACCGTCTTACCGGTCAGGTTCTTAATCCACGGCAGCGCCTCGAACAGCAGCTGCGCGGTAACTTCGTTGGATTCGCTCGAGCGACAATCGCGTGCGAACTTCATAGTCAGCCTCGTCTTTCGTGTAGCTATCGCGCCGCACCTCGTTGCCCGCGATTGCAGCGGGGCGCACGGCACATCGGGAGTCTAGGAACGGTAGTCGCCGTTAATGGAGATGTACTCGTGCGTGAGGTCGCAAGTCCACACGGTGGTCGCCGCGTCCCCTGCGCCCAGGTCTGCCGAGATCACGATCTCGGGCGCCTCAAAACGTCGCAGGGCTTCGTCCTCATCGAAGGGGACCGTCAGGCCATCGCGACAGACGGGCATACCCATCATGTCGATGGACACATCTTCTTGGTTAAACTGCACGCCGCACTTGCCGAGCGCCATGGCAACGCGGCCCCAGTTGCAGTCGTGGCCGGCGATGCAGGTCTTGACGAGCGGCGAGTTGGCAACAGCACGGGCAGCGATATCAGCCTCCTCGTCGTTCGCGGCGCCGGTGACATTAACCGTCACGAGCTTGGATGCGCCCTCGCCATCTGCGGCGATATTGCGCGCCAGGCTCTCACACACCTCATGCACGGCAAAGGCCAACTCGTCAAAGGCATCGGAGCCCTCGACAATAGACTCGGCATTTGCGGCAGCGCCGGAGGCAAGCATGATGCAGGTGTCGTTGGTCGAAGTATCGGAATCGACCGTTACCTTGTTGAAGGTCTGCTTGACGGTCGAGAGCAGCAGGGCATGAAGTGCCGCAGGCTCGACGGGGGCATCGGTGGTGATAACTGCGATCATGGTGGCCATGTTGGGCATGATCATGCCCGAGCCCTTGCACATTCCGCCTACCGTATAGACATTGCCCGCATGACCCGCAGCCTCACTGACGTAGGATACGGCGTACTCCTTGGAGTGCGTGTCGGTCGTCATGATGGCGCGAGCGGCATCGGCGCCACCGTGGGCAGAGAGCGCCTCGTAGGCAGCAGGAATGGCGGTCTCAAACGTGTCGATCGGCAGAATCTGGCCAATCACACCCGTGGAGGCAACCAGAATCTGCTGGGGCTCGCAGCCGATGACCTGCGATGCGATGCTGCACGTCTCGCGCGCGCATGCAAGGCCGGTCTCACCCGTGGCGGCGTTGGCATTGCCAGAGTTGACCGAAACGCCGGCGATGATACCGTAGCCCTTGTCGGCACCGCCCAGGTTGGCACGGCTCACCTGCACGGGCGCCGCGCAAAAGCGATTGGTGGTAAACACGCCGGCACCGGGACAGGGTTTATCGGGCACGACGAGCGCGTAATCCAGGCGCTCGGGATTCTTGCGGAACCCAGCGTGGATGCCTGCGGCTTTAAAACCAGCCGCAGCCGTAACGCCACCCTCGACGGCGCGAATCTTGATATCAAACAGCTCGGTATTCATCGTCTTTATGACTCCTTATGTCAAACAAAAAACGGGCATCGGTTGGTGCGCCATGCCAGTCATGATCATGAGACCAGCTTAAAAGTGGCGCCCCACTCGATGCCCGACTACCAAATCGTTAACAATCGAATGTGCTAC
>CALEDY010000005.1 GCA_937949355.1 uncultured Collinsella sp. | reverse complement strand
TTGCCCCCTGCGGAAAGATTGGGGAACTAAGCCCTCGTCCCTCCCAAGTTGACCTGCTCGAGGTCGTCGCCCTTGTGGCGTTAGGTCTGAAATTAATAAGAAGCCTTCGCGCTGTGGAATGATTTTGGAAACTAAGTACGGGACCCGCCCAAACCGTCCTGCTCAATCGCCCTTGTGGCGTTAGTGTCGGAAAAATAAGACGTTGCTTTTTGCCCCCTGCGGAAAGATTGGGGAACTAAGCCCTCGTCCCTCCCAAGTTGACCTTCTCGAGGTCGTCGCCCTTGTGGCGTTAGGACTGCGAATTTGGGATGGGAGGGTTACTTGGTTGTTAGGGTTAGTAGGTCGTTGGGGGTTTTGAGGTTGTAGGTGGCGTTTGGGATGTCTTGGTGTGATCCCCATGCTGCTCGGGCAAAACTGACCCCTGCTGAAGTTGCGCATTGTTCGTCGTAGACGGTGTCGCCAACGTAGATGACGCTATTGGGGTTTGCGCTCGTACGCCGGAGATATTCGAGCATGGGTGCGGGTGCGGGTTTGTGTTCGGTTGTGTCTTCGACAAGGATGATGTGCTCAAAATACGTATCGAAGCCAAGGGGCGCTATTTCTTCTGCGTATTCGTCACGCGCACGTGAGGAGACAATGCCAAGATTGCAACCGCTATTGGCGAGTGTGGCGATGACTTCAAGCAAGCCTGGAAACACGCTGATGGTGCTTTTAAAGCTGGCGGCAACTTGGCACCAGCGATCCAACGTTGCTTGCGAGTAGATTCCAAGTTTCTCAAGAGCATCCTTGCCGGGTATGCCGAGGGCAAACTCAAGCTCGTTTCGGGGGAGCGTTTTGCCGGTCTCTTCTTGGACAATCTGGGCAAGCGATGACAGAACGCTTTCTTCTGTATCTGCCAATGTTCCATCAACGTCAAACACGACATGGTCGAATTGTTTCATGGCATTCCTTTCTCTCATATGTCTGATAGTGTGGGACAGGTGAGGTGGAAGCGCTAGCGTTATTTCTGCCCTGTAGTATCGAAATTCTGCCTCATGGCTCGATACTCAGAAGGGGTACAGCCAATTTGTTCCTTGAATACCTGCCCAAGGTGGCTCGCCGTTGCAAAGCCGCATTGGTGAGCGATCGTCTGTACCGTTTGCGTGGTGTGCGTCAAGAGCGTGCAGGCGCGGGTGATGCGGTATGCGCGTAGATACGCGGCCGGGGTTGTTCCCGCGCAAGCTTTGATGGTGCGATAACAATCTCTTTCGCTGATGCCGACCGCGGACGCAATTTGGGGAACATCTATGGCGTCTACATAGTGTGTGCGGATATAGTCAAGAATTTCCCTAAACCGAACTTCACGGCTGGTCATCAAAGAACTATTGTCCAAAGCGAATTGTGGTTCAGCTTTGGCATAGATTTGAATCCAGAGTTCTGACAGGCTATTTCGAAGCGCCATCTCGTTCTGCGGCTGTTGAAGATCGTGGCTGAAGGAGCTCTTCAG
Organism: uncultured Collinsella sp.; assembly: GCA_937949355.1. GTDB lineage: Bacteria > Actinomycetota > Coriobacteriia > Coriobacteriales > Coriobacteriaceae > Collinsella. The sequence goes on along the minus strand of CALEDY010000005.1, from coordinate 29,064 downwards.
CAAATCGATAAAGGGCATATCGTCGGGGTTGGTGGGCGACCATTTGAGTACATCGACGCCTCGACATTGCAGTAAAGGATTGATGTAGCGCTTTTGGAGACGTCCCGCGGGGTCGCCGAGCATTGATGGTTGAAAGATATGCAGCATTTGAATGGCTGGCGCCGAATTGGGCGATTGCAGGGTGCTGTGCAAAACGCCGCCGTTGATAAAGCCGGCGGACCCTTCCTCAAAGCGCATGTGCTCATGAGCCGCATGCGTGCGATAGTCAATTGCTCCCTGCTCCATGTAGAAAAGCTCAACTTCGGAATGCCAGTGCCAGGGGACAGAATTGCCCGGATAGCGAGCGAATTCTGCGCGTTCGGCAATATAGGGCCAGTCTTCGGCGGTCTCGGGAAACGCTTCCTCGCGTCCTCCGCGGTGCAATTCTATGTGATCCATGTTTCGCATGGCATCAGTATAAAGCGCGATGGGCTTAGATTGCTCTTGCCTGTTCGGGGAACGCCTTGTCTAGGGATGCTTGGAGCTTTTTGAACGATGCTCGTAAGTTGAGGCTCTGATTGGTTGAGCGTTTGGCTTTTGTGGTGGGGGAGTCGAGGAGACCGTCTCTCTGTGTCGGGGGGAAGGAGAAAAGGTCCGCATGTTTTAGGGATGGCTGTGCTGCGTCATTGGAAGAATGCATGCGTGCGGCCTCCTCGATGTCCACCAAAAGGTTGCGCATGGGGGTGTGCTGCTAGGTCCCGTGCGTTGGCAGTATTATGCCGCGGTCGTTGCAAAGAAGCGCTAAAGAAAGGCTTAATGAGGTTTGCGATTACAGTGAAACCGCAGGTAAAAGCTATCGAGTAACACCTTTGAAAGGTTTTGAGCTTAAGGGCTTTCTAAGGTTTGTGGCGCGGATGTGGCGCGGGCGTGCGGGGTCTGTGAATGGCTCGTTTTAGCGTTGCGGGGTCGCGGCTCGCACCTGCTCGATGACCTGTTCCATCGTGGCGTCGATGCGGTCCTTTTTGAGTTCGCATTCCCAGATGGTTATGGGCGTCCAGCCCATTTCGGTGAGTGCTGCCACGGCAGCTCGGTCGCGCTCGACGTTGCGCCGGAACTTTGCTTCCCAAAACTCAACATTGCGCTTGGGCTGGCTCGGATTGCATTTGGGGCAACGGTGCCAGAAGCAGCCGTTGACAAAGATAGCGATTTTGCGCCCGGGGAAGGCGATGTCGGGCTTGCCGGGGACCTTCCATTCTAGGCGATAACCCGTGAGTCCCGCGGCGCGCAGGCGCTGACGTACGAGCAGCTCGGGCTTGGTGTTAGCTCGTTTGTTGCCCTTCATGGACTTTTTGATGGCGGCGCGACGGCGCACCAGCTCGCGTTCGTCGGCAGAAAGGTCCGAGGTATCGATGCCGTCGAGCAGACCAGGCTTGGGGCGCTTTTTGCTGCGGCGTTTGATTTTGCGCTTGGGTTTGGTGGCGGGCTCGTCGGTCGTGTTGGCCTCGGTGCCGTCGGTGTCGCTTGCCTCAAGCCGGTCTTCCTTGAGCTCAATCAGGGCGTCAATGAGCCCCTTGTCGGCGGGCATCCATTCCACCGTGGCAAGCGAGGTACGCGGAATCCAGCGGATATCGAGCTGCCGGTCGTGCTTCTGGGGTTCACCGGACTCATCGGCCAGCGAGCAGTAATAGCACTCCATGGAGAGATGGAAATCGGGGTAGTCGTACTCGACGGTATAGAAATCGCGCAGGTTGGTGACTTTTACCTGCAGCTCTTCCATAAGCTCGCGGCGCACGGCATCCTCGGGCGACTCGCCGCGCATGAGCTTGCCGCCGGGAAACTCCCAAAGCCCCTGCATGTCGCCGTAGCCGCGTTGCACGGCAAGCAGCTCGTCGGATCCTTCCTTGCGAATGATCCCAGCAGCAACATGAACGGTCTTCAACAGGAGTCCTCTCTCAACATCAACACGTGACAGGGTAGCTACCCCTACCTTACACAACAGTAAGGCAAGCGTAAGCCATATCGATGGTAGCCGACTCGTCTTCTTGCGACTATAGATGCCGTAGACTAATCGCAAGAAAGGACTCGGTATGCAAACCATGCAAGCAGCGACCCCGGTACTGGAGGTCGCGCATCTCGAAAAGGTATACGGCGCGCTGGGCAACGTGACCCGCGCGCTCAACGACGTCAGCTTTACCGTCAACCGCGGCGAATTCGTGGGCATCATGGGCGCCTCGGGCTCGGGTAAGTCGACGCTACTCAACTGCGTGTCGACCATCGACAGCGCCACGAGTGGCATCATTCGCATCAACGGCCAGGATGTGACGCGCATGAAGCAGGCCAAGCTCTCGCAGTTCCGCCGCGATGAGCTGGGCTTCATCTTCCAGGATTCCAACCTGCTCGATACGCTCACGGCACGCGAGAACATTGCCCTGCCGCTCACTATCGCACGCGTGAACTCGGCAGAGATCTCGACCCGCGTGCAGGATGTGGCAGCGCGCCTGTCCGTGAGCCAGGTGCTCGACAAATATCCCTACCAAATGTCCGGCGGCCAGCAGCAGCGCGTCGCCGCCTGCCGCGCGCTCGTCACCGACCCCACCATGATCATGGCCGACGAGCCCACCGGCGCCCTCGATTCCAAGAGCGCCCGTCTGCTGCTCGAGAGCCTGGAGGCCCTTAATCACCGCCTGCGCGCCACCGTGCTCATGGTCACGCACGACAGCTTTGCCGCCAGCTACACGAGCCGTGTACTGTTTATTCGCGACGGCAAGATCTTCACCGAGCTGCGCCGCGGCGACACCGACCGCCGAGAGTTCTTCGACCGCATTATGGAGGTCGTTGCCATGATGGGCGGTGAGGGCTCCGATGCTCTGTAAACTCGCTTGGGGCAACGTCCGCCGCGCCGGCCGCGACTACCTCGTCTACCTTTTGACGCTCACCCTGGGCGTCACGGTCTTCTATGCCTTTAACACCATCTCGATGCAGGTCGACATCGCCGGAATCGATGAAAAGGGCTTGGCTCAGGTTATGGGCAGCATGCTCGGCTACCTGACGTACTTTTTGGCCGGCGTCATGGCTTTTTTGATGGTGTATGCCAATAACTTCATCATGAAACGCCGCAAAAAGGAGTTTGGCCTGTACCAGGTGCTCGGCATGGGCCGCGGGCGCGTCGCCACGATCATGGCGCTCGAGACGGTGATCGTCTCGGTCGTGGCCTTTGTCGCCGGCATTGTGCTGGGTGTGGGACTCTCCCAGCTCATGACGTTCTTTACGGCCTCGCTCTTTAAGACGCAGATCGCCAATTTCCACTTCTTCTTCTCGGTGCATGCGTTCAACCTGACCCTTGCCTGCATGCTCGTGATGTTCGTACTCACGTTACTGCTGAACCTGCGCGCCGTTCGTCGCACTAAGCTCATTGAGCTCATGGGTGCCGAGCGTCGCAACGAGAGCATCAAGACGCGCAATCCCTGGATCGCGATTGCCATCTTTGCCGTGGGCGTGGTGCTTGTGGGCGCGGCCTATTACCGTCTGCTACGTGATGGGTTCCCGCTAACCGCGACGGACAGCAAGCTGCAAGAGGCCATGAGTCAGTTTGGCATTACGACCGCTATGGTTACAGTGGGCACTTTTGCCCTGTTCTGGGGACTCTCGGGCATGCTCATCAAGCTGCTGCAGAGCCTGCGCGGCGTGTATTGGCGCGGCCTCAACATGTTTACCGTGCGCCAGCTTTCGGCCAAGGTCAATACGGTATGCTTTTCGATGGGCGTCATCGCGATGATTCTGTTTTTGGCTATTACCTCGGTGACCTGCGGTATGTCTATTGCCAATGTGATGAACGAAAACCTGGAGCGCTATAACCCTGTTGACGTGTCTCAGACGTATGTCTATTACACGCCCGAAACGCTCGACTACTACAAGGAGTATGTCAATCCGTCTGAGGCCGATCGCATGGTGCTGGCCGATGCAACGGTCGATTTGTACGCTGCATGGCATGGCGATCGTAAAGATCCCGATAACGTTGCAGACGGTATTAAGGGCAAGTCGGCGGACAACAACGACGAGACCGGCAAGAAGGTCAATATCGCCGATGTTGCCGGTGAGCATGTGCAGATCGATTCGTATCTGAGTTACCCGCTTGGCGGCTCGGGCCCCTCGGTGGTGGCGGGTGAGATGTGCAAGGCCATGGGCGAAAAGCTTCCCAAGGCGCTCGAGGGTAGCAATGCCGATGTGATGGGCCTGTTTGTGACGCCGGCGAGCCAGTACAACAAACTGCGCCAGATGATGGGTGAGGAGCCGGTGAGCATTGGCCGCGACCAGTACTTGCTTACGTGTGATATGGGCGGTGAGCTGGGCGACCTGTACACCAAATACATGGCCGGCGGCCGTACCCTTACCTTGGGCGGGCATACGCTCAAGCCCGCAACCGATAAGTCGGACGAGGACACGGCGGCCATCGCCAACTCGGCGATGGGCAGCAATCCCGGTACCGTGGTCGTAGCCGATGAGCTGCTGTCCCAGCTTAATCTGCAACCGTATTCCAGTAATCTGCTCGTTAATTACAAACAGGGTATGGATACGACCGAGGCAGACGAGAGCATTAAATACACCTTGCTCGATAATCTGCTCGTTGACGGCAAGGAGCCGGGGTCGTGGGGAATCTTCATCACGCGTTCCGAGATGTACACGCAGGCAGCGCAGATGAACGGCATGATTAGCTATCTGGCCATCTACATTGGCTTTGTATTGGTCGTTGCATGCGCGGCGATTCTGTCGATCCAGCAACTCTCCAACGTGGCCGACGGCAGCCGCAGCTATCGTGTACTGGCACAGATCGGCTGTGACGACCGCCAGATTCGCCATTCGGTGATGGCGCAGCAAGCGGTATTCTTCCTGTTCCCGCTGGCAGTGGGCCTGGCGCACTCCTTTGTGGCGCTCAAGGTGATTATCGAGCTGGTGAGCGTATTCGGCGATATGAGCATCGGCGGCACCGTGGGCCTCACCTGTGCAATCTTCCTGGCAGCATACGGCGGCTACTTCTTGGTGACTTACCTCATGAGCGCCGGCATGGTGCAAGCTGCCATCGCCACCCGCTACAGCGAGTAACAAGCGAGCAAAATCGTCGCAAAATCAGAGGCGTATGACCGCCGCGAAGGGGCTGGGGCCCTCTCGCGGCGGTTATTTTTGCCTATCTGGTGCGTTTCGGATGCAAGTGAGTAGACTTTTTTGAACTTGCCGAGCACATCGCGACAAATGATCTATAAAAACTGCAGGTCAGAGCTGTGGCGTTTTGGGGCGTGCTTGGCCTCCTGCAAAAAGCCTACTCACTTGGTTTTTCTGCTAGAAGACCGCCACGAGGGAAGACAGCTCCCCCGGGTGGTCGTTGGGGACGTTCTTAAACGACTAGTCAAACAAGAACGTCCCCAACGACTACTTTGCGGGTAGCTAAAAGAGCCCCATTCTAAATTAGCTGCCCCGCCAACACCGCAGGTAGAGCAAAAGTCAGCGAAAGCCCGCCAGAGCGAGCAAGGTGCCTTGAAGCGAGGCGGCATTGACCTTTTGGTCATGCCGTCGAAGCTGAAAGGCAGATTGCCGCTCTGACGGGCTTGCAGCGTCGAGTCGTTACGCGGTTTGGTCAAAACCGCGTAACTAAATCCGTTCCGCGATCTCGTGGATGAGGTAGTCGGTCTTTTCCCAGCCCAGGCACGGGTCGGTGATGGACTTGCCAAAGACGCCGCCGTCGACTGCCTGGTTACCGTCCTCCAGGTAGGACTCGATCATAAAGCCCTTGACCAGCTTGGAGATGGACTCGTTGCGGCGGCAGCTGTCGAGCACCTCCTTGCAAATGCGGTACTGCTCCAGCGGTCGCTTGCCCGAGTTGTCGTGGTTGCAGTCGATGACCGCAGCCGGGTTGGCGTAGCCGGCATGCTCGGTGTAGCGCTCGGCCAGGCGCTCCAGGTGCTCGTAGTGATAGTTGGGGTAGGTGCGGCCGTCGAGGCCGATATAGCCGCGCATGACGGCGTGCGCGAGCGGGTTGCCGTCGCACTCAACCTCCCAGTTGCGGAAGATAAAGCTCTGGTGTGCCTGGGCGGCATAGATGGAGTTGAGCATAACGGTGGTGGAACCGGCAGTGGGGTTCTTCATGCCCACCGGCACCGAAATGCCACTCGACACCAGACGGTGCTCCTGGTTCTCGACCGAGCGCGCACCCACGGCGACATAGCTCAGCAGGTCGACGAGGTACTGATAGTTGGACGGATAGAGCATCTCGTCAGCGGTGAAGAAACCCGTCTCCTCAATCACGCGCAAGTGCATGTGGCGGATGGCCTTGACGCCCTCGAGCAGGTCGTCCGGCGCCTCGGGGTCGGGGTTGTGCAGCAGGCCCTTGTAGCCGGTGCCCTTGGTGCGGGGCTTGTTGGTGTAGACGCGCGGGATAATAACGAGCTTGTCTTTGACTTCCTCGGCGACCTTGGCCAGGCGGTTCATGTACTCGAGTACCGAGTCCTCGCGGTCTGCAGAGCACGGGCCGATAATGAGTACCTTGCGTGCATCCTCGCCGGTAAAGATCTTGGCGACCTCGGCGTCAAACTCCTGCTTTTTGGCGGTGAGCTCGGCCGAAAGCGGCATTTCCTCGCGGATCTCCATGGGGATCGGCAACCTGCGTTTGAATTCCATGGCCATAGGGGCCTCCTCAATCTATAGAAAGAGCAATAAGCGTATTGTTGAGTGTTCGGCATTATCCGCTGTCGCACGCTAAAGTGCAAGTCCTTGTCACCCTGAAACCTTCCAAAAAGGGACAGGTTTATTTTGCTAGGTTTTATCTGGGGAAACGTCGGAGGATGTCGGGAGGGAGTGGCGCCATGCGGGACCCTAAGGCTGTTGTCGGTTCCCCAGGAAACACTCCGTGGGCAAAAAATGCCAAATATGAGTACTGTTGCTAACTTAGTAATATATCCGTCTAGCGAGATAATAGACAAAGTGATAAATATGTTCATTAACGTTGGCACGCAGAAGCCTGCTAACGGGCGTTTTGATTAATTTGAAGGCGTATAGAGGCCGCAAAGAGGTCGTTTGAGGTGGTTTTGGCTGTTACTAAAAAGGTGACAGTACTCATATTTGCCCTTTTTTGCCCACGGGGTCTGGAAAGCGCCGTCAATGAGGTCTCAGGGAAGGCGTTTCGAGGCTCGAAGGACACAGAACGGGGGCGCAGGTTGTCCTGCGCCCCCGTTCTCGGGCGTCATCATTTCTCTGCGGCCGTATCTACGCCGCCTCGTCGAACTGCGAGTTGTACAGGTCGGCGTAGAAGCCGCCTTGGGCGAGTAACTCGTCGTGTGTGCCCTTCTCGACGATGTCGCCGTCGCGGATCACCAAGATCACGTCGGCGTTGCGGATCGTGGACAGGCGGTGCGCGATGACAAAGCTCGTGCGGCCCTGCATTAGCGCATCCATGGCACGCTGAATAAGCTCCTCGGTACGAGTGTCAACGTTGGAGGTCGCCTCGTCCAAAATCAGCGCCGGACGGTCGGCCAAAATGGCACGGGCGATGGTCACGAGCTGGCGCTGACCCTGCGACAGGTTGGTGCCCTCCTCGTTGATCATAAAGTCGTAACCGCCGGCGAGCGTATGAATAAAGTGGTCGCAGCGTGCGGCGCGTGCGGCGGCCTCGACTTCGGCATCGCTCGCATCGGGGCGTCCGTAGCAGATGTTTTCGCGGATGGTGCCGTTAAACAGCCAAGTATCCTGCAACACCATGGCAAACTCGCCGCGAAGTGCCGCGCGGTCCCAATCGCGCACGTCGACGCCCTCGACGCGCAGCGAACCGCCGTCCACGTCGTAAAAGCGCTGAAGCAGCTTAATGAGCGTGGTCTTGCCGGCGCCGGTGGGGCCGACGATGGCGATGGTCTGGCCGGGCTGCGCCTCGCAGCTAAAGTCGTGGATGATGGTCTTGTCGGGCGTGTAGCCAAACTTGACATGGTCGAACTCCACGTGGCCGGGACGCCTCTCGGGAATCTGCGCGTCGGCCTTCTGCTCCTCCTCGGGCGCGGCCAAGAACTCAAAGACGCGCTCGGTGGCAGCGGCCATCGACTGCATCGTGTTGCTCACGTTGCCCAGCTGCTGCACGGGTTGCGTAAAGTTGCGAACGTACTGGATAAAGCTCTGGATATCGCCGGGCGTGGCATTGCCGGTCAGCGCGAGCTGTGCGCCCACCACGACGACGCCCACGTAGCCCATGTTGCCCACCAGGCTCATAAGCGGCATCATCAGGCCCGACAGGAACTGCGAGCGCCAGCCACTAATAAAGAGACGGTCGTTTTGACGGTCGAACTCTTCGATCGAGGCCTCGGCGCGGTCGAACACCTGAATGACGTTCTGGCCGGCAAAGTCCTCCTCGATAATGCCGTTGACGGCGCCCAGGACCTGCTGCTGCTCGCGGAAGTACGGCTGCGAGAAGTGAATCATCACCATCAAGATAATCGCGGCGGCCGGCAGCGTGAGCACGGTGACGCCGGTGAGCGGCAGGCTGATCGACAACATCATGACGAGCACGCCGATAATCTGCGTGACGGACGTAATAAGCTGCGTCACGCTCTGGTTGAGCGACTGGCCGAGCGTATCGACGTCGTTGGTGATGCGGCTGAGCACATCGCCCTTGCTGTGACCGTTGAAGTAGCTCATCGGCACGACGGCAATCTTGGCGGCGATCTCCTTGCGCATGCGGTAGCAAATCTTTTGCGTGACACCGGTCATGAGCCAGCCCTGGATGAGGCTGCAGATAGAGCTCGCCAGGTACAGGCAGAGCAAAAAGCCGAGCGTCTTGGCGATCCAGTTAAAGTCGACATCGCCGGTACCGTTGACTTTGGCAACCAGGCCCTCAAACAGCTTGGTCGTAACCTGGCCGAGCACCTTGGGCCCCACAATGTTAAAGATGACCGAGCACACGGCAAAGGCGACGGCGGCAAACACGGCAATCTTGTGCTGGCCAATATAGCCGAGCAGCTGCCTCATGGTGCCTTTAAAGTCCTTGGCCTTTTCGCCGCGACGCATGCCGCCCATGCGGCCCATGGGACCACGCTGGCGGGTGGGCTTGGGAATCTGAGTCTTGGTCTCGTCTGCCATTAGCGCTCGCCTCCTTCCATGACGGCTGCAATTTCTTCTTGGGTAAGCCCCAGCTCCTCGGCGGAAAGCTGCGACTGTGCGATCTCCAGGTACGCCGGGCAGCTGCGCAGCAGCTCCTCGTGCGTGCCGGTGCCCACTACGTGGCCGTCGTCGAGCACGATGATCTGGTCGGCGTGCATGATGGTCGCGATGCGCTGGGCCACGACCACGAGCGCGGCGTCGGTAACGTTTTTGGCCAGCTCCTCGCGTAGGCGCGCGTCGGTCTTGTAGTCGAGGGCACTAAACGAGTCATCGAACACCACGACCTCGGGCTTTTTGGCCAACGCGCGGGCGATGGCCAGACGCTGGCGCTGACCACCCGAAACATTGGAGCCGCCCTGGCTGATGGGGGAGTCGTAGCCGCCCTCGCGCTCGGCGATAAAGTCCTCGGCCTGGGCGATGCGTGCCGCCCGGTGCATGTCCTCGTCGCTCACCATGTCGCCGGCAAACTTAAGGTTGCTCTCGACGGTACCCGAGAACAGGCGCCCCTGCTGCGGGATGTAACCAATACGGCGGCGCAGTTCGGAAAGGGCCATGTCGCGCACGTCGATGCCGTCGAGCGAAATGCTGCCGCCCGTGACGTCGTACAGGCGCGGAATCAACTGCACGAGCGTGGACTTGCCCGAGCCCGTGGAGCCAATAATGCCGAGCATCTGACCGGCATGCGTGGTGAAGTTCACGCCGCTGATGACGTCGGCGCGGGCATCGGGATACTGGAAGCTCACGTCGCGGAAGGTGAGCTCACCGCGCGGCGCGCTGGCCGCGGGCAGTTTGGGCGAGGCGGGGTCGTTGATGCTTGTGGGGCAAGTGATGACCTCTTCCACGCGCTCGGCTGCGACCTCGGCACGGGGCAGAATGACCGACACCATGGTGAGGATCATAAACGCCATGACGATCTGCATGGTGTAGGAGATAAACGCCATCATGTTGCCGACCTGCATCACGCCGTCGGACACGCCCTGCGCGCCAAACCAGACGATAAGCACGGTGATGCAGTTCATGACGAGCATCATGAGTGGCATCATAAAGCTCATGGCGCGGTTGGTGTAGAGCTGCGTGGTCATCAGGTCGAGCGAAGCCTTGTCAAAACGCTCGAGCTCATGCTCCTCGCGGTTGAATGAGCGGATGGGCATAAGGCCGTCGAGCAGCTCACGGGCGGTAAGGTTCACGCGGTCAACAAAGCTCTGCATCTTTTTGAACTTGGGCATGGTGAGGCCCATGAGCACGCCGACGACGGCCGAAACCGCGATGATGGCCACAGCGATGGTCCACTCAAGGCCGGTGTGGTTGGCCAGGACGCGCATGACGGCGACGATGCCCATGACGGGGGCCATCAGGCACATGCGGATAAATAGAGTTGCGGCCATCTGAATCTGCTGAATGTCGTTGGTGCAGCGGGTAATGAGCGAGGCCTGGCTAAATTTGCCCACCTCGGCCGGCGAGAAGTGCATAACCTTATTGAAGGTCTCGCGGCGCAGGTCGCGGGCGATGGAGCAGGCGGTACGCGAAGCCACGGCACCGGTCAGGATGGTGGCGACGAGCGACACCAGGCACAGCCCAAACATCGTGGTCGCCATGCGGCCCAGGTAGGCGTTCTGCACGTCAGCGGGGTCGATGCCCTGTGCCTTGTACTCGTCCTGCACGTAGCTCACGGCGCGCTGGGTGACGATGGAGCCCGACATGGAGCCCATTTTGTCAGCCATATCGTTGGCGCCCTCGACGAGCTTGCCCTGATCGATAAGACCGCCTTCAACGCCTAGGCGCAGGCTCTTCATGGTGATCTTACCGCCGTCGGCGTCGATCTGCTTTTGCATGCTCTGCGCGGCTGCGGCCTTCTGCTGCATCTCGGCGAGCTGCTCGGGCGTCATCGCTGCCATCTGCTCGGGGGTGGGCATGGCCTGAGCGGCGCCGCCATCGCTTGCCTCGGTGGATGCGCCGGTCATGTCGCCCATGGAGTCGGCGTCAATGCCCTGGTTGAAGGCGAGCACGACGGTCTCGGGCAGGCTCATGATGTCGGCAATCTTGTCGCCGTCGCCGCGCTCCTCCTCGGTGCCCTTGTACGTTCGAATGCCGTTATTGTCCGCCTTACTAAACACGGCCCCCACAGCTTTGGCGTCCTTGGCGCTCATAAAGAGTTCGAGGTCGTCGAGCGATTCGGCTCGGATGGTGTCGGGAACGGGCGAGGCTATGCCTCCCTGCTGCACGCCCACGTCGACGATATCGCTCATATAGGTGGGCAGCGCCAAGTCGGCGTTGCAGCTGATTACGATAAGTACGATAGCTGCGAGCAGTGCCAGGACATGCTTTTTAAAGAGCTTGAGAATCCTCACTCGGCATCTCTCCTTTCTTGATTGCGGTCGATAATTTCGTTGGCACGCCTTAGAAGACGCACCATCTCTTGGGTATCTGTTTCGCCGAGCTGTTCGAGGAAAGCCGCGGTGCGGTCCTCGAATTCCCGGCGTTTGATTTCGAGATCCTGGAATCCCTTGTCGGTCACTATGACGTGTACGCGACGACGGTCGGTCTTTGAGTGCTCACGCTCAACCCAGCCCTTGGCTTCGAGAGCGCGTAGGATATTGGCAATGCGGGCACTCGAGACCCAGGCGCGATCAGCGAGTTCGCTCGGCGTGAGCGAACCGCCAGCGAGCATAAGGGCGCGCATGACAGCCATCTCGCCGCTGAGAGCTTTGTCCACAAAGCGCGAAACGCGCTGGTGAATGCCGCCAAACTCGGTAAGGAGCTGACGCCCAAGCTCATGGAAATCGGTATCTTCCACCGAAAACCCCTAACACTAGAAACTATTTTCGGTGAAAGATGATACCCCTGCACGCGCGCCCTATACGGTAGATTTTGGGACATGCCTAGAAAACTACCTTTAGGCGACCTCCGTACACCGTCGGTGCCAGTAAAGTTTGGGGCAGATCGTTAGGCATGTCCCAAAGCCTACTCAGAGGCACTTTACCCTGCTAAAGCTGGCATAACAGCTAGAGTGAACGTCGTACAAAGGCAAGGAAAAATACCAAACAAATCGGTGAACGGTAGTTGTTCGCGCTCGCATTTCCTGCGGATTTGTTAAAAACGCCCTAATGGTATAAAAAAAGAAACATATAACAGCCCTGATGAAGGGGGTAGCTATGTTATCCTTCTCAAACGGGTGAAATCTTGGGTTTTGGGTTGCAGTTCCAAGGTGGACAAACGTTTTTCCCTGTACCAACGTGTGGTGAAGAACGGAAGAAGCCGGTAGTGCAAGCCGATAATTCAAGAATTCAATAAGCAGCGGTGTGAGAGAGCGCCGCATTACACGTAACTAGGAGCGTGGTTACACAATGCAGGAGGCATGGGAAGGCTTCAAGGAAGGCATCTGGACGGGAGAGGTTGACGTCCGAGACTTCATCCAGAAGAACTACACCCCCTACGAGGGCGACGAGTCGTTCCTCGCCGGCCCGACCGAGCGTACCAAGGAGCTGTGGGGCGAGGTTCTCGACCTGCTGCTCAAGGAGCGCGAGCAGGGCGGCGTCCTCGATATGGACACCAAGACCGTCACGGGTATCGTGAGCCACCCCGCTGGCTACATCGATAACGCCCACCGCGAGAAGGAGACCATCGTCGGCCTCCAGACCGACAAGCCGCTCAAGCGCGCGCTGCACGTCAACGGCGGTATCCGCATCGCTTGCCAGGCTGCCAGCCAGCACGGCTATAAGGTCGACGAGAACGTTGTCGAGCGCTACACCTTCGAGCGCAAGACCCACAACGCCGGCGTCTTCGATGTCTACACCCCCGAGATGCGCGCTTGCCGTTCGGCCCACATCATCACCGGTCTGCCCGATGGCTATGGCCGCGGCCGCATCATCGGCGACTACCGTCGTGTTGCCCTGTACGGCGTCGACTACCTGATCAAGGACAAGGAGGCCCAGAAGGCTTCCACCCCGACGGTCATGACCGCCGACAACATCCGCGATCGTGAGGAGCTGCAGGAGCAGATTCGCGCCCTCGGCGAGCTCAAGATGATGGCCGAGACCTATGGTTTCGATATTTCCAACCCTGCTACCAACACGCAGGAGGCCATCCAGTGGATGTACTTCGCCTACCTCGCTGCCGTCAAGGAGCAGAACGGCGCCGCTATGTCCATCGGCCGTACCTCCACGTTCATTGACATCTACGCTGAGCGCGACCTTGCCAACGGTACCTTCACCGAGGAGCAGATCCAGGAGTTCGTGGATCACTTCATCATGAAGCTCCGCATGGTCAAGTTCGCCCGTACCCCCGAGTACCAGGCCCTGTTCACCGGCGACCCACAGTGGGTCACCGAGTCCATCGGCGGCATGGGTGTTGACGGCCGTACGCTCGTTACCAAGATGAGCTACCGCTACCTGCACACGCTCGAGAACATGGGTACCAGCCCCGAGCCCAACATGACCGTTCTGTGGTCGACCCGTCTGCCCGAGAACTTCAAGAAGTTCTGCGCCAAGACTTCTGTCGCCAGCTCCTCGATCCAGTACGAGAACGACGACCTCATGCGCGTTTACCACGGCGACGACTACGGCATCGCCTGCTGCGTGTCCTCCATGCGCATCGGCAAGGAGATGCAGTTCTTCGGCGCCCGTGCCAACCTGGCCAAGTGCCTGCTCTACGCGCTCAACGGCGGTGTTGACGAGGTCTCCAAGAAGCAGGTCGGCCCCAAGTATCGCGCCGTCGAGGGCGATACGCTCGATTACGACGACGTTGTGGCCAAGTACAACGACATGATGAAGTGGCTCGCTGGCGTGTACGTCAACTCGCTGAACATCATTCACTACATGCACGACAAGTATTGCTACGAGCGCATCCAGATGGCTCTGCACGACAAGCACGTGCACCGCTGGTTCGCTACGGGCATCGCTGGCCTTTCCGTCGTGGCTGACTCCCTGTCCGCCATCAAGTACGCCAAGGTCCACCCCGTCCGTGATGAGAACGGCATCATCGTCGACTTCGAGACCGAGGGCGAGTTCCCCAAGTACGGTAACGACGACGACCGCGTCGACCAGATCGCTCACGACGTTGTGCACCAGTTCATGGAGTACATCCGCATGAACGACACCTACCGCAACTCCGTGCCCACGACCTCGGTTCTGACCATTACCTCCAACGTCGTGTACGGTAAGAAGACCGGTTCCACGCCTGACGGCCGCAAGGCTGGCCAGCCGTTCGCCCCGGGTGCTAACCCCATGCACAAGCGCGATAGCCACGGCGCCATCGCTTCGCTGTCTTCGGTTTCCAAGCTCCCGTTCCGCGATGCTCAGGACGGCATCTCCAACACCTTCTCCATCATCCCGGGTGCGCTCGGCAAGGAGGACCAGGTGTTCTTTGGCGATATCGACCTTGATCAGCTGGGCGAGTAACTATTGTTAGTGCTATACTAACAATAACGATTACTGATTAGCGCGCCGGTTTCGGCCGGCGCCTATCGATCGAAGGAGACACATTATGAAGGTTTCTGAAGTTTCCGAGACTCAGGCCGATAACCTGGTCCACATGCTCGATGCTTACGCCGAGAAGGGTGGCCATCACCTGAACATCAACGTCTTCAACCGTGAGACGTTGCTCGATGCTCAGGCTCACCCCGAGAAGTACCCGCAGCTGACCATCCGCGTTTCTGGCTATGCCGTGAACTTCCACACGCTCACCAAGGAGCAGCAGGACGAGGTCATTTCGCGTACCTTCCACGACAAGTTCTAAAGGGGTTTAACTCCCGCAGGATCGCCGGGCCGCTTTGGGTTACTTTCCAAAACGTCCTCGGACATGCAAAGGGCTCCGCTGCGCGCTTCGCGCGGCGGAGCCCTTTGCGTCCTGCGGAAATGTTTTGGAAAGTAACCCAAAGCGGCCCGGCGGGGGTCCTGTGTAGTCACCCGTTAGGCGGAACTCTCCTAATTATTTGGATGAGTCGTTTACTTACTTGTGCTGTTACCGTCTTCCCGCTGTTGTTGGGGTATGCTTTGTTCGTATGTAAACGTATGACATGTTGATGGGGGAGGGTGCTATGGCTCGCGAGGGTGCTCGTTCTAAGGATACGGCTAAGCCTGGTATCAAGGAAGTTGCAGCGGTGGCGGGGGTTTCGCCTACTACGGTATCTCGCGTGCTTAATAATCGCGGCTACATTAGCCAGGAAACCCGCGATAAAGTCCATGCGGCGATGGAGCGCATCAATTACACGCCCAACGATATCGCCCGTGCCATGCTCAATGGCCGCCTGAACCTTATCGGCATGATTGTTCCCTTTGTGAGCAGCCCGTTCCATGCTCAGGTTGTGCAGGCGGTCGAGCGCACGTTAGCGGAAAACGGCTTTAAGATGTTGCTGTGCAACAGCGCCAATCGACCTGATCTTGAGCGTTCCTATATCGACATGCTCCGCCGCAATATGGTCGACGGCGTCATCGTCAACTCCCTCAATATCGGTGCCGAGGCATATGCCGAGATGGGCTTGAGCCTGGTTGGCATCGACTGCGATCTTGGTGAGGGCTCTGTCCAGATTGCAAGTGACAGCTATGGCATTGGCGAGCTCGCCACGCGCCGTCTGATTGATGACGACTGCAGGCGTATCCTGTGCCTGCGCAGCAATAGCCGCATGCGCATGCCTGCCAATAAGCGTACCGATGCCTACCTCGATGTTGTTGAGCAGGCCGGTTTGTCCGCGCTTGTCCGTGAGGTTGAGTTCGTTAAGCCCGACGACGAAAAGGGCGCGGTCGTTGCGAAGATCCTCGATGAGAACCCCGATATTGACGGCATCTTTGCGGGAGACGATACGATGGCGGCCATCTGTCTCAACGTGATGAAGCAGCGCGGCTTGAGCGCTCCGGACGATATTAAGGTCGTGGGCGCGGATGGTGCCCGCCGAACTATGACGTTTATGCCTGACTTAACAACCGTACGTCAAGATATCGATCGCATCGGAGAGCTCGCGGCGCAATCCATCATCGCTCTTATTAACGGCGATAATCCCGAATCGAATATCAAGCTCCCCGTTGAACTCATTGAGGGCAAAACCGCATAGTTCATCCCGTGCCAAAAGAATTCCTCAAACGCCTCTGATGACCGTTCACCGGCATATGTCAACCGTTTGCCGACGACTGGAACTGCGAAAAGACGTATTGGTGTGAAAACGTTTGACATATGAAAACGATTGACATATCTTGCCATTGTACCGAGTTAGTATGTCGTGGAAAGGAAGTCTCGGATGCACAAGGTGTATTACCAGCCTGAGGGAATTTGGGTAGGCGACATCATGCCGTACGGCGAGGACGGCACGTTCTATCTCTATCATCAGCGTGACACGCGTAACCCCGAACCTTTCGGAGAGCCGTTTGGCTGGGCACTCGCTACGACCAAGGATTTCGTCAACTACAAGGACTTTGGCGAGAGCCTTGAGCGCGGCGGCGACGAGGAAGTCGACCAGTACATTTATGCCGGCACGGTGTTTAAGGTGGGCGACAAGTACCATGCGCTCTACACTGGTTGCAATCGCGATAAGGTCCGCGCACGTTTGATGAAGCAGGTTCTTCTTCATGCAACGAGCGACGACGCCGTCAAGTGGGAGAAGAACATCGCCGAGACGCTGCTTCCGCCCCAGGAGGGTTACGATGACCGCAACTGGCGCGATCCCTTTGTGCTTTGGGATGAGGAGAACGAAGAGTACATGCTCATCCTCGGCACGCGTGTGGGCGAGGACAAGCGTCTGATGACCGGCCGCCTGGTCAAGTTCACCTCCAAGGATCTGACCAACTGGGAGTTCCAGGGCGACTGGTGGAACCCGGGCCTGTACACCATGTTTGAGATGCCTGATCTCTTTAAGATGGGCGACTGGTGGTACCTCGTCTTTTCCGAGTACAGCGACGGCAACAAGACCCGTTACCGCATGTCCAAGTCCATCAACGGTCCTTGGATTACCCCCGCTGACGACTCCTTCGACGGCCGCGCGTACTACGCCGCTCGCACCGCATTCGATGGCGAGCGTCGCGTTCTCTTTGGTTGGGTTCCTACGCGTGACGAGGGCGGCGACCCCAGCTCTTACCTATGGGGTGGCACCTTTATGCCCCTCGAGATCGTTCAGCGTGCCGACGGAACGCTCGGCACCAAGCTCCCCGACAGCATGCTTGGCGCCTTTGGCGAGGCTAAGGCAGTCGAGACCTTTGAGCTTTCCTGCGAGTCGGGCAAGGTCGAGCAGGTGCTCGCCGCAGATGCCGGCTCCACCTACTTGCTCGATGCCGACATTGAGCTCGGCGGTAACGCTGCCGGCTTCTCGGTCAAGTTCGCCGAGGACGCCGAGACCGGTCTTGCCTATGAGTTCCGCGCCAACCTGCGCGAGGGCAAGCTCGAGTTCACGCCGGCTCCCCAGTACCCGTGGTTCCAGGTCAACAACATGGGCCTCGAGCGTCCGTTGTTCTTTAAGGGCGAGGGCACTCACCATGTGCGTCTGGTCGTCGACGACGACATCGCGACCATCTTTGTCGATGACGTTGCGCTCAACGCTCGCTTCTGCAACAAGCAGGGCCAGGGTGTGGCGCTTACCGTCACCGACGGTGCGCTCAAGTGCGCAAACGCAACGATCGCGTCTCTGTAGCGGCAACGAACCGTTTTATGATTTAGAAAAGGAATGGAGAGGAACATGGACTACAAGGCAGTGTCCCAGCAAGTCGTCGACAACGTCGGCGGACTGGAGAACATCGAGGGCGCCACGCATTGCGTGACCCGTCTGCGTCTGGTGCTCAAGGATACGAGCAAATACAACAAGGCCGAGCTCGAGAACATCGATGGCGTCAAGGGCGTGCTGTACAACAGCGGCCAGCTCATGATCATCTTCGGTACCGGTACCGTCAACAAGGTTTACGATGAGTTTATGGCTCTGACGGGCGTTAAGGAGATCAGCGCTTCCGAGGTCAAGGGCGCCGAGGCGGACAAGAAGGGCAAGTTCTTCTCGGTCCTCAAGGTATTCTCGGACATCTTTATCCCCATCATTCCCGCCTTCGTCGGCGCTGCAATCATCATCGGCCTTAAGTCGCTGATCGTTGCCAACGGCCTCTTTGGCATGGAGGGCAGCCTCGCCGATCACAGCGAGTTCCTCAAGAACCTCGCAAGCTTCTTTGCCATTATCGCCACCACGTTCGACTACCTGCCTGTCCTGGTTATGTACAGCGCAGTCAAGCGTTTTGGCGGTAACCCGATCCTGGGCATCCTCGTCGGTATCGTCATGGTTCACCCGAGCCTTATGAACCGCAACACGTTCGTTATGGACCCGACGGGTGCTGAGTACTGGAACTTTGGTCCGCTCTCCATTCCCATGGTTGCTTTCCAGGGCGGCGTGTTCCCTGCAATTCTGACCGCCTGGTTTATGGCCAAGGTCGAAAAGATTGCCCAGAAGTACATCCCCGAGGTCGTTTCGTTCGTCTTTGTCCCGACCGTTACCCTGATTCTTGCTAACGTCGCCCTGTTCACCGTGTTCGGCCCGCTCGGTAACCTGATCGGTGACGTCCTCGCCGGCGTAATCGATATCCTGTACAACAGGATGGGCGTCTTTGGTGCCTTTGTCTTCGCCGCGTTCCTGCAGCCGCTCGTCGTTACCGGTACGCATCAGTTCATCCAGGGTATCGAGGCAAACCTTGTTGCCACGACTGGCTTCAACTACATCCAGGCCATCTGGTCGGTTTCCATCATCGCCCAGGGCGGCGGCGCCATCGGTATGTACCTCATTCACAAGAAGCACTCCAAAGAGCGCAACATCTGCATGTCGTCCTTTATCCCGACGCTGGTCGGAATCTCCGAGCCCGCTATCTTTGCTGCAAACATGCGCTATTCGATCATTCCGTTCATCTGCGCATGCATCGGTGCAGGCTGCGGCGGTGCCTTCGTCAAGCTCTTTGAGGTGCGCGCTATCGGTCAGGGTCTGACCGGCGTGCTTGGCCTGCTCATCGTCACGCCCGAGACTCTCGTGTGGTATGTGGCTGGCAATCTCATCGCCTTTATCGTGCCGATCGTCTTGATCTTTGCCTACAACAAGGCAAAGGGCGTTCCGACCACCGATGAAGAGGGCGCTGGCGCTGGCTTCGACGTTAGCTTCTAGTTGAGCCGTTCAGCGTAACGTGCGGATAAGTCCATTTGAGGAGGGGCGTTCGGCTCGTGTGAGTCGAGCGTCCTTCCCTATAGACGAGAAGGCCAATGGCGATGTTTAATCAAAAAAATAAGGTGACACGCGCGGACTATGAGCAGTGGCGAGCCGGACAGGATGAGACGGCGGCTCGCATCGCGTCCGACCCCGATAGACTCCTGTTCCATGTGGAGCCTGAGCTTGGCTGGCTCAACGACCCCAACGGTTTGGTGCAGATTGGTGATACGTATCACATCTATCACCAATACGATCCGTTCGATGCTGCGCATGGCGGTCCAGTGCTTTGGAACCATCTGACGACAAAGGATTTTGTGACGTACGAGAATCACGGCCCCGCGCTGTTCCCCGATTCCGATTTGGATTCGAACGGAGCGTATTCTGGTTCTGCCTTTGTACGTGATGGCAAGATTCACTACTTCTATACCGGCAACGTCAAGCATTTTGATCGCGATGATTACGACTACGTGTTGACGGGTCGTGAGCAAAACCAGATTCATATGGTTGCGGAGAACCCCGACGAATTGGGCGAGAAGCGCATAGCTGTTGGACCGGTCGATTACCCCGACGATATCGGTACGCACGTGCGCGACCCCAAGATCCTTGAGCACGATGGTATCTACTACATGGTTCTGGGCGCTCGTACGAAAGACGACCGTGGCTGCGTGCTTGTCTATACCTCGCGCAATCTTGAGGACTGGAGCTATGCGACGCGCATTGAGTTGGGCGAGAAGTTTGGCTTTATGTGGGAGTGCCCCGATCTGTTTGAGCTCGATGGCGAGCTTATTCTCGTTTGCTGTCCGCAGGGTGTGCCTGCCGATGGTTGGCGTTACCGCAATCCGCATCAGTGCGTGTGGTTCCCCATCGAGGCCGATTGGGAGGCGCCGAGCTTTAAAATCGTCGGGCAGGGCATGCCCCCGATGGTCGATGCCGGTTTTGATTTCTATGCTCCGCAGTCCTTTGAGGATGCTGCAGGCCGGCGATTGATGATCGGATGGTCGGGTTGCCCCGATGCGACGGCGGAAAACCCGACGGTGGCGCGCGGGTGGCAGTGCGCGTTGACGGTGCCGCGAGAGCTGAGCATGCGCGATGGTAAGCTCTGCCAGCAGCCGGCGCACGAGATTGAGAGGATGCGCGGCGGCTGCGTTCGTGCTGTAGGCGGAGAGACCGTCGAGGAGCCGGGCCGCCTGTTTGATCTTGTGGTTTCCTGTGAGGGCGCCAAGATGGTCGAGCTCGAAATCCGCAAGGGTGTCTTTGTGCGTTATGCGGAGGGGATGCTTACCCTCGATATGGGTAATGAAGGCTATGGGCGAGACCGGAGGTCGATTGAGCTCAGCGAGCTTCGCGACCTGCGCGTGCTTTCGGACACTACGATGGTCGAGATTTTTGCCAACAGCGGCGAGGCAGCACTTACGAGCCGTACCTATTCGCCGGCGGTTTCGGCGATGGGGTTGCATGCCGAGGGTGCGGCATCGATGAATTTCTACCGCCTCGTGCATTAACCGTGCATGGGGCACGATTGGACTTGCTGGGCGAAATGAATCGCAGTTGCCGCGGCCAACTACCGTTTATCGCGTATAGCGACCGTTTGCGGAGTAAGTAACACTTAGTAATAAACCGTGTAAAATCTCAGTTAAGCACGGAGTTTTCCAGGGAGACGCTGTCCTTTGTTGTGTGCAAGGGGCGGCGTCTCTTTGGCGCTTGGACGCCGTTGTGCAACAGTGCGGCGGCGCGTGCCATGTGTTGAAAAGCCAATGTTGAGATGGGTCGTGATGATAATGGGCAAGTACGTAATCGTGGTTGAGTCTGGTTCGGATGTGACGCCGGAGCTCTGCGAACGCTACGGTATCGTGCGCGTGCCTATGCATGTCACGATTGGTGACGAGACCGTCGAGGACGGCTCGATCGATCCGCTCGAGATTTATTCGCGCTGCAACGAGTTTGGCGTTATGCCCAAGACCAGTGGCTGCGCGCCTGCGGATTTTGCTCACGTGTACGACCGTATCCATGCCGAGCAGCCCGATGCGACCATTCTGCATCTTGCGTACTCCGAGGCCACGACCTGCTCGCATCAGTCCTCCAAGATTGCAGCTAAGGGCCGCGACTACGTGTTCTCCATGGACACGCGCTTTGTCTCGGTGGGCCAGTCGCTCGTCGTCGTCGAGACCGCCAAATACATCGAGGCTCACCCCGATGCCACCGTCGACGAGATTTTTGCTTTTACGAATTCCGTCATGGACCGTGTGCTGCTGGGTTTTGTTCCTACGGACCCTGCCTTCCTTAAGGCGGGCGGTCGCTTGTCCAACGTCGCGTTCCTAGGCGCCCATCTGCTCAAGATTAAGCCCTGCATTGAGGTGACGGACGGCAAGTTCGTGGCGACCAAGAAATTCCGCGGCTCTATGCTCAAATGCGCCCGTGCCTTTATTGACCACATGGTTGCTAAGGGCGAGATTGATTACTCGCACATTGGCCTGGCGTATTCGGTAGGCCTTTCCGAGGAGCTGCGCGACGACATGGAAGTCTATGCGCACGACCTGGGCTTTAGGGACGTTACCTGGACTCAGGTCGGCGGCGTCATCTCGAGCCATTGCGGCCCGACCGCCTTCGGTGCGGTGCTCACGCTTAAGGCGTAACGCCTGGCGTCTATCGATTTCTATTGCCTCGGCGGCGGGCGGGTTGCGACAACCTTCCCGCCGCTCTTGCGTGTGGCCAAATAGGACAATCCAATTGACCGCTAAACCGTTTCGCCATCAAGCATATAGGCTAGAATGACTCTGGCATTTATGTAGCTAAAACCAATGAGAGGCAAGGTAGCGGGAATGGCTGAGATGACGCTCGAGGGTGTGGACGCTCGTCCTGAGGACTCCGCGTTTGCCCTGGGCCGCGTGCATTCGATTGAGACGATGGGAACGGTCGATGGACCCGGCATCCGCTTTGTGGTGTTTGTTCAGGGCTGCCCCATGCGCTGTGCGTATTGCCACAACCCCGATACCTGGTCGGTTAACGGCGGCACCATGGTGACCGTCGAGCACCTGATGGACGAGTTCCAGAGCAACCATGAGTTTTACCGCAGCGGCGGTATTACGGTGTCCGGCGGCGAGCCGCTCCTGCAGCCCGCGTTTTTAGCCGACCTGTTCCGCGCCATGCACAATAACCCCGATGGTCGCGTGCATACCTGCTTGGATAGCTGCGGCTATGCGTTCGATCCCGCGCATCCCGAGAAGTTCGATGCCGTACTCAACGAGACCGACATGGTGCTGCTCGACATTAAGCATGCCGATCCCATCGAGCATAAAAAGCTGACCGGGTGCGATCCCGCACGCATTCTGGCGTTTGGTGATGAGCTTGCGCGTCGCAAGATTAAGGTTGTTATTCGCCACGTGGTAGTGCCGGGTATTACCGATACGGTGGAGGAGTGCGAGGCACTCGGTCGCTTGATTGCCCCGTGGCATAACGTGGTCGGCCTGGAGATGCTGCCGTATCACACGATGGGTGTCGTCAAGTACGAGCAACTGGGCATTCCCTATAAGCTCGAGGGCGTGCCCCAGATGGATACCGCGCGCATGCCCGAGCTGCGCAACGCCGTCATGACGGGCATGAAAAAGCGCCGCGCGGAACTCAAAAACGCCATCGGCTAGCGAGCCATTTTCGCTCCCCAAGGGCACTCATTGGGGACAGACTTAAATGAGTACCACTGGGCACCAAGTTGATTGCCAAAGAGCCCCGTCAAGTTGCGGTGGAATAGTTCTTGTTTTTCGGCTTATGCCGCCCAAACAGGAACTATTCCACCGCAACTGCGTTTTGGGCGGAGATGCGCAACAGAATCGTGCCATTTGGATAAATACGCTTGTGGTTTCTTTAAAGACACCTTAAACGCCGCTGAATATCTTTGGAAAGAAATGCCTGCTCGGTATTATGCTGCTCATATATGAACGGTAGCAGTCAGGAGACCACGTGCGAAACAACGCATCGCGGGACGAGTATGTGCCGCAGCATGGCAGCAGATATGGGACGAAGGGCACGCCTTCGCGTGGCCTCGCTGACGCTCGCATCCGCGTGACGAAGATTGCCGCCATTGGGATGCTAACGTTGGCGGTTATTATCCTCGGAATTACCGCCAAAACCTACGCGTCGGAGCGAATGGCACACTCAGATGCGTCAACGGTACAGACGCAAAACAAAAAGGTCTCTGAATCTAAAGCCACCGCAAGTCAAACCCTGTCGACAGCGAGCCTCAAGACGAGGCTTTCGAAGGCGGACTTTAACGATATTCCCTCAGGCGATACCGTGCAGACCTTCTCACTGGTTGATGACCAGATCCCCGCCCTGGAGGATGAGAGCTTCGCCGCGCTCCAAGATGCCCTGAGTCAGGCGCAGGAGCTGGGCGATGTGGGCGTAGTGTTCTACGACCTATCGAGCGGCAAGGGCGTGACGTATAACGCGGACGCCGAGGTGTACGGTGCGAGCAGTTATAAGGCACCCTATGTACTCTACGTCTGCGAGTCTCTGGTCGAGACAGGGCAAGTGTCGCTCGATGATTCCCTTGGCACCTATGGCGGCTACAACATGGGCTGGCAGACGGTGCGCGACCTGATCGAGGCCGCGGTCGTTAATTCGGACAACGATTCGTTTATCGCGTTGCGTGCGGCGTTTGACCGTGTCGGTTACGAGGATTGGATTGTCGGTCTTGGCGTCGATTACGATACCGCACTCGATCCGATGAGTGATTTTCCAACTTATTGCCCGCGCACCTCGGCCAAGTTGTGGCGCGAGATGAGCGAGTATCTGAGCCATGATGCCGAGACATCGCAATGGCTGTCGGGCCTTCTGGCCTCTACGGCCCGATCGTTTATCCGTGACGGTATTGCGGACGACCAAGCCTTGGTGCGCAACAAGACAGGCTGGATTAGCGAGGATGGTTGCTATTCGACATGCGATGCGGGCCTTATCGACATCGATGGCCGTACCTATGTCATGAGCATCATGACATCGATGCCGTGGAGCGACCGCTCGAGCGAGGTCACGGCTGCGATTGCAAAGGCTCTGTTTGATACGCGAGCTGCGCTGGCCTAGCGTGTTCGTTTGACGAGGTCAAACAAAATGCTGGTACCATACCGTGGTTGAGAATTTCGAATAGGTTTGGGGAATGGCATGGCTACCATCGCGATTATCGGTGCACTCGAAAAAGAGATCATGCAGATTAAGGAAGAGCTGAGCGACGTTTGCGAGGCACAGGAGGCAGGCTTGACCGTTGTGAGCGGTGAGTTCGACGGCCTGACGCTTGTCGCCACAACGGCGGGCATGGGCACGGTGAACGCCGCTGCTGCGACGCAGCACCTCATTAGCAAGTATGCTCCACAGGCAGTTGTGCTTTCGGGTATCGCAGGTGGCCTGAATCCCAAGCTCCATATTGACGATATCGTCATTGGCAAGTGCCTGCGCTATCTGGATACCGATACCGCGCTTATCGCCGAGTCTGCACCGGGGCTCGAGGAGTTTGGCTCGACGTCTGCGCTGGTCGATATCGCTGCCGATGTACTTGCTGAGCATGGGTTTGTTGATGCTTCGACAAATGCGGCCGCCTCGAACGAGGGCGCAAAGCAGTTCCTGGTCGGCACGATTGCCACGGGCAACCGTTTTGTGACGGGCACCGCCATGCGCAACGACGCTATCGAGGCGACGCACGCCGATTGTGTCGGCATGGAGGGCGCGGCGATTGCCCATGTCGCAACTAAAAATGGTGTCGATTGCCTGGTGTTGCGCGCTATCAGCGATAATTGTGATGAGGCGTACGATGCGATTTGCGACCGCGAGTTCGACCTGTTCGAGTATGCTCGCACCGCGAGTGGCATTACGCTCGATATCGTTCGCCGTATTGCTGCTATCTATTAGCGCGCTCTTTTGTAAGAACCTACGACCAAGGAGTGTCCATGGCCGATTCCATTAACTACCAGCTTGCCAAGTTCGTTGCCAGCTATGGCAAGGTTTCGCAGATTCCCGAGTCCACCTGCCCCGAGGTGAGCTTCGTCGGCCGCTCCAACGTGGGCAAGTCGTCGATCATGAACAAGCTTTTTGGCCGCAAGAACCTCGTCAAGGTTTCGAGCACGCCGGGCAAGACGAGCAACATCAACTTCTTTGAGGCTGACGACGTGCACTTCGTCGACCTGCCGGGCTATGGTTTCGCCCGTCGTTCCAAGGCCGAGCGCGACCGCTGGGCCGAGCTTATCGGCGACTTCTTCGACTCGGAGCGCAGCTTTAACCTGGTCGTGTCGCTGGTGGATATTCGTCACGACCCGAGCAAGCTCGACCATGACATGATCGACTACCTGCAGGGCAACGAGTTCAACTTTATCGTCTGCCTCACCAAGGCCGACAAGCTCAGCCGCACCCAGCAGGCCCGCCAGGCAGCAGCCATCAAAAAGCAGCTCAACGTCCCGGCCGAAAACGTGATCATCACAAGCTCCCAGACCGGTACCGGCATCGACGAACTCAAAAAGCGCATCGCCGAGGCCTGCCTCTAGGGCATGCCGCACTGTCAAACAACTTTTGTCTATCTATATCACCCCAGTGATAGTTATTGGTAAACTATCACTGGGGTGATATTTTTGTTTGGAGGTCGATATGGAGCTTTGGCACGGGTCGGAGGTTGTTGTCGAGCATCCGTCGTTGGATAAATGCAGACAATTCAATGACTATGGGCGCGGGTTTTATTGCACGCCACATGAAGAAATGGCGATGGAATGGGCATGCCGGACCGAGTCGGATGGCATTGCAAATCGATATGAACTTGATTTAGATGGCCTTTCGGTCTTGGATTTAGAGTCTGGGGAGTTTTCAATCCTCAATTGGCTTGCGATTTTGGCCGACAACCGGGAGTTTAATGTCTCGACGCCGCTAGCACGCGACGGACTTCGATTTCTGCTTGATAACTGTTTGATTGATATTTCTTCTTACGACGTTATTCGGGGCTATCGTGCCGACGACTCGTATTTTTCTTTTGCAAGGCAGTTTGTTAATGGCATGATTTCGCTCCGACAACTTCAGCGCATTATGCGCCTGGGCGATCTAGGCATTCAATATGCTCTTATGAGTGAGCGCGCATTCTCGGCGATTAGATTCTGCGATTGGAAGCAGGCTTTGGGGTCTGAGTTTTATCCCAAGCGTTTTGAGCGAGAGCAGAATGCTCGACGCAAATACTTGGATACGGTTAACGGGTTCGATTCCGAAGGTATCGACATTAGGGATTTAATGGCAGGGAGGGTTGATTTAAATGATCCAAGAGTTAACGGATTGTGGGCCGAGTAGGACATATCCCGTCTACTACCTCGAGGACGCAATGAACAACCTTGGCGACTGCTTTGACTATGCCGTGAACGACTATGGAGCGGAAGGGTCCGAGATCGCTGAGCTCTTTTGCCTGAGCGGCGTAGCTCGCGAGTTTGAGCGCGGCAACGCATGGGTCGTATCGGGAAAATCAGGTGTTGAGCTGTTCGCACTTATCGCCGAAAGGTCGGGATATCAAAGCGGGTCTATACCGGACCGCACCTATCGTTTTGAGAAGACGCCGGAGTATTGGACGGGCTGGATATTGGCATATCTGCAATGGCGTCTGGGCGAGTCTTTCGAAGACCTGCTGCATGCCGTTCCGTTCGATGCGCTGTGCAATATGTATTACCCCTGGCACGAAGCCTCAGAGGAGCGTGTGGCGCGTCTTGTTTGCGATATAGCGAAGAAAACACCTCGTCAAACCAAACTGGCGCTAGCAAGGAAGAGGCTTAAGAAAACCCAGCAAGACCTGGCATACGAATCGGGCGTATCACTCCGCTCAATCCAAATGTACGAGCAGCGCCAGAGAAACATCAATGAAGCTTCGGTAACAAGCGTAAGAGCCATAGCAAAAGCCCTCCACTGCAACATCGAAGATCTCCTAGAGCCAGTCTTCGAATACAAAGAAACCAGCGCAGCCTAACCCAATTTATTGCCGAGGTTTGTATCTAGTAAGCAATCCTTACCAGCAAGAGTCCCTACCAATAGAAAGCGGCTTAAAGGGCCGAAATCGTATGAATGGCATTGCGACTTCCAAATGGGTGACTGCTGCTTGAAAAGCTATAGAAATAGGGGCCGATTTAACGGCCCCAAGCATCGCATAAATGGCATATACGTTTTATCAACTATTTCTTGTTTTTAACCCATTTGCAGATACGCCAAATAAACACTCCGATGAGAATCCAAACGAGAGCGATCATAATGTCTGAGCGTGCAGGAATTGGGATCATTGAACTTCCTCAATTGATGTGAGTCTAGTTTGCATAGGTGTGGAGCGTGCTGCCTTCCATGGTCGCTTGCAACACGGCGATACCGGACGTCATCCCCATCGATTCATAGTTGAGTCGATATGTCGCCTGTTTCGAGTTCCATATAAAGGACTCGTTAATTACCGTACAGCCGATAGTCGTATAGTTTTGTCCCCAAGCGCTGGTAATGAGCGAGTTCGCTATCTTGATCTTGAATTCGCGATAAATAAAAGGACTGTTGTAATAGATAGTCCAAGTTCCAGATGCGTTGTTGTAGTAACTGTCCCATATCAGGCTGGGCTCATTGGTTTTTTTAATTCCTATTACTGCAACGGTCCCATCCTTAAGCTTGATTTGATGAGACTGCTCGGGACCTTTCGTTAAATCAAAATCTTGGGTTGCGCCAGAAATTGCGACAGCATCGCTTTCTGCAGCATAAGCAGTCGAAGGGCTAAACGAGAAACATATCGGTAATATCAAAAGTATCGAGAGGAAAAACGAAGCTTTGAGTGTGCGTAACTCTTTGACCACCTCCATACTGCGATGCCTAGTTAAATAGTAGCATAGATAAACAGTTTATTATGTAACCTAAAAAGCCCCTATCTGCCCGGCGCCTCTTCAAAGCGTGGGTCCCTGTAGACATCCTCAGCAAGGTAAACGCGGGGATGGTCGGGGTGTTCCCCTCAAAATTATTCCGCAGCGCGAAGGCCTCTCGTCTGTGGCTCCGTTGGAGCACAAGATTAAATCAGCGAATGCGATTATCCTGTCGAGGCTGCGCAGGTCCCCTTGGGGCTTCCCCTGAAAACAATCCGCAGATCGAATTGCCCCGTCGCACGAAGCGAACGACGGGGCAATTCATGATCGAGGACGTTTTCAGGGGAAGCCCCAAGGGGACCGGTGAGAGCAATGAGGCAGGGCGCTACAGGTACTCGATTTGAGCGCCCTCGGTGTCGCACGTCAGAATGTGCGTGTCACACTTGGGGAACTGTTCACGCAGTTTGACCTGCAGGAACTTTGCCACGATGGTGTCGTCGGTCACAGCCATGAGGGTCGAGCCGGAGCCACTGATCCAGATGGTCTTGGCGCCTCCGTTAAGGCAGGTGTCGCGCACAGCGTTGTAGTCGGGGATGAGGCGGCGACGATAGGGCTCCTGAATGCGGTCGTCATTAGCGGCGGCAATCAGGTCCAGATCGCCGGTCTCCAGGCCGCGCGTCATGCCGGCGATGCGGCCCATTTGCCATACGGCGGTGGAGAGTGGAATCTCCTGCGGCACAACCTTGCGCGCCTCGCTCGTATGCACCTCGTAGGGCGGAATCACGGTAATAAAACGCAAGCGATCGCTCACCTCGTAGCGCAGGCACTGGGGCAGCGAGTCGGTCGGCGTAAAGGAGCAGACGGCACCTCCCAGGATAGCGGGGGCGACGTTATCGGGATGGCCCTCGACCTCGGTGGCGATGCGGACGAGCTCGGCGCGGTCGGCGACGCCGGCGAGGACGAGGCCGAGCGTTG
>CALEDY010000004.1 GCA_937949355.1 uncultured Collinsella sp. | reverse complement strand
GCCCTCAATGCCCTCGAGACCTTCCCCGCCGCAATCATGTCGAGCAAAACCGGAGCTGCACCCAGACCGGCACCCTCACCCGTCACGGCGGGCTCATGCAGAATCGCTCGCGAGATGACGGCCGGGTTTATGCGGAGGAGTTCCAGAGCAACCAGCGTACCGGCGCTGTGCGCGAGCACGTTTGCCGGAGCGCCGACGTACTCGATAACGGCCTGCAGGTCGGCAGCTTGGGCAGCAAGATCGTAGCGGCCGTCTACCGCATCGCTGCTCTCGCCGCAGCCGCGGCGATCGTAGGCAATTGCGCGGTAGTCGCGGCTGAGCTCGCGGGCGATGTCGTCAAAGAAGATGCCATCGACACAGGCACCGTGCACGCATACCAAAGCGGGCGCATCGGACGGCACGCCCGGGCCGGCATACTCGCGACAGGCAATCGTGGTGCCCTCATTCTCAACCGTAAAATCCATGTTGCGCCTCATCGTCTTGTGCCTTGTTAACACAGTAACTGTACCCGACCCGATACCTTTCATAGCACGGCATCGAGGGCAGAGTTAAAATTCGAAACCTGTAAAGTGCGAGCCCAAACCACGCATTGGCAGCGATGCTATGCTTAAGGCTAATTGTCTTGAGGAGCATATGCCTATGTCTACGTTTTTAAATGCCAGTCCGATCTTTGGACCCGTCCGCAGCCGTCGCCTTGGCCTCTCGCTCGGCGTCAACATGATGCCGGCCAGCGGTAAGATTTGCACCTTTGACTGCATATACTGCGAGAACGGCCTCAACGCTGAGCGTCCCTGCCACGAGCCGTATAACACAGCCGACGTGGTACTCGACGCACTCGAGGCCAAGCTGCGCGAAATGGCAGCCGAAGGCGAGCTCCCCGACGTGATTACGTTTGCCGGCAACGGCGAGCCCACCGCCGCGCCGGAGTTTCCCCAGGCCATCGCCGGTGCCGTTGCACTGCGCGACGAGCTGGCCCCGAACAGCAAGATTGCCGTGCTCTCCAACGGCACGCGCGCCGACCGCCCCGAGGTGCACGACGCACTCATGATGGTCGACGACAACATCCTTAAGCTCGACACGGTCGATCTGGCGTTTATCCAGCTGCTCGACCAGCCCGTCGGCCCCTACGACGTTGAGCATCAGATCGAGACGTTCGCGAGCTTTGACGGCCACGTCATTATCCAGACGATCTTTCTGACCGGCGAGTATCGGGGCAAGTCCATCGACAATACCGGCGAGGAATACGTTGGCCCCTGGCTCGCGGCGCTCGAGCGCATTCGCCCACAGGAAGCAACCATCTATACGGTGGCGCGCGAGACGCCGGTCGCCGGCCTTGCCAAAGCGGCGCCCGAGGTGCTCGACGCCATCGCTGCACGCGTCCAAGCCCTCGGCATCCCCTGCCAAGTGAGTTACTAGTACGAGGCTCTGCGTGTGGACTATACTAGCTGCGGATGAAAGGAAGTTAGCCATGTTTGACAAGGGACCTGTGCCCGGCCGCAACGACGCCTGCTGGTGCGGCAGCGGCAAAAAATATAAGAAATGTCACAGCGCCTTCGACGAGCGCCTTGAGCGCCTGTGGGAGGAGGGCTGGAACGTCCTGCCCCGCACGCTCTACAAGACGCCCGCCGATATCGAGGGCATCAAGCGCTCCGCCGCCATCAACGTGGGCGTGCTCGATTACGTGGGCGAGCACATCGCCGCGGGCATGACCACCAACCAGATCGACCAGATGATCTACGACTACACCGTCGAGCATGGTGGCACGCCGGCCGACCTCAACTACGAGGGCTACCCCAAGAGCGTGTGCACCTCGATCAACGACGTCGTCTGCCACGGCATTCCCTGCGACACGGACGTCCTGCACGAGGGCGACATCATCAACGTGGACTGCTCCACGATCCTGGACGGCTACTTTAGCGATTCGAGCCGCATGTTCTGCATCGGCGAGGTATCGGCCGAGCGCCAGCGCCTGGTCGACGTCACTCGCGCCAGCGTCGAGGCGGGCCTTGCCGCCGTCAAGCCGTGGCTGCCGCTGTCCGTCATGGCCGAGGCCGTTCAGAAGACCGTCGAGGACGCCGGCTTTAGCGTGGTGCGCGAGTACGGCGGACACGGCATTGGCAAGGAGTTCCACGAGGACCCGTTTGTGGGCTTTACCACCGAGGCACCCGACGTGGACACCATCATGGTGCCGGGCATGGTCTTCACCATCGAGCCCATGGTCAACGCCGGAGCGCCCGACATTAAGATCAGCAAGGGCGACGGCTGGTGCGTGCGCACCAAGGACGGCAGCGACTCGGCTCAGTGCGAGGTGCAGCTTGTCGTGACCGAAGATGGTTACGAGCTGCTGAGCTGGTAGCCATGTAAACGCCGGATGCTGGCGGGAACACCCGTCTTGCATCCGGCGTTTTATTTGAACGTTTTGCCTGATAAAACCTGCCAAAATAAACCTGTCCCTATTTGGCAGGTGAGCGGAGAGGACTGCTTGTGAACATCTTGGTTTTGCTGCCCGTCAACGATCGCCATCGCGCGATCCTTGAGTCGAGTGCTCCGGGCGTGGACTTTATCTATACGAGCGCCGATGCCGCCACACGCGAGCAGGTCGCCGATGCCGACGTGATCTTGGGCAACATCGACCCCGCCATGCTCACGGCATGCGAGCACCTCCAGCTCCTGCAGCTGCAAAGCGCAGGCTATGACGATTACCTCGCCGCCGGCACCGTGCCGGCCGACGCCAAGCTCTCCTGCTCGGTGGGCGCCTACGGCCAGGCCGTGAGCGAGCACATGTTTGCCATGGTCCTTTCTATGATGAAACGCTTGCCCGGCTACCAAGACCTGCAGCGCGAGCATCGCTGGGAGGATCTGGGGCCGGTCACTTCGCTCAAAAATGCCAATGTGCTGGTGCTGGGCGCGGGGGACATCGGCGGGCACTTTGCCACGCTCTGCCGCAGCATGGGCGCGCACGTCCGCGGCATCAAGCGCCATCCGCTCGTCTACCCCATCGTGTTTGAGGACATGGACGGCATGGACGCCCTGCCCGAGCGCCTGGCCGAGGCTGACATCGTCGCAGCCTTTATGCCCAGCACACCCGAGACTCGCGGCCTGGCGAACGCCGAGTTCTTCGCCGCGATGAAGCCGGGCGCCTTCTTTGCCAATGGCGGCCGCGGTGACCTTGTTGTTGCCGACGATCTGGTTGCCGCTCTGGAGTCCGGACACCTTGCCGGTGCCGCGGTCGACGTCACCGACCCCGAGCCGCTGCCTGAGGCAAGTCCCCTGTGGGATGCGCCCAACATGCTCGTCACACCACACGTCTCCGGATGGTTCCACCTGGCAGCCACGCTCAACAATGTCGTAGACATCGCCGCGGAAAACCTGCGCCACTTGCAAGCTGGCGAGACGCTTCGCTGCTGGATCGAACACTAATTGTTCCGGCGTTTTGCCAAACGCCGGAACTACTCGACGCTGCGAGCCCGCCAGAGCGGCAATCTGACGTTCAATCGTCGGGCATGGCCAAAAGGCCTATGCCCTCCTCTTTCACGTCACCTTGCTCGCTCTGGCGGGCTCTCGCTGACTTTTGTCCGACCTGCGGCATTCTCCCTTTTTGGTGCAATGGGGTCAGGTTAGTTTGCACTATGACGTTGGTTCTGTCTGCGATACTTTTGTCAAAGTGATATCAGACATTCATCTGGCGTTTTCGACGTTTCGCCTATTAGAGCCAGTCCATCTCCTTACCATAGTGGTCCGAATAGGCGCTACGCTTGAGTTCTTCATCGCTCGCCGGCCACGCGTTGGACACGTCGATTCCCGATTCATGGCAAGCGGCGGCGAACAGCTTCGACCCCTGATCGATTAGTTGAGACCTGCCCTCGGTCTTCTCGCCTTCGGCTCGCATTTAGAACTCCACGCTTTCGGCGCCGTTGATGGTTAGGTCACGCTCGTAGAAGGCGGTGAGGGCGCGGATGGCGTACATCACGTCGCGTACGCCGCCGGTCTCGTAGCTTGAGTGCATGGCCAGCTGCGGCAGGCCCACGTCTACGGCATGCATGCTCGCCTGCATATTGGACAGATTGCCCAGGGTGGAGCCACCCGCCATATCGCTCTTGTTGGCGAAGGCCTGCGTGGGCACGTCGGCGTCATCGCAGATAGCCTGGAACACCGCGCGGCTAAAGGCATCGGTGCAATAGTGCTGGTTGGCGGCTTCCTTGATGACAATACCGCCGTTAAGTACCACCTGGTTGCGGGCATCGCACTTCTCGGCGTGGTTGGGGTGCATGGCATGTGCATTGTCGCAGCTCACGAGCATCGAGGCGGCAAGCGCACGGTGGTACGACTCGTCGTCAAAGCCCAGCGATCCGTTGATGCGGCGCAGCGCATCGGCCAAGAACGTCGACATGGCGCCCTGCTTGGTCTCGGAGCCAACCTCCTCGTTATCGAAGCAGCAGAAGACCGAGACGTCGTGCGCGTTCTCGGCACCCAAAAATGCCTGCAGCGAAGTGTAGGCGCAGGCCAGGTCGTCAAGCTTGGGCGTCGAGATAAACTCGTCGGCCCAGCCCCAGATGCGTGCGTCCTGACGATTGACCAGGAACAGGTCGCGACCCAGGATCTGCTCGGGCTCAACATCCAGTTCGTCGGCGATCAGGGCATCGAAGTCACCCTGCTTAAGCTCGCCGGCGCTAATGAGCGGGCACAGGTCAACGGCTCGGTTGGGAGCAAAGCCCTCATTAACGCCGCGGTTCATGTGGATGGCAAGGCTCGGGATAATAGCGACCTCGCGCTCGGTGGCAAGCAGGCGGCTCTCAATACGGTCGCCCTCGCGCACCAGCACGCGGCCCGCGAGCGCCAGCGGGCGATCGAACCAGGTGTAGTCGATCATGCCGCCGTAGGCCTCGGTGTTCAGGCGCAGTGTCTCGCCCGCGCCATCGAGCTCGGGCACGGCCTTGACCTTAAACGTCGGCGAATCGCTGTGCGACGCCGTGAGCTGAAAATGATAGTCACCGGCAACGCCGTCCTCGCCCCACGTCGCGGCCAGGTCCTCGCCCACCTTAAAGGCAACAACACTCGAAGTGTTGCGCTGCGTGTAATAACGCCCGCCCGGCTCGATATCCCACGCCGCATTCTCGGGCAGGTAGGTAAAGCCCGCCTCGTCGAGCTCGGCCATAATGGTCGCCGCCGTATGGAACATGCTGGGGCATGCCTCGATAAAGTCGACAAGGTCGTTGGCGGCCTCGATATCATCGGCCGTCACGTGCGCGCGCTCGGGTACTTCCTGATCCGTCATGCTCTCCCCTTTCGCTGGGTTGATGGTCCCCTCCAGCATACCCCGCCGCGCCAGTGCCGTGCCTTTCATTCCATGGTTAATCTCGCGCCGCTCACCAAGTTGAACCGCTGCGCCCGCGCACCTTTTGCGACAATTGCAGTAACAGGACGAGAGGAGCCGTCATGAAGCCACGTAGTATTGTTACCGCCGCTGTTTGCGGCATTGCCGGGGCTGCCGTCGGCCTTGCCGCTGCTGCCGGCACCGTCTACCGCAAGCAAATCAAGTCCGCCGCGTCGCTCAAGCGTCTGACCGATTATGCGGATGGCTATGACCTGTACGCGATCGACATCGCCTACGACTACGACCTCGACCGCATCATTGCCGCCGACGTACGTGACGACCAGGCCTACATCGACGCCGTGCTGGCGCAGGTGTTGCCCGGCGTGCCGGCACATGTCCAGGCACCGCAGTTTGCCTGCAGCGCCTTTGCCGCCGTGGATGCCGAAGGACGCGTGCGAACCGGTCGCAATTACGACTTTAAGGACGACACCTCGGCGCTGTTGGTGCGCAACCACCCGCGCGACGGCTATGCCTCCATCGGCTTTGCGGCCCTCAACAACCTGAGCGCCAACGCCCCGCTCGACTCCGTCGCCGGACGCGCCGCCGCGCTCATGGGCTCCTTCGCCCAGCTCGATGGTGTTAACGAATGTGGTGTGTCCATCGCCGTGCTCACCTTGGATTCCAAACCCTGCGACCAGGACACGCAGCGCCCTGTTATCAATACTTCGCTTGCTA
Organism: uncultured Collinsella sp.; assembly: GCA_937949355.1. Taxonomy (GTDB): domain Bacteria; phylum Actinomycetota; class Coriobacteriia; order Coriobacteriales; family Coriobacteriaceae; genus Collinsella. The sequence goes on along the minus strand of CALEDY010000004.1, from coordinate 2,780 downwards.
TCCGCCTGGTACTCGACCGCGCAGCCATCACGCAGGAGGCCGTCGACCTGCTTTCTGCCTACGACATGCATGCCATGGCCGGGCGCGATTACCACTTCTTTATCAACGACGCCGCCGGTGATGCGCGCGTGGTGGAGTGGGATCCGCGCGATCCGGACCGCGCATGCAAGGCGACCCCCGTGCGCCAGGTTACGAATTTCTACGCCTGCTACGAGGACGAGGTGCTTCCCAATCAAAAGAATGGTGAGCTGGGTCACGGCAAGGAGCGTGCACTCGTCATCGCCGACGTCCTCGACGCCCATACCGGCGCTCAAGATGAAACAGTCGCTTGGAAAGCCCTACGCGCCGCGGCGCAGGAACCCAATCCAGAAGACATTACAAGCAACACGCAGTGGTCGGTCGTCTTCGATAACACCGAGCCCGCCGCCGCCATCACGCTGCGCCGTCATTGGGGCGACGTCGACGCGTTCGCCCTGTAAGGACAGACGCCCGCCCGCCTTACGCTCGCCTGACGTTGCTTACATTTCCATACATCTGAGCTAACACGTTTTACCCCCGTATCAGTAGTGTGCGGGGGTAAACTTATGCGCATGTTATAACTTGCCCGGAAGGATTCATCATGCTTAGGATCGGTCTTCTTACCAGTGGCGGCGACTGCCAAGCGCTCAACGCCACCATGCGCGGCATCGTCAAAACGCTCATGACCAATAGTGCAGAGCCCATTGAGATCTACGGTTTCGAGGACGGCTACCAGGGCCTTATCTACAGCAGGTTCCGCGTCATGACGCCTGCCGATTTTAGCGGTATCCTCACCCGCGGCGGCACCATTCTGGGCACGAGCCGCACGCCGTTCAAGCGTCTGGACATTCCCGAGGCCGACGGCGTCGAGAAGGTGCCCGCGATGGTCCACACCTATCACAAGCTGCAGCTCGACTGCCTGTTTATGCTGGGCGGCAACGGCTCTACCAAGACCGCCAACCGCTTGCGCCAGGAGGGCCTCAACGTTATCGCTCTGCCCAAGACCATCGATAACGACACCTGGGGCACCGAGATGACGTTTGGCTTTACGAGTGCCATCGACGTCGCCACCAAGTGCATCGACGACATCCATACCACCGCTTCGAGCCACGGCCGCGTGTTCGTCATCGAAATCATGGGCCACAAGGTTGGCTGGATCCCGCTGTACGCCGGCGTTGCGGGCGGCGCGGACGTCATCCTGATCCCCGAGATCCCCTACGACATGGACAACGTCATCAAGACCATCGAGCATCGCATGGAGACCGGCAGCCGCTTTACCATCGTGGCCGTCGCCGAGGGCGCCATCTCCAAGGAGGACGCGGCACTGCCCAAGAAGGAGTACAAGAAGAAGCTCGCCGAGCGCACGAGCCCGTCGATCGTCTACGACATCGCCAAGGAGATCGAGACCAAGACCGGTCGTGAGACCCGCGTTGCCATCCCCGGCCACACGCAGCGCGGTGGCCAGCCCGATGCCCAGGACCGTATCTTTGCGACCCAGTGCGGCGTCGAGGCGGCACTCGGTTGTCTGCGCGGTGAGTTTGGCTACATGATCGCCCTGCGCGACGGCAAGATGTGCCACATGCCGCTCGAGGAGGTCGCCGGCAAGCTCAAGTATGTCGACCCCCAGAGCGACCTGGTGCGCGAGGCCAAATCGTTGGGCATCAGCTTCGGCGACGAATAGCCTCGGCTGGAACTGCTCCCATCGCAGGCCCCAGGGCTTACCTCCCAAATCGTCCTCGGACATGTCAGGACCCCGCTGCGCGCTTTGCGCGGCGGGGTCCTTCCGTCCTGCGGAAAGATTTGGGAGGTAGGCCCTGGGGTCTCCTGCGGCAACTAGGGAGGCCGAGGCTATTCGTCTTCTTGCTGCGGGTGCCTAGGGTGGGGTGTGGCGTGCATTTTTGGGAGTATTCAGCAGCCGAGGATGCCTGCATACTGGATTTTGGGCGAAAGGCAGGCACTATGGGCCGCATCCTGTAAAAAATGATCGGTCCTCGAGGCACCGGAGGCTCAGAATCAAGGCTATCGGCGCAGTTTTGCGCGCCCGCTCCCACGCCCGCGGGCTCCGGGATGCTGAATACTCCGAAATTTGCACGGCGCCCCCTGGGGTACCCGTGGGCAAAAAGCAACCGCCCCGTCGTAATATGCAATCAGCGTGGCATTTTATGCAAAAAGGTGGTGGGTGCGCATGCCGCCCAGCGTTCTTACCGACCGGCGCAGCGTCGTGCGTAGCTCTTAATGTCTTCGGTGAAACCGTCAAGGTCGTCGAGCGTGATAACGTTATCGGAAAGCAAGTTGGCTATCTCATAACGCATGGTGCTGCGGCGAATATCGTTCACAAGCACTCCTGAGGACAGCTTGTCCCTATTGATACGCTCTTCTAACGCCCAAAATCTACTGGACGCTTCACTGCCACCGTTCAGTATCTCGATGTACTGGCCGATGAGCATTTCCATATAGCTTTCTTGCCATTTTGGGAGCAGCTCTTTAAATAGCTTCCAGTCGCTTTCAGCTAGCTCACCCATGCTTCCTCCACTCGACAAGCGGACTTTGCCAAACGACTCTATTCTATTTGGTATTTTTGCTTGCAGCCATGGATGAGGGAATCTTCGGTCTTCGAGAATGAGCCTGAATGAACCGTGCGCCACAAAATGGGCCTATCTACTACGTTTACTACTGCATCCTCGACCATGATGAATATTATGAATTAAAAACCGACGCTCCTATAAGTTGTCAAGAGGCGGTTTGCGGGAGCGCTCCCTGCA
>CALEDY010000003.1 GCA_937949355.1 uncultured Collinsella sp. | reverse complement strand
TGCCCGACGATTGAACGTCAGATTGCCGCTTAGGGGCGTTTGCAGCGTCGAGTCGTTACGGCGTTTGATAAAACGCCGTAACCCTAAAGCTCGAGTTCGTTTAAGCGGAGGATCGCCACGATATAGATCTTGAGTGCTTGCTTGAGCTGGTCCTCGTTGGCGCACTCGTTGGGGCCGTGCATCTGGCCGCCCCATGCGGGCAGCTCAAGGCCGGTCTCCTCGGGACCGAACGACACGGCGCGGGCAAAGTTGCGCGCGTACGTGCCGCCACCCATGGCGAAGGGCTCGGCGTGCTTGCCCGTAAACTCGTTATAGGTGTCGATAAGCGCCTTCACGGCCGGGTCGTCGGCCGAAACCGAGAACGGCACCTTGGCACGGCCCACTCGATACGTCACGCCAAAGCGGCCCACGAGCGGCTCGAGCTGCTCGCACATAGTATCGGCGCTCGTGCTATCGGGGAAACGCACGTCGATGACCTGCTCGATGTGTCCATCCACCACGCGGATGACGCCGGGGTTGCACGTGAGCGGGCCAAACGCCGGGCTCGTCGCGTCAATCCCCAGGCCACGGCCATAGGCATCCGCGTGCACAAAGGCCAAAAACTTGACGAACTCGTGCTCGGCAGGCGTCAACAGGCGCTCGCCGCGGGCACCAAACGAGTCCTCAGCCTCACGCAGATACGTCACGATCAGGCCGACGGCGTTGATCGTGCCCTCGGGCATCGAAGCGTGGCCACCAATGCCCCGGGCGAAAATCTGAGCATGACCGTTGTCGAGCGCCGTGATCTCCAGACGGTCGGCATTCTCGACCGGCGTCGGCAGTTCGTCGACGGCAATTGCAAGCTCGCAAATGGACTGCGACGGGATAGCGTTGGTCGCCTCGGCGCCACTCCACGACACGATGCGCCCGCCATCGATCCTGGGGCTCACAAACGTTGCCCCAAACTGGCCCTTCTCGGCATTGCAGACCGGGAACTCGGCATCGGGCGTAAACAGAAAGCCGGGATCTGCGTAGTTCTCCAGATAATGGTGAACGTCGGACATGCCCACTTCCTCATCGCAGCCCAGCAGCGCGCGGAAGGTATAGCGCGGGGTGATGCCGTGTTTGAGCAGGTAGGCGCCGGCGTAGAGCGACAGCACGGCCGGGCCCTTGTCGTCGATCACGCCGCGGCCGAGCAGCCAGCCCTCGCGGCGCTCCATCGCAAACGGATCGGTGTTCCAACCGGGGCCGGCGGGCACCACGTCCACGTGGCAGATGGTCGCGAGCTGCTTGTCACCGCGGCCCGGGATATCGGCAATGCCCACATAGCCTTCGTCGTCGCTTGTCTGGTAGCCGAGCTTTTGCGCGATGCCGAGCGCGCAATCGAGCGCGTCACGGACCGGGCGGCCAAACGGCGCACCGGGCTCCGCATCGGCAGAAACCGCCACGGACGGATAACTCACCAGCTGTTCAATATCGGCGACGACATCCTCCCAGACCTCGTCGACATACTCGGCGACGCTCTGCTCCACTTGATTCATAGACGGCCTCCCAACCAATGAGCGGCGAGCGTTCCCGCCCCTCACATCACATACTTATATAGCGAAAAGTTTAGCAAGCTCGGCCACCGAGTGCACCACCGCATCGGCGCCCGCGGCCTCGTGCTCCCCCGGCGCCGCCGCGCCCGAATAGATGCCGATGCACGGCACGCCCATCGCGTGCGCGCCCTCTACGTCGTTAAAGCGATCGCCGACCATCACGGCCTCGTCCGCAGTCGCGCCCAAGGCAGCCAGCGCGTCGCGGACCGAATCCGCCTTGGTCTCGCGCCCCTGCGGCGGATTCATGCCAACCACGGCTTCGAACTGGCAAAGCCCCAGCTCATGCACCATGTCGATGCACTTTGCCTCCATGCGCGACGTCGCGACCGCCATGCGATGTCCCTGCGCGGCAAGACCGTCGAGCAGCTGGGGGATCCCGTCGAACACGGGATATTCCTCCGGCCCCAGCTCGTCAAAAAACGCGCGGTACTCGTCGGCCACCACAAGCGATTCCTCGCGCGTAAAGCCGTAAAAGTCGTGGAAGCTCTTCCACAGCGGAGGCCCGATCATGCGGCGCAGGTCACCCATCTGCGCTTCCGAAAACCCGCGCGCGGCCAGCGTCTTGCGCGTTGAGGTCATCACCGCCCGGCCCGTGTCGGCCACCGTACCATCAAAATCGAACAGCACGACCGGCCGTTCGCATAGCTGCAATGCCGCCATGGGCATCCCTCTTCCCCAGTTGATGATTTCCACACCGACGCTTCAAACCGTTGACTATTCAACAATTAAAGCTGGCAATGTGGAACAACTCTAATATACTTGACGCACTTTGCTCTCAATCGGCGGCGCCGCGACGCCCCATCGAAAGGTGCAATTATGTCTTTTGCCATCATAACCGACTCCACGTCGGACATCTCCCCCGCCCGCGCCCAAGAGCTCGGCATTTACGTGATTCCGCTGCATGTGATTATCGAAGGCGAGGACCTGCTCGACCAGGTGCAGATTACCGCCGAGGAGTACGTCGCCCGCATGGCCGGATCCGAGCAGCTGCCGCACACTTCGCAGCCGAGCGCCGGCGAGTTCAAGGAGCTCTTCGATCGCGTGCGTGCCGACGGCCACGACAGCGCCATCTTTATCTCGCTGTGCAGCGAGTGGTCGGCCTGCTATGCCAACGCATGCCAGGTGGCCGACATCCACGAGCTCGACGTGCGTTGCATCGATTCGCGCACCGGCTCGGGCGCCGAGGGTCTGCTGGTGGAGTACGCGCTCGCCATGCGCGAGGACGGC
>CALEDY010000002.1 GCA_937949355.1 uncultured Collinsella sp. | reverse complement strand
GAGGTCTGCCTGTTCCTGAAGGGCATTGAGGGCGATACCAAGGTGCGCGGCAACCTGCGTTCTAAGGGCGACCTCAATGTGTCCGAGATCGCCGCCGCCTTTGGCGGAGGCGGACATCCCGCGGCCGCCGGTTTCTCTAACAACGGAACGATTCTCGAGACGCTCACCGCGGCACTTCCCATGCTGGCCGAGCTGGTAGGGGAGGACCCCGCTTCGGTGACCGTCGAGCTCTAACATTTTGGATGGTACATGGCTCGTCGTACGCCTTCTCAATTGAATATGCTGCTCGCCGTCGATAAGCCGGTGGGCTGTACGTCCCACGATGTGGTCTCGCAGTGCCGGCGCGCCCTCCATGAGCGGCGCGTCGGCCATGCTGGCACGCTCGACCCCATGGCATCGGGTGTCATGGTGGTGGGCGTGGGGCAGGCCACGCGCCTGCTGGGCATGCTGACCCTCGATACCAAAAGCTACGTCGCTGACATCTCGTTTGGCGCCGAGACCAATACCGATGACGCGGAGGGCGAAGCCGTCCGCACGGTTGCCGTTGCTCCCGAGTTGCGCAATCCCGCCTATGCCCGCGAGCGCTTGGCTGCCATGCTGGGTCCGCAGATGCAGGTGCCGCCCGCGTTTTCGGCCATCTCGGTTAACGGCGTCCGCGCCTACAAAGCTGCGCGTGAGGGCAATGCGGTGGATCTGCCTCCGCGTCCCGTCGAGGTCTATGCCGCCGACCTGATCGCCGTAAGCGGCGAGGGCGATACGTGTGTGTGGACCGTGGCGTTTTCGGTAAGCAAGGGCACCTACATCCGCGCGCTCGCTCGCGACCTGGGTCGCGCCTGCGATAGCGCCGCGCATATTTCCGCGCTTCGCCGTACGGCCTCCGGCGTCGTTTCCATCGGTGTCTGCCATGCGGTCGACGAGCTTTCTCCCGAGTCCGCCGCCGGATTTGCCCTGGATCCCATCGCTGCTCTAGGCGCCACGCGTGTTGATTTGTCGGGCGACCTTGCCGACGATCTGCTGTGCGGTCGACGTATTCCCGTCGAGCGTGCGCTTGCGGACTTCGATGCGTCGAAGGCGCCGTTCGCGCTCGTGCTCGATGGTGGATTGAAGGCGCTTGCTCGAATCGAGGGCGGCCGCTTTGTGATGGAGCATGTCTTTCCGCAGGCGATCGGCGGTGTTCGATGATGCTGGCGCCCCACGAGCTCGCGCGTATCTTTTTCGCGGGTGAGTTGGACGAGGCCCGTATCGTTTTTGCCGATGCATTTGATGGGTGCGAGTTCTTGGGTGCCGCGTCGATCGCCATTGGCGTGTTTGATGGTGTACATCGTGGGCACCGAGAGCTGATTGACGCGGTTGTTCGCGATGCACGTTCCCACGGCAGCAAAGCGGTCGTGGTCACCTTCGATCCTGATCCGGACGTCGTGGTGAGTCCGTCGCCCGCTCAAAAATTGATGACGACGGCCGACCGCCTGCATGCCCTGGCTCAAACCGGGGTCGATGCGGTGGTGGCCGTTCCCTTTACGCCCGCCGTGGCGGCACTCGATCATGTCGGGTTTCTGGCGCTGTTGTCGCGCGTTATCGACATTCGCTCCATTCGTGTAGGCAGCGACTTTAGGCTCGGCCGCGGCGGGGCTTCGGGCGTTGCCGAGATGCGCGCCTGGGGCACTGAGCGTGGGGTTGACGTTTACGGTCACGACCTTCTCTGCGTTAACGGGCGGACCATCTGTGCCACGCGCGTCCGCCATGAGCTGGGTCAGGGTCATGTGGAGCTGGCTGCCGAGCTTCTCGGCCGTCCCTATATGCTGCGCGGCGTTGTGGCGGCTGGCCGTCACGAGGGCTCCGATATGGGCTTTCCCACGGCAAACATCCAGGTGCCCGACGGCATCCAAGTGCCTGCCGATGGCGTCTATGAGGGTCTGGTGCTGGTCGACGATACCGTATGGCCTGCTGCCGTTAACGTCGGCCTGCCGCCGACCTATGCCGATGATGCCGCCTCGGCGCATCTCGAGGCCAACTTGATCGGCTATGCGGGCGACCTGTATGGCGCTTCCGTGTCGCTGGCGTTTACGCGCTGGCTGCGTCCGTCTCGCGTGTTCGATTCTCTGGACGAGTTGATCGCGACCGTCGAGGGTAATATCGACGATATTCGTCATAACTTGGGTGAGCAGGGGGTGAGCATCCGTGATTAGCGATGAGGAAAAAGATCAAGTACGCGCGGCGTCGGACTTGGTTGCCATCGTGCAGGAAACGGTTGAGCTCAAGCCCCGCGGCCATGAGTTTTGGGGCTGCTGCCCGTTCCATGGCGAAAAGACCCCGTCGTTTCACATTATCCCTGCTACGCAGGTGTGGCACTGCTTTGGCTGCGGCGAGGGCGGCGACGTCTTTACCTATATCATGAAGCGCGAGAACCTGAGTTTTCCCGAGTCGATCCGCTATTTGGCTGATCGTGCGGGCATTGAACTGCACGATACCGGTGCGCAGCGCGATCGCGGCACTAAGCGTGCCCGCATCTATGACCTGTGCGCCGAGACGGCTCAGTTCTACCACACCATGCTCATGCGCGGTAAGGACAGCCGTCCGCGCGAGTACTTTGCCAGCCGCGGTATGGGTGGCGATGTCTGCCGACGCTACTGCCTGGGTTTTGCGCCGGGTCGCAACGCGCTGGTTTCGCACCTGTCTCAGGCGGGCTTTACCCCGCAGGAGATGATCGACGCCAACGTGGCCGTGAGCCGCGGGCGCGGACAGCTCGCGGACCGCTTTTACGACCGCGTGATGTTTCCCATCTTTGATGAGCAGGGTCACAATATCGCCTTTGGCGGGCGCATCATGGGCGATGGTCAGCCCAAGTACCTCAACACCGCCGAGACGAGCGTGTTCCATAAAAAACGAAACCTCTATGGCTTTAACTGGGCCAAGGAGTTTATCGTCGCGCAGGATACCGCCATCGTGGTGGAGGGCTATACCGACTGCATCGCCTGCTGGGAGGCGGGGATCAAAAACGTCGTCGCCACGCTGGGCACGGCGCTGACGGAACATCACGTTAAGACACTCACCCGTTTTGCCAAGCGCATTGTATATATGTTCGATGGCGACGCCGCCGGTCAAAAGGCCGCTCGCCGCGCGATTCAGTTTATCGAGCAGGATTCGATGGACCTGCGCTGCGTGGTGCTGCCTGACGGCAACGACCCCATGGAGTTCATCACGGCGCATGGCGGCGAGGCGCTGCAGGCGCGCATCGATGCCGCCGAGCCCCTCATGGACTTTGTGTACCGCTCGCTTCAGGAGTCGAGTGACATTACCACACCGGGCGGTCGCGCCAAAGCGCTCGAGGACGCGCTGACGCTCATCTATCCGCTACGTGACAGCTATATGATCGACACGTACTTTATCCAGATTGCCGACCTGTTGGGTTTGGACCTGGAGACCGTGCGCGCGAGCTCGGGCCGTGTGTTTCGCGATGTCGCCAAGCGTGAGGATGCCGAGCGCCGGCGTGAGCAGAACTACGAGCGTCAACGCGCGCAAGCTGAGCGCGCGGGCGGTTCGCAGGGACGAAGCTCGGGCGGCGGTGCGGCTGGTGCGCGCAGTGCCGGTCGCGGTGCCTGGGCCGCGGGTGCGACGCCGCCGGTGTCCGCACCGGTCGAGGAGGATCCGTACGACTACGTTCCGCTTGATGCCTATGGGGCCGCGCCGGTTGAGGTCGACGAGGATCTGCCGCCAATCGATGTGCCAGCGGGGATGGAAAGCGCTGCGCCCGTTGCCGATAGTTCAAGCGCGGCGGCAGCTCCGCCGATGCCGATTGTTTTGACCGATCTGGAGCGGAAATCCCTGGCGGGGGAGCGCGAGCTGCTGACGATGCTCACGAGCTACCCCGATCTGTTCCGCACGTATGCCGATCGCATTTGTTCTATCGAGTGGGTCGACCCGCGTCACGAGTCCATTGCGTGGGCCGTGCTGGCAACGCCGCCGGGAACCGATCCTGCGGCATGCATGGATGCGGCGCGGGCGGTGTGTCCCGAGGCGGCGTCGCTTGTCAGCGCCGGGCGCATCTCGGCGACGAGCAAGCACCCGACCGAGACGAACATCGTCTTTATGCTCGATACGCTCGAGCTCTACACCATCAAACGTCGCATGCGAGCCGCGCAGGCCAAGTTGCGCCAGGACCGTTCACTCGACGATGAGGCCCGTCGCGTGCTGACGATGCAGGCGGTGCAAGATTCACAGCGCCAGCGCGAGCTCCAAAAGTCGATCGGTGGCGTGGCCGACCCGTTCCGTTTGATCGGTTTGGAGACCGCAGGTGCCGATCAGGCCTAGATGTTGTGGTCAACCAGCGTATTCTCGCCTATATCCTGTCTTTATTTTGGGTATAGACGTCCATGTGTGTGCTAAAGTATTGAGTCCTGTGGACTACGAAGGGAGAATCTGTGCCAAAAAAGACTGAGAGCACGGGTACTGGGCTGGAATCCTACGTTGCAAAGCTCATGGGCAACGGCTCAAACAGGACTTCGGTAACCGAGGACGAGATTCAGGTCGCCCTGAAGGATATCGATGTTTCTGATGAGCAGCTCAACGCGGTGTATTTCGCGCTGCGCAACAGCGGCATCCAGATTATCTCCGCGAGCGGAAACGACGACGCCCCGATGGGCGTCGACGATGACGATAACGATACCGACGATTTCGATGACGACGACGAGCATGATTCCGGCTCGCTCGACGATCACGAGCTTAAGATGGCCCGCCAGGCCGACGCCGAGATGGGCTCTTCCAAGAGCAAGAAGAAGCGCACCGTGCGCACGTCTCGTTCGCGTTCGCGCGTGCGCGGCATCGATGCCTCCACGGTGATGCTGACCGGCGACCCGGTTCGTATGTACCTCAAGGAGATCGGTAAGGTCGACCTGCTGACCGCATCTGAAGAGGTCGATTTGGCCATGAAGATCGAGGCCGGTCTCGAGGCTACCGAGAAGCTCGAGGCTGCTGATGCGGGCGAGATTGAACTCACGCGCTCCGAGATGCGTCGTCTTACGCGTATCGAGAACGTTGGTCTTGAGGCCAAGCAGGCGCTCATTAGCGCAAACCTGCGTCTGGTCGTCTCCATCGCCAAGCGCTATGTCGGCCGTGGCATGCTGTTCCTGGATCTGATCCAGGAGGGTAACCTCGGTCTGATCCGCGCCGTCGAGAAGTTCGACTATCAGAAGGGCTTTAAGTTCGCTACGTACGCCACGTGGTGGATCCGTCAGGCCATTACGCGCGCTATTGCCGACCAGGCCCGTACCATCCGTATTCCCGTGCACATGGTTGAGACCATCAACAAGCTCGTCCGCGTGCAGCGCCAGCTCCTCCAGGACTTGGGTCGCGACCCGACCCCCGAGGAGATCGGTGCCGAGATGGACATGAGCGCCGATCGCGTCCGCGAGATCCAGAAGATTTCGCAGGAGCCCGTGTCGCTCGAGACCCCGATCGGCGAGGAAGAGGATTCCCAGCTGGGCGACTTCATCGAGGACTCCCAGGCTATCGTTCCGCCCGATGCCGCCAGCTTCTCCATGCTGCAGGAGCAGCTCACCCAGGTGCTCGATTCGCTTGCCGATCGTGAGCGCAAGGTTATCGAGCTGCGCTTTGGCCTTGTCGACGGACATCCCCGTACGCTCGAGGAAGTCGGTCGCGAGTTTGGCGTCACGCGCGAGCGTATCCGCCAGATCGAGTCCAAGACCCTGGCCAAGCTCCGCCACCCGAGCCGTTCCAGCAAGCTCAAGGACTACATCGAAAGCTAGTCAAGCAAGAAGCGCCCTCAAGCACATCCGCTTGAGGGCGCTTTCATGCAGTCGTTGGGGACGTTCTTGTTTGACTAGTCGTTTAAGAACGTCCCCAACGACTAGGCGGAGAAAATTTCTTAAAAAAGTTCTTGCCCTGAGCTGATTCGTCCGTATAATAAACTTCGTTGCTTGAGAGCACGCACCTATTCCTCGGTAGCTCAATGGTAGAGCACGCGGCTGTTAACCGCGCTGTTGTAGGTTCGAGTCCTACCCGGGGAGCCAGAATTTCTCAGCCCATTCCGCTGGGCTTTTAAATTCCTCGGTAGCTCAATGGTAGAGCACGCGGCTGTTAACCGCGCTGTTGTAGGTTCGAGTCCTACCCGGGGAGCCAGGTTGTAAAACCCGTCGCTTATGCGGCGGGTTTTTTCATGCCGCGATCGCCGGTGGCGAACGTTACCGTATCAACATTTCGTGTCGAGGATGTAATCGCGAACCCCGTGGCCTTAACATGGCGCGGTCGTTGTAAAATGTTGGAATGATTGCTCCCACGACATGGTGCCGCGAGCACCAGAAAAGGAGATTCTTGTGTCTGAGACCATTAACGGCAGCCTGAGCGTCTCGAACGACGTTATTGCCGATATTGCCGGTTATGCCGCGATGACGTGCTACGGCGTCGTCGGTATGGCCGAACAGCTGCAGGGCGCCGAGAGCGTGCGCCTGCTTGCCGGCCAGCGCCTCCGCAAGGGCGTGCTTGTTTCCGCCGACGAGAACGGCCTTACGGTCGACCTTCACGTCGTGCTCGAGAACGGCGTCAACATGAAGTCCGTCTGCCACAATCTTTCGAGCTCCGTTGCCTTCACCCTGCAGGAGATCGCCCAGATCGATCCCGCCAGCCTTAAGATCGGCATTCACATCGACGCGCTCAAGAGCCGTCTGAACTAGCATCCGAATACGGAGATTTCACCACTCATGATTGCAAAGACCATTCGCACCTGTTTTCCGATCGCTGCGGCTGCCGTTTCCGACAAGGCCGAGGAGATCAACAAGCTCAACGTCTTCCCCGTACCCGACGGTGACACCGGCACCAACATGTCGCTTACGCTCGCCTCGGTGACCAAGGAGCTTTCCGCCCTTCC
>CALEDY010000001.1 GCA_937949355.1 uncultured Collinsella sp. | reverse complement strand
CCGGCAACGGTACCGGCGGCGGCAACGGCAACGATGCCAACGCGGGCAGCGCGGACAAGAACGGTAAGAGCAACAAGGGCAAGGGCTCGGGCGGAAAACTCGCCGGCACGGGCGACGGCTCTGGCATTGCCGCCGGGCTCGCTGCCGCCGCCGTGGCGACAACGGTCGCCGGCGCGGCAATGCTTGCCAACGATCGCGAAGACAGCGAAGGCGCTAGCGAATAGGCAAGCCGGCTTTCAGACGCATCGGCTCAATCAGGGGCGCAGAATACCGTTCTGCGCCCCTATTTTTGACATGAAGGAGTAGCAAAGTGTTGTTATCCATGCGTGTCACTCCCGCGGGGTTCGCTAAAACTGCCTCTATGGCCACATTTTAGTCACCGCAAGACTCCCATGCGAAGGCGCCAGACAGCACAGCAATTCGTGTCCGCGCGAGGCTTTAAACTAAATGCGATAAAGATGCATTCCACAAGAGGAAAGTGGGGCGACAGTGACGGGCGAACTGGTAAACCGTGGAGAATCGGCAATCGTGCCAGAAGTTTTTTACAAGCAGGTTTCCTCGATTCTCAACGCCGCTCGCGACAAGGCCTATACCGCCGTTAACTTTGCGATGGTTGAGGCGTATTAGGAGATCGGCAAGAGCATTATTGATGAACAGGGCGGAGAGGAGCGCGCAGCATATGGAGAGGCATTGATTGCAGGCCTCTCCAGAAGGCTTACCGCGGATTTCGGAAGAGGCTTTGGCATCGCAAACCTTCGCAATATGCGTCAGTTCTTTCTTGCGTTTCCAATTCGCGACGCACTGCGTAGCGAATTGAGCTGGACTCATTACCGCAGGTTGATGCGCATTCCCGACCCTGATGCTCGCGCCTGGTACATAAACGAATACGCCGATTCTCGTTGGAGCACGCGTCAGCTCGAGCGCCAGATTAACACCATGTTCCGCGAGCGCCTGCTTGCCAGCAAGGACAAGGAGGCCGTCACCCAGGAAATCCAAAAGAGCGCCCCGGCTCGTCGCCCCGAGGATATCATCCGCGACCCATATGTACTGGATTTTTTAGGTTTCTCGGACGATACTGCGTTTCGCGAGAGCGATCTAGAGCAGGCGCTCATCACGCATCTTCAGAAGTTCCTGCTGGAGCTTGGCCGTGGTTTCGCTTTCGAGGCGCGCCAAAAGCGCATCACCTTTGATGGGCGCCATTTCTATATTGACCTTGTGTTTTACAACTATCTGATGCGCTGCTTCGTGCTCATCGACCTTAAGACCGATGACCTTACGCATCAGGACCTGGGCCAGATGCAAATGTATGTGAACTACTACACGCGCGAGCTCATGAACGAAGGCGACAATCCGCCTATAGGCATCGTGCTCTGCGCGGACAAAAGCGACTCGATTGTCGAGTACACGCTGCCCGAAGACAACGACCAAGTGTTTGCCGCCAAATACTTGCCGTATCTTCCAAGCAAGGAAGAGCTGGCGCGCGAGCTGAGTGCCGAGTACCGCGCCATCAACGAAGCGACTAATGGCGAAGCGCAAGGGTAGCAGCACGTTGCGACCGATACCCCCGACGGCGTTTCATATCCCCCGACATAAGAGGAGCGCTCCATGACAGACAGACCGAAAACGACACTGCGCGACTGCATCTATGGGCTTGCCGTCGGCGACGCGCTGGGCGTTCCCTACGAGTTCAGGCCACGCGGCATGTTCGAATGCACGGACATGATCGGCTACGGCACGCATGGGCAGCCCGCCGGCACCTGGAGCGACGACACATCTATGACGCTTGCTACCTGCGACTCGATTAGGGAGCTCGGGCATATCGACACCGCAGACATGCGCGACAAGTTCGTAAGCTGGATTGTCCGTGGCGAGTATACGATCGACGGCGTTTTCGATTACGGCGGCACGACCGCCCGCGCCTTGCACACCGGCAAAGGAGGCTCCGGCGAGCGCGACAACGGCAACGGTTCGCTCATGCGCATCGCTCCCCTGGCGTTCACCGATGCGACAGACGAAGAGATCAGCGAGGTCTCCGCGATTACGCACGCCCACAGAACGTCGACCGACGCATGCATCATATTTGTCGAGCTGATGAGGGATGTGATGAACGGCGCGGTTCCCTCATGGGTGCTCCAGCTGAAAGACGTACCCGAGCGTGGAATCAGGTCTGGCAGCTTCGTGCGCGACACCCTTAAGGCCGCCAGCTGGTGCTTTGTCAACGCTAACAGCTACGAAGACTGCGTGCTTGCCGCCGTCAACCTAGGCGACGACACCGACACCACCGCAGCCGTCGCCGGCGCCCTCGCAGGCACGGCATACGGTCTCAAAGCCATCCCGCAGGAGTGGGTCGACACCCTGCGCGGTAAAGAGTTGATAGAACGGTGTTTGTTTTAGGACGCGTCTTCAACGAAGACAATGACAGTCAACGCAAATGATTAGGGGACCGCACAAATGAGGATTACAGAATGCGCCGTCATAGGTCCGTTCGTCACGGAGCAAAGCACCATGGGACCGTACACCGTGTTGATATTCGAATCCACGCTGCCGCAGAAAAGGGCCGGTTGCAGCCGGCCCTTTAGACGATAATACCTGCGTTGCCCGCGCTTCCGAAGTGTGACTAGCTGAGGAGCAGGTTCCGCGGCACAGTTTGATTTTACCCAGTGGAAAGGCTCTTTTGCAGTCGTCCCACCGTTTATTTACATCTACCACGACGGGCAGCTCGCACTACTGCGCACTGTCCCGCACCACTCCCCTACTTCCCAAAGATCGCGCCGAACAGGCCCTTTCGTTTGGGCTTCTCCTCTCGGTAGGAACCCTCGGCCGCCGCTGCCACCTGCCGCGGTTGCTCGCCACCTCCACGGCGTACGATCTGGTATAGGAACGGTGATTTAACGTATTTGACCTCGATGGGCGTGGCGTGCACGGTGCTTTCGCTCGACAGCATCACGTTGGGATTGAGCGGTGCCACCACATGTGTCTCGCGTTTGTCGCTAAACACCACCGCGGCCGCGCGACCCGTCTGGCCGTTTACGGCGATGCGCACCTGCTCGCCATCGTGGCTATCCGACGCCGGGCGATCGACAAAGTAGACCGGTACCATCACCAGGCCGTCCTTATGCTTGCGGGCCTTGCGCGCCCAGGCGCGGATGCTCTTTTTATTGAGCCCCAGGGTCGCCTCGGCATCGTTGCCTGCAACGTCGAGCGCCAGCTTATCAATAACCACCTTGTCCTTGGTGGACGCATCGACGGAAACGACGCGGAAGTCGCCTTCCTGCATGGCGGGATCGAACGGGCCGACCTTGGCAAAGTCCCACGGCTCCAAAATGCCCATGAGGCGAACGTCCAGGTAGTTTGCCCTGGGATATGCCCAGTCGAGCACCTCGTAGTACACCAGGGTCTCCTTGCTCAGGCCCTTGCCCGGGAAGCTCGCCATCATGCGCAGGTCCGCCAGCGCCATGGGGAAATAGAAGAGCATCATGTCATTTTGGATTGCGTCTTCTACATCGTGACCGGCAAAGACCTCCGGGTACTGGCGCACCAGCTGTAGCGCGTTGGCACGTGCCTGCTGCGGCGATATCTCACAGGGGACGCCCTGTTCGGGAACGTATTCGGCACCCACGCCCATGGTCAGGCGCTTGCTAAACGCACCGGGCTTGAGAAGGTCAGCCATACCGATTTTGTTGCCGCAGGACGGGCACTCAAACACGCGCTGGGTCGATGACCCCTCAAAGGACGCGCCGCAGAAGGGGCAGGGAATGCTCACGTGCGTCGCCTCTTGGAACTCCTGCGCCGTTCCGCGATCTTCCCACAGCAGATGCTCCAGAACCGACTGATTGCGCCAGTGCGAATTGAAGAAATACCAGTCCGGGTCCTCTGGGCGCTCGAGCTGCGAGACGTGCGTGAGCTTGAGCAGCCCGTCAACCACCGTCAACGGCGTATGACGGATACCCAGGGCGCTCTTGGGCTCCCCGGCATCCGCCTTCCACGGAATAACCGTTTCGCAATAGGCGCACTCAAAGCTGCGCTTTGCCTGGTGCGAATACATGGGGCCGCCGCAGTTTTGGCATTTAATGGCAAACATCTCGTCCATGGAAACGTCCTCCTTTGCACAGGGCTGTCGACATTCAGTATGTCGAGCAAATCGGCGCGTGCCCATACCCATGTGGCCCAAAATGGAGCACTCGGTCGGACGGGAAGGCGCAGTGAACCCGAAGGCGCGCGGACGGTCGCCCCCTCCGCCTCGCGCCCGTTAGCGCCGGCAGACCATTGCTGCATTTTCTGAACATCGGTACACGTTGCGTCTGTGCGAGCTACACTATCCCCTTAATAAGAATGCGAGGAGATACGCCATGCTATTTGTAAATCGGCTGGTACATACGCTTGTTCCCGGCAGCGAAAGCGAGCCGGTCGATACCTCCTGCCGCACCAACGCGGGTTTTGCCGCAAGCCTCATCTGCATCGGCCTCAACATCACGCTGTGCCTGGCCAAGGGCATAGCTGGTCTGCTCGCGGGTTCTGTCTCGCTTATCGCCGATGCCTTCAACAACCTTTCCGACGCCTCGAGCAACATCGTGAGCCTGCTCGGATTCCGCCTTGCCAGCCGCCCGGCCGACGAGGGGCACCCCTATGGCCACGGCCGCTACGAGTACCTGGCGGGGCTGTTTGTCGCCGTTCTCGTTTGCGCCGTCGGCATCAACCTGGCACTCGAGTCCATTACCAAGATCATCAAGCCCTCCCCCACCGCGTATTCGGCGCTCTCCATGGCAGCCCTTGTCCTGTCCATGCTCGTCAAGTTTTGGATGGCGGCGTTCAACCGCACGCTGGGCAACCGCATCGATTCCGAGACGCTTATCGCCACGGCGCAGGATTCCAAAAACGACGTCATTACCTCGGCCTCGGTCCTGGCCGCAGCGCTCATTTCGCAGACGACCGGCTTTGACCTCGATGGCTGGGCGGGCCTGGGCGTGGGCATCTTCATCTGCATCAGCGGCATGGGCCTGGTACGCGACGCCATCAGCCCGCTGTTGGGGCAAGCGCCCGACCCCAAGCTCGTCCAGGCAATCCGCGACAAGATCATGTCATATCCGCAGGTCCTAGGCACGCACGACCTCATGGTGCACGACTACGGCCCCGGTCGGCAATTTGCCAGCGCGCACGTGGAAATGCCCGGCGAGGGCGATGCCTTTGAGCACCACGAGATTCTGGACACCATCGAGCACGATATCAAACGGCAGATGGGCATCGACATCACGCTACACTGCGACCCCATCGCCACCACTGGCGACGACCTGCGCGGCTGGGTCAAGCGCGGCATCATGCAGATCGACCCTGCGCTCTCCATCCATGACCTGCACGAGCACGACGGCTTTGTTTCGCTTGACCTGGTGCGTCCCGACGGCTTTGACATATCCGACGAGGAGCTGCTGGAGCTCGTCACGCGCATCGTGCACGAGCGCCGGCCCGATGTCTCGTGCGTCGTCACATTTGACTCGGGCTTCAGCTCGCCCGACCGTCCGGCCGAACAGCTGTAATCGACAGCAAAACGGGACGCAGGACCGCCGACCAACGCGCCTACGCGCCCGGTCACGCGATCCTGCGCCCCGTTTTTGCTTACACTGCTAAGGCTCTAGCCGCTCGACCGCTAGTTCCCCTGCGCGCCCGAAATACCGTTTTGCAGGGCATCCCAGGCGTTCGTTGCCATATCGCCCAGGTTCTGTGCAGTATCGCCGAGATTCTGAGCCGTGTCGCCCAACTGCTGGGCCTTATCTCCCAGCTCCTGCGCCTTGCTGCTCAGGTCCTCCAGCGTATTGGAGCTCGAGCTGTCCGCGCCGCCCTGGTCGCCGGACGCATTGCCCGACGAGCCGTCCTTGCGCGTAAGCTGAATCTCGAGGTTGCCGTTGTCGTTATAGTAGGCAGACGTCACGACCCAGTTGGCATCGACGACGGGCGTCGAGCCGTCGTCGGTCAGGATCACGGCGTTCGAAAGATCGGCCCCACGCGACTTGAGGAGCTTCTTGGCGTTGGACCAGTACTGATCCGGGATATCGCTCAGGTCGACGGTGCCGGACTGGGCAGTCTCGGTCTGCCCGGCCATGGTATCAGTCGTGGCGCCCCGCTTGTTGAGCATGCCCGACACGATGGCAAACACAACTGACAGGGCAAAGAAGATCGCCAGCACGATCAGGATTTTCTTGATCACGCTCGACGAACGCGAAGGCTTCTTCTCCTCGTCCTCGCCATACTGAGGGATGGACTTGGGATACTCACGATACGGCTCGCGCGCATATCGGTCGCGCGACTCGTAGCGCGGCTGTGCCGTGCGCGGCATATATGTCGTCTGCTGAGGTTGCGGAATGGGATTTTGCAGCAGGTCATCATAAGGGTCTGCCGCCGCGTTGTCGTAGGGGCTCTGCGACGAGGCACCATACGGGTCCTGCGCTGCGTTTCCGTAATTCACAACGCGCGTGGGATCGGCCGAGGCCTGGGTCGCATCGGCCGAGGCGTATCGGGCGTCCGGCACGACGCGGGTCTCATCGGCGCCATTGCCCGTCCGCGGGGAGCCGTAGCCACCCATTACGGTCGTCTTATCCTGGTCCATGCAACGATTCCTTTCCGTCGCCCGTAAGCATCAAGTTATCCATGCATTCTACCCGCGCAAAAGCCTATGATGGGCAAAGGCCGTCGGTATCTACAAGACATGCGCGGCCGACGGTCACAATCGAATCGAGGAACGTCATGGCAAAAAGCAAGCTCATCAAGGACACGACGCGTGCCGAGCGTGAGGAGATCATCAAGCTGGCACTCGCGGGCTGCGGCAACGGCAGCTGCGACAACTGCGGAAGCTGCAGCTTGGGAGCCGGCGATCCGTATGGCACCTACCAGCCCTACATTGACGGCGAGATGGAAATCGCCGACATCAATATGTTGGTCGCCGAGCGCAACGCCAAGCTGTTCGGCCTCCAGCGCGGCTAACGACCTCTTCTTGGGCTGTGCACCAAAAAATGCGCCCATCTACTACGTTTAACCCAAGGGTGCCAACCATGGCCATATTTGTGTTAACAAAACCGCAGGTAAACGTCTTGCCGCATTGTTAAAAAACGCTCCATGGTCGGTCTAACCCCGGTAAACGTAGTAGATGGGCGCTTTTCGTGGCGCGGCTGGCCCAGACAGCTTATTTCGGAGCCAATTTGCATCAAAAAGTCCCCAGCGGCACTGCGTTTTGCGTCACCGGGGACTGTTCAGTTCACTTTCTGCGGTCTCGTCTTACTCGTTAATAATATACGTATAGCGAGGATACTCGGGGGTCACGTCCTGGCCACTGGAATAGCTCGAGTCAAAAGCATGTGCCACCAAATCGTGTGTACCCCATGCGTCGCAGTCAAATACACCGGTATCGAGCACCACAACATAACCTTTGCCGTCGTAGTAGAAATGATCCTCGGTAAAGTTGTCATCATCTTCGTAGCTATTGGTGTATGAAGAATACATATTACTTTTTGCCGTCTTAATCGCCTGTTTAGCCTCGCTCTTGAGGGTGTCAAACGAAAGCCCGTGCTGCGCAAGCGAATCCTCCAGCGATACCTGTTCGCCTGTCTTGAGGCTATAGTATGCCGACCTTGTCACCTGCTCCGAGCGATACGGAGGTTGATAGCTATCGGTGTAGGTTCGCACACAGGCGATATCGCCGTCAATCGAGACGATTTCAGCGTAATACATCGTGGTCACACGGTAGTTCTCATCATATGGTGTCGCCTGTTTGCTCGCATCAAGCGCATCAGCGACGAGCTGAATCATATCCTTGTTGAACTTGGCGACACCTACACCCTGGCCTTTTACCTGAGGATAGGTCCACGTAGCCGAAATCTGGCACGTAACGTCGGGATCAGGCGCGCCCTCGCCCACCGGCGCCGTAAAGCTAACATCCTGCGTGGCAGAAACGGCTTCGTAGCTCACCTGCGCATCGTCGCCGGCATCCTTCGACTTCAGCTGCTCCAGCGTCGTGGCCACCGTTGCGATGCTTTTGTTTACTACGGACTCACCGTAATACAAGGTTGCGTTTTCTTCCAGCGAGGCAACTTTGACCTCGTTTGGAGCAATTAGATCAGTCATAGCTTTGAATGACTGGCCATCATATCCTATGAACTTAACTTGGTATTCATGAGCAGAAGGGCCGCTCTCACCAGAGACATCGCTTTGCTTAATTGCCGTTCCGTGGTCGAACCACTGTGAAAAACCAATCTTGCCCTCGTATTCTTCAAGCCAAATGGACACAGATGCTTCTTGGTGAGACACAGTGACTTCCGGTGTATAAACCTTCTTAATCTCGCCGTCTTGATATGCCCAAACCTCAGCCCGCGCGGCAGTTGCATTATCTTCACGGTCCACTGGCTCATCGGAATACTCAATCAGCAGTTCGTCCTGCCCGTCCCCATCAAAGTCAATGAGCTTGGCATAGCCCACACCCTGAGCGCCGTAAAGCGAATTGCCCATTTCGACAGCCTCGCCCTCGCCATACTTCTTCTGATACTCGAGGATTTTGTCGGTGAACAGCTCGTTTGCCGTCTTGACCGCTGCCTTGGCAGAGGCCTTGGCCTCCTTCTTGGACTGCGTGAGCTCAACGCTCTTAGGGGCGTCCGAACCTTCCTTGGTATAGTCGACCTTCATGGTGGTCGTGCTCTTCTTTTTGCCCTTGCCTGAGGTGATGGTCATCTGGTACTTCTGGTCGGGCAGCTCGCCAAAGTCCTCCATGGCAAAGCCGTCCTCGCCATCCACTTTGATGGTGTAGCTCTTGCCCTTGCCGGACACCGGAACCAGCTCGACGGTATAGCTCTTGAGCTTTTTTCCTTTGCTATTCTTAGGCAGTACTTTGGTCTCGCATGCGCAGACAACGTAACCCTTGCCGCCCGAAGTCACCTCGGACGACGAGCCGATGCGCGGCACGATGACGATTGCCGCTACGATGGCGACAACGGCCACGCCGCCGATAACGGCAGCGACGATACGGCCCCTGTGCTTGGGCTTCTTGGGCTGCGGCGTCGGAACAAACGGCTGAGCGGCCTCAGCAGGCTCGGTCATAGGCTCCTCATAACGAGGTTGCGCCGCCATATGAACCGGGGCACCCTGAGGAGCGTGCTGCCCCGCAGGAGCGGCCGCTGGCGCATCCCCTACCGGAAACGCCACAGGCTCCGCCTGGTCCTCAACTCCGCCCACGCGAGCGCCGCAGCTCGTGCAAAACGTGGAGCCATCGGGTATCTGAGCTCCGCACTTGGTGCAATACATCGCATCTCCCGTCTCTCGTCGCAGCCGCAATGCGTCCGCGCGGTTCTTCCAACTACACCGTACGAGAGAAATCGTGATTCTTGTTGCGCAACATTGCCGCCGCAAAAAAATGATCCCTTGAGGACGGAGGAATACGAATCACCGCGCAAGGCCAACCCCTCAAGCGATCCGTTTTCCTCCGTCCCTAAGGGATCAAAAAGCCCCGCCGGGCCTTGGTAGGCGCGGCGGGGCGGGCAAGCGGCTATGAGCAGCAGTCTTAGAACAGGCCGGTGATGTTGCCGTCGTTATCGACGTCGATGTTCTCGGCCGCGGGAACCTTGGGCAGGCCAGGCATGGTCAGAACGCTGCCGGTCAGCGCGACCACAAAGTGGGCACCGGCGGAAACCTTAAGCTCGCGCACGGTGATACGGAAGCCCTCGGGAGCGCCCAGCGCCTTGGCGTTGTCGCTAAAGCTGTACTGCGTCTTGGCCACGCACACCGGCAGGTTGCCAAAGCCGTTCTCGCGCAGCTCGGCGAGCTGGCGCTTGGCAGCCGGCGTAAAGTCGACGCCGTCGGCGCGGTAGACCTTGGTGGCAACGGCCTCGAGGGCGTCGGCCACATCGGCACCGTCCTCGTAGGCAAACTTGAGCTCGCTCGGCTGCTCAATCAAGTGCATGACCTCATCGGCCAGGTCGAGCGCGCCCTCGCCGCCCTTAGCCCAAACCTCGGACAGCTTAACGTTGACACCGAGCTTCTGGCACTCGGACTCGATGAGCTCGAGTTCAGCCTCGGTATCGGTCGGGAAGCGGTTGATGGCGACCACGCAGGGCAGACCGTAGACATTCTGGATGTTGTCAACGTGGCGCAGCAGGTTGGGCATGCCGGCCTTAAGGGCCTCGAGGTTCTCCTCGTTGAGGTCGGCCTTGGCGACACCGCCGTTGTACTTAAGCGCGCGGGCAGTGGCGACGACCACGACAGCGCTGGGACGAACACCCGTCATGCGGCACTTGATGTCGAGGAACTTCTCGGCACCCAGGTCGGCGCCGAAACCGGCCTCGGTAATCGCGACGTCGCCAAAACGCATGGCCATGCGGGTGGCCATGATGGAGTTGCAGCCGTGGGCAATATTGGCGAACGGACCGCCGTGAACAAACGCAGGCGTGCCCTCGAGCGTCTGGACCAGGTTGGGTTTGAGCGCGTCCTTGAGCAGGGCCGCCATGGCACCCTGAGCCTTAAGGTCACGGGCGCGGACGGGCTCGCCGGCATAGCTGTAGCCGACAACGATCTCGCCCAGGCGCTCCTTGAGGTCATTGATGCTCGTGGACAGGCACAGGATTGCCATGACCTCGGAGGCAACAGTGATGTCGAAGCCATCCTCGCGCGGCACACCCTGGGCCTTGCCGCCAATGCCGTCGATAACATGGCGCAGCTGACGGTCGTTCATGTCGACGACGCGCTTCCAGGTGATGCGCTTAACGTCGATGCCGAGCTGGTTGCCCTGCTGAATATGGTTGTCGAGCATGGCTGCCAGCAGGTTGTTGGCGGCACCGATGGCATGGAAGTCGCCGGTAAAGTGCAGGTTGATGTCCTCCATGGGGATGACCTGAGCCCAGCCGCCGCCGGCAGCACCGCCCTTGACGCCAAAGACGGGGCCGAGTGAAGGCTCGCGCAGGGCCACGGCGCTCTTGACGCCGCGACGGCGCAGACCGTCGGCCAGGCCGATGGTCGTGGTGGTCTTACCCTCGCCCGCAGGCGTGGGGTTGATGGCGGTCACGAGGACGAGCTTGGCCTGGTGATCAGTTGGCTCGTTGAGCAGGGAGTAGTCGACCTTAGCCTTGTCGAAGCCGTACGGAATCAGGTGCTTTACGTCGACACCGGCGTTCTTGGCCACCTCGGTAATGGGCAGCGGTGTGACGGAACGTGCGATTTCGATGTCAGTAGGCATGGACGGTCCTTTCGTTACCGGATGAGAAAAAGACCAATTCAGCATAGCACGGGCGCGCAATAGTAAAGCACCCGCAACCGACAAACGGCGATATGTTTATCCAATGCTCAGCGATAGCCTACAAACCCGTCCTAAACGGCCGGCTCAATTCCTAAGTGCTCAAAGGTGCGAAGCGTTGCCTGGCGGCCCTGGGGCGTGCGGATCATCAAGCCGCACTGCAGCAGATAGGGCTCATAGACATCCTCGAGCGTACCCGGGTCCTCGCCCACCGCGCTGGCAAGGGTCGTCAGGCCCACGGCACGACCGGAGAACGTCTTGGCAAGCGTCTCCAAGATACGAATGTCCATCCAGTCCAAGCCAAGCTCATCGATCTCAAAGAACTCGAGCGCCTGACGGCAGATATCGAGCTCAATAGGCCCGTTGCCGCGCACCTGCGCGTAGTCGCGCACGCGTTTGAGCAGACGGTTGGCAAGACGCGGCGTACCGCGCGAACGCGAGCCGATCTCGAGTGCGCTGGGATGGTCGATCGTCACACCCAGAATGGTCGCCGAGCGTGTCACAATCTGGGCAAGCTCCTCGACGGTGTAGTAATCCAGGCGATACGAAATGCCAAAACGGTCGCGTAGCGGGCCGGTCAACATGCCCGAGCGAGTCGTTGCCGCCACCAGCGTGAACTTGGGGATATCCAGGCGAATCGAGCGTGCAGCCGGACCCTTGCCGATCACGATATCGAGGGCAAAGTCCTCCATCGCAGGATACAGGACCTCCTCGACCGAGCGGTTGAGGCGGTGAATCTCGTCGATAAACAGCACGTCACCCGGCTGCAAGTTAGTCAGGATAGCCGCCAGGTCGCCGGTACGCGCAATAGCGGGGCCGCTCGTCGTCTTAATCTGAGCGCCCAGCTCGTTGGCGATAACCGTGGCCAGCGTGGTCTTACCCAGACCCGGAGGGCCCGAGAAGATAACGTGGTCGAGCGTCTCGCCACGGCTCTGCGCCGCCTCGATGAGCACGCGCAGGCTCTGCTTGATATGCTCCTGACCGCAATAGTCGTCCAAGCGCTGGGGACGCAGGGTGCGGTCGACATCGAGGTCCTCGGCCGTCAGCTCCGAGCCCACCATGCGCTCGCCGTGCGCCATGGATGCCGCCGGCGAGTTGCCGGGCGTCGCCCACAGGTCCTGAGAGTCATCGGCTTCCCACATCACGCATCCATTCCGAGTCGCTTAAGCGCCGCGCCGAGCAGATCCTCGACACGCATATCCTGCCCATCATACCCGCTCAGGGCGACATCGGTCTCCTGCGGGCTAAAGCCCATGGAGAGGAGCGCCGCGCGGGCGTCATCAATCGCCGAGGGAGCGGCGGCGGGAACCGGCATCGCAACCTGACCGGGAATCACGTCGACCGGCACAAAGCCCTTGTCCTTGGCAAAGGTGCTCTTGAGTTCCAGGATCAGACGCTGCGCTGTCTTTTTGCCCACACCGGGTACCTTGGCCATGCCCTTGTCATCCTCGGCCATTACCAGGGAATACAGTTGCCCCACGGTATAGGTGGAGAGCACAGCAAGCGCCAGGCGCGGACCGACGCCCGAGACGGACACGAGCCGATCGAACATCGTGCGCTCGTCCTTGGAGGCAAAGCCAAAGAGCGTCATGGCGTCCTCACGCACCTGCATACGGGTATAGAGGCGCACCTCGCCGCCGGATGCAGGCAGCGTGGCAGCAGTGCTACCCGATATACCGAGCTCAAAGCCCACGCCCGATACATCGACAACGGCCGAGCTCATCGTGGCCTCGACAAGCGTTCCATGGAGCTGGGAGATCATCAGTATCCGGTTCCTCTCTGTTGATAGAACTCGCCACCGGTAAGCGCCCGGGTGCGGCTGAGGTTAACGTGGCAGATGGCGCAGGCCAGGGCATCGGCGGCATGGTCGGGATGCGGGTCGTGGTCGAGCTGCGTGAGCGTGCGCACCATGTAGGCAACCTGCCGTTTATCCGCAGCGCCCGTACCCACCACGGCCTGCTTGATCTGCATGGGCGTGTATTCGCCTATCTCGAGCGCGCATTCCGAAAGCGCCACGAGCGCGGCACCGCGGGCATGCGCCGTGGGGATGGCCGAGCGAACGTTGGCGCCAAAGTAAATGCTCTCGATAGCAGCGGTATCGGGTCGATAACGCTCCACGACACCCTTGAGGTCGCGGGCGATATGCGACAGGCGCACCGCGAGCGGACTGCCCGCGCTGGTCTCGATACAACCGTAGGCACGGCAGCGAACCTCGCCACGCCGTTCCTCGATAATCCCCCAGCCTGTATGGGCCAAACCGGGGTCGATACCTAAGATAACCAAGCCGACCTCCCCTCACCTTTTGCCAAGCGCAAGGCAAGGCCCCGCGCACTATTCACGAACGTCTGTTCTAGAATAACACAACAGCGACCGCATCTAGCAAGCAAGGTCGAACCATAGGTTGAGCATAAGTCAGCGAGCGAGTCCCTGCCGTGGCAAGGTGTCGCGAAAGAGGAGCGCCGCGTACTTCTGTACGCAAGCGACGGTTTGAGCGGCAGATTGCCCGGCAGGGGCTCGCGCAGCGTCGACTCGTTACGCGGTTTGGTAAAACCGCGTAACCTTGGCCCTATCCCATAGTTAGTTTTGAGAGAAGAATGGGAACTGCCTCGGATCAACCGGCGGGTGCGGCATCGGTGTGCCCTGGGGTCCACCCTGCGGGCCACCCTGGCCGCCCATCATCTTTTCGATGGCGTCCTGGACCTCGCCCTCAAACTTTTTCATACCCTCATGCAAACGACGCTGGCCGTCCTCGGAGCGCAGCTCCTCCATCTGCTCGGGCGAAATACCCAGCAGCTCGCCCAAAATGCCCATCATCTCACCACGCATACGGTCACTCGTATCGTCGTCGGCAAAGCGGCGCACCTCGGCGCGCGCCAACGAATCGACCGTCATGCGCTCCTTGCCGCTCAGCCCTAGGTCGGACCACGCGAGCATATACGGCCAAGCACGCTCGGCAAACGAACGGGCCGAGACAATCGGCGTCGTCGGCAGCTGGCGGCGAGCCGTCTCTCCCTGGCGCACGAGCATCAGCAGCAACGAGCAAGCCTCGGGCTTGCCGGCGGCCATTGGAATGTCGTCGAAGGGTCGGTTGCGGTCCACGTGCGCCTCGAGCGCGCCATCGACCTCACCCGGCTCAAGCCCGCCGAGCAGCTGTGCCGCGCGGTCGAGCATATCGACCGGACCGTCGAGCGTCGAGAGCGCCTGCGCCAGCACTCGCTCCATACAATCTTCCACCGCGTTGAGCGTCACGAGCTCTTGGGGCACCACGGCAGACGTGCGGTTGCGCACACGCGCCACAAACTCGAGCGTCGACAGGTACACATCGCCAAAGGGCGCGTAATCGCCCTGGTAGCCGCCGCAAAGCGCCGGCGCCGCCAGCGCGTACTCGGTTTTGGACAGCGGGCTCAGCGCCATCGCACCCAGCTCGAGCGCCGTGTCCTCCAGCATGAGACCCAGCGTGCGAGAGCGCAGGCGCTCGGCGTCGCCCGCCGACACGTCGCGGTCGAGTACGCGCGCCGCATCCGGCGCATCGCGCTCAACCGTGCGAATATGCAGGCGCTCGGCAATCGCGCGGACGGCGGCGCAACGAGCGGCCTCGGCCTCCTCCTGCGCCGGCGTAAAGATACGGTTGCGCCCCAGCACCAGGCCGACCACATTGCGCGGACCCAATGCATCGACAGCCAGCGCCGCAAGCAAAGACGACGGCAAATCGCCCTCGAGCGCCACCACGGCGCGCGACGTGCCATGGGCACGGGCGTTATCGCGAACGGCGAGCACCAGCGCCTGCCACAACCACTCCTCGGAACGAAACTCGGGCAGCTCGTGATCCTCCAAGGCATCGAGCATCACACCGCGCTGGATCTCCTGAACCAGTAGGCTCTCCTCAAAACACGGCGATTGGGCCACCACGCGGCCGCAGTCGTCGAGCACAAACGAGCCGCCGGTATACACCGATTCGTCATAGGCACCGACCGGTGCCATGCAGGCAAACCACACGCTGCGCTTAGATGCGATCTTGCGGTAGGCTCCGCTGCGCACGGCCGCAACGGCAGCGGTCTCGCGGTCGGTCATATCGAATGCGTTGAACTGGAAATAGGCAATGAGGTCCACGCCGGTCGGCAGCATCTCGAGCTCGCGGTCCAGATCGAAGATCACCGCGATGCGCACGCCGTCTACGTCGAACACCGGCGGCGCCCAACGCGCGTCGTTGCTCTCGCCACGCTGCAGGGCAATGCTCGCACGCGCGGGTACCACGCGACCGTCCTTGAGCATCATATAGTCGAGCAGGGGCTGGCCCTCAAACGAAACCGCCGCGGGCACGATGCAGATCATATCGAGCTCTTGGATACGCTCGGCGACGCCGGTCAAGCCGGCAAGCATGTCGTGCTCAAAGTCGGCAGCGCCCACCAGGCCGCCGGGCAGGGCTCCCATAAAGAGCGGAGCCGGCACGCACAGCACGCGCGCACCGCGCTCGTGGGCCAGGCGCGCCTGGTCCTCGATGCGACCGCAGATACCCTCAATATCACCCAGGCGCATATCGATCTGTGCAAGTGCGAGCTTCATGGCTCAGCCCTTTCCGTCGTAAACCATCGTTGTCGTAGTAAAAGCGCCGGCCGCATGATGCAGTCGGCGCTTGCATGTGCATATGCTAGCTATGATACCCCGAGCGGGGGCACGCTCCTAGAACGTCGCGGACCACAGCCCGTGCAGGTTGCAGTAGGCATAGACAGTGCCAGTCTTGGAACCGCCAGCAAAAAACGTCGCGGGCTTCATGCCGGGCTGGAGGTAATGGACCTCCAGGCGACCCTCTGCCTCAAGGGCAATCCACTCGATGTAGTGCTCAGGCAGGCTGGGGTGCTCGACCGAGCCCACGCGTGCACGGATCACGTGACCGTCGCGTTCGCTCTCGACGACGGGCACGTGCTTCTCGTGCGCCGCGTCCTCGGTGTTCGCGGTCAGCTCCGTGCAGCCGACAGGGGTTGCAACGTCGTCGCCCAGGGCGGCAATGAGCTTGCCATCGGGGTCCTTAAAGAATTTCGCCATGATGTTCTCCTTTGCTGATGTGCCAATGTTCTCGATAGTTCTTATGCCCAAAGGCAAACGAACCATCCACGGCATCGCAAATGAACACATAACGAGCGAGGCAAGCGCCCGGGGTCAGGGCGCGCCGGCAAGCCGACGCCGCTTCGACAGCCCCGGTCGCCACCTGCGCAGGCTAGAGCCCGTCGCCGCCCAACAGCGCCAGAACGTCCTCGCGGGTAAACAGCGACGAGGAGATACCGTCGCCACCAAGCACACTGTTGACCAAGTCGCGCTTGGACTCCTGCATCTGCATGATGCGCTCCTCGATCGTGTCTTTGGCGATGAGCTTGTACACGGTCACGGTATGTTGCTGGCCAATACGGTGCGCGCGGTCGGTCGCCTGGTTCTGCGCTGCCACGTTCCACCACGGGTCGTAGTGGATGACCACGTCGGCAGCCGTCAGGTTAAGGCCC